>JBIQID010000015.1:19722-36091 GCA_044508215.1 Actinomycetota bacterium | reverse complement strand
ACCCGGAAGTACGCCTCTGAGAAGAGGTTGGTCTCCGGGTCGGCGAGGACACGGGTGTCGGAGGGGTCGTGCGGTGCGGGCGTGGCGTTCTGCGGGACCGCTATCAGCTCGCGGAGCGTCTCCTGGTTGGAGTCGAGCTGGCGCTGCGCGGCCTCGAGCTCGGTCCGCAGCAGTGCCGTCTCGCCCTCGGCTCGCTCCACCCGGTGGCGGAGCTCGGCCGAGTCCGCGGATTGCTGGGCGCAGGCGACCTCAGCGAGGTAGGCCACGGCCCCGGCAGCAAGCGCCGCGATGCCGGCGAAGAGGGCCCAGGTGGCGGAGCCGGTAGCGATCCCGACCACACCGAGCACGAGCCCGATGCCGCCGATGGTCGCGCCGATGAACCGTCGGAAGCGCACGTCACTCCATCGGCGCGCCCCGTTGGAACTCAAGCTTTCTCCCGGGCGCCTGCGGCGATGTCGACCATGTCCGACATGATCCGCCCCAGGTCGTAGTCCTTGGGCGTGTACACCCGCTCGGCGCCGGCATCGACGAGCTTCGGCTGGTCGTCGTCGGGGATGATCCCGCCTGCCACGACCGGAGCTTCGACCCCTTCGCCGCGCAGCAGGCGGATGGTCTCGGGGATCAGCTCCATGTGGCTGCCCGACAGGATCGAGAGCGCCACCAGGTCGACGTCCTCGTCGCGGGCGGCAGCGGCGATCTGCGCAGGTGTCAGGCGGATGCCCTGGTAGATCACCTCCATCCCGGCGTCACGCGCTGCGACGGCGATCTGCTCTGCACCGTTTGAGTGCCCGTCCAGGCCCGGCTTCGCCACGAGGACGCGCAGCGGGCCGCCGGGCAGCGAGTGGACCCGCTCGGCCGTCGCACGGAGCGAGTCCGAGCCGCCACCCGCGCCGGCAGCAGCAGCGACGCCGGTGGGGGCGCGGTACTCGCCGAAGATCTCCCGGAGCGTCTCGGCCCACTCGCCGGTGGTGCCGCCGGCCTCGGCGAGCGCGATCGTCGCCGGCATGATGTTCTCGTCGGTGCCCGCGACACGGGCCAGCTCGTCGATCGCCGCCTTCACGGCCGACTCGTCCCGCTCCTTGCGCCACGCTTCGAGCTGCGTGATCGCCTCGTCCTGCACCTTCGGGTCGACCCGCAGGATGTTGTCGCTGCCACCCAGTGGCGACTCGGCGGTCTCCGTGAACGCGTTGACGCCGATCACGACCTGATCGCCCGACTCGATGCGCCGCATCCGCTCGGTGTGGCTCCGGACGAGGCGACCCTTCATCTCCTCGATCGCCTCGAACGCCCCGCCGAGGTCGAGGATCTCGTCGAGCTCGGCCTGTGCGGCGCCGATCAGCTCGTCGGTCTTGGCCTCCATCACCTTCGAGCCGTCGAAGATGTCGTCGTACTCGAGCAGGTCGGACTCCAGCGCGAGCACCTGCTGCATCCGCAGCGACCACTGCTGGTCCCAGGGGCGGGGGAGGCCGAGCGCCTCGTTCCACGCCGGCAGCTGGATGGAACGGGCCCGCGCCGACTTCGACAACGTGACGCCGAGCATCTCCAACACGATGCGCTGGACGTTGTTCTCGGGCTGCGCCTCGGTGAGGCCGAGCGAGTTCACCTGCACGCCGTAGCGGAAGCGACGGGCCTTGGGATCGGTGACGCCGTAGCGCTCGAGCGTGATGCGGTCCCACATCTGGGTGAACGCCCGCATCTTCGCCGTCTCCTCGACGAAGCGGATGCCGGCGTTCACGAAGAACGACACCGAGGCGACCACCTCGGACATCCGGTCCTCGGGGACCTGCCCCGACCCACGCACCGCGTCGAGCACCCCGATCGCCGTCGCCAGGCTGTAGGCCAGCTCCTGGGCCGGGGTCGCCCCGGCCTCCTGCAGGTGGTAGCTGCAGACGTTCATCGGGTTCCACTTCGGGACGTGCTGGTTGCAGAACGCGAACATGTCCACGATCAGCCGGCGGCTGGGCCCGGGCGGGAAGATGTACGTGCCCCGCGACAGGTACTCCTTCACGATGTCGTTCTGGGTGGTGCCCCGCAGCTGGCGGCTCTCGACGCCCTGCTCGGCGGCGTTCGCGATGTAGAGGCCGAGCATCCACGCCGCGGGGGCGTTGATGGTCATCGACGTGTTCATCTCGCCGGGCGGGATCTCGGTGAGGAGGGTCCGCATGTCGCCGAGGTGTGCGACGGGCACGCCCACCTTGCCGACCTCGCCGCGGGCCATCACGTGGTCGGGGTCGTACCCGGTCTGCGTCGGCAGGTCGAAGGCGATGCTCAGCCCGGTCTGCCCCTTCGCGAGGTTCGTGCGGTACAGCTCGTTCGACGCCTTCGCGGTCGAGTGACCGGAATAGGTCCGCATCAGCCACGGGCGGTCCTTCGGGTGCTGCGGCGACACGTTCGAGCTGGGAGCTGCCATCCCGCCATTGTCGATGATGGATCGCCCCCGCGCCCAACCTCTCCCGACGCGACAGGAGCTCCCGCGGGCGGGAGCTCCTCGAAGGGGACCAGGGGTGGAGTGGGAGCCACGGCGCCAGCACCTGGAAAGCGCTGGTGGCGATGCGTTTGGAGGGAGATGTTGTGTCCCCCACTCCGCTACCCCGGTTGCATCAGCGGGGGCGAATCCGCTGATGTAGTGAGTATCGTCCTTCCTTCCCTCCGCTTGAGCAGAAAAGTCCAACGCTTCGATGATTTGCAGCGATGAGCGCCACCAGGTCATCGCTTGCGGCGATCGGTGCGGCGCGGAGAGTGCCTCAGGGCACACTGAGCGTGGCCGTGCAACCGCATTCGGCGAAGGCCCTGCCTCAGGGCGTGACGGTTCGATGACACGACGGAAGGTGTGACGTGATCGCCCAAGAGGTGCTCTTCCTGGGTGACGACCTGCTGCCGTGGCTCGTGCTCGCGTTCGGTGCGGCCATGGTCGTGGGCAACCTGGCAGCGTTCTTCCGGCCGCCGCCGGCCGAACCCGGCGAGCTCGACGAGCGCCGCGAGCCGCCGCCGCTCGCCCGCACGGTCGGGTTCGTGGTCGTCGGCGCCATCGCTGCGGTCTGGGCGCTCGCGACGCTGCTCCGCTGAGGGGCACGTTTCCCGAGCAGCAGACCGACGCCTGCCAGTACGTTCCGGCAGGTGAGGTGGCGGAACCGGCGGAGCGTCCTCGTTGGCCTGACCTGCGCGGTCGCGATCGTGGGGGCGTGCACACCGCCGGACCGGCCCACCGGCCCCGGTGGCACCGCTCCCGGCGCGCCGGCCTCCCGTGCGGTGGTCAGCCGCGACATCGACCGACCCCCACCACCCGACTGCAGCCGCGCCCGCTACGAGGACCCCGATCGCTCCGCGCTCCCCGAGGAGTTCGACGACCACGACTACGAGCTCACCTCGGGCCGGATCCCCGAACGGGCCGGCTCGGTCCACCACCTCTGCGGCCAGCGTGGACCCGGTGTCGACCTCGCCTGGGGGATCACGAAGGGCCGCGACGACGTCCTGATCGCGGTGCTCGACTCCGGCATCGAGTGGCAGGACCCCGAGGAGATGGCCCAGCTCGCCGACGCGGCGTACCTCAACCAGGGGGAGCTGCCGCCGCCGAGCGGGTCGACGGTGCACGACGCGAACGGCGACGGCCGGTTCACGATCTCCGACTACGCGGACGACCCGCTCGTGGTCGACCGCAACGAGAACGGGGTGCTCGATCCCCAGGACCTCATCCTCGATCCCAGGTTCTCCGACGGCGTCGACGACGACGGCAACGGCTACGTCGACGACATCTCCGGTTGGGACCTGCTCTGGGGTGACAACGACCCCTACGACGACGTGCGCTACGGGCACGGGACCGGCGAGGCCCGTGACTCCACGGCGCCGGCCGACGGTGAGGGGGCGGTGGGCACCTGCCCCGACTGCCGGTTCCTGCCGGTCCGCGTGGCCGACTCGTTCATCGCCGACGGCAACCGCTTCGCCGCAGGCGTGCTGTTCTCACTCGACTCCGGCGCCGACGTGATCCAGGAGGCGCTCGGCGCGCTGAACAACCCGCCCCAGGCCCAGCAGGCCGTCGACGCCGCCTACGCACGTGGCGTGCCGGTGGTGGCCTCGATGGCGGACGAAGCGTCGAAGCACCCGAACCTCCCCGCCGCGATGGACCACACGATCCCGGTGAACTCGATCACCCGGGTCACCGACTTCCTCGGTGCGCTCAACGACCTGCCCGGCGTGGAGACCGACGTGCTCGCGCTCAACGGGTGCACGAACCGGGGCGCGATCGCGTGGGTCGCCGTCCCCTCGTCGTCGTGCAGCTCCGGAGCCACCGGCCTCGGCGCCGGCATGGTGGGGCTCATCGTCTCCGCAGCACGTGACGCCGGTCTGCAGCTGTCGGCGAACGAGGTCGCGCAGCTCCTGCGCGCCACGGCCGACGACGTCGACTTCGCGACGCCCCGCCCGGGGGAGCCGGCGAACGAGCAGCGGCCGGACCCCTTCAACCGCTACCCGACGACGCCGGGCTGGGACGCCACGTTCGGCTTCGGCCGAGTGAACGCGTTCGAGGCCGTGCGTGCCGCGTCCGAAGGTGAGATCCCGCCCGAAGCCGACCTCACCGGCCCCCGCTGGTTCGAGGTGCTCGCGCCGCAGGGGACCGTCGAGGTGCGCGGTGCCGTGGGCGCGCCCCGTTCGCCGGCCTACGACCTGACGGTGCAGTGGACCACCGGCCTCCAGCCGCCGCCCCACCCGGGTGAGGACGTCTGGCGCACCGTCGAGCACCGCAGCGGGCTCACCGCCCCGGTCGCCGGCACGCTGGCACGCCTCGACCTGGCCGAGGTCGCAGCGGCGCCGCCGGCCTCGCACGGCGACCCCGAGGACCGCTCCGCCGTGCGCATCCGCGTGGTGGTGACCGACGCCGAGGGTCGTCACGCCGTGGCGCAGCGGCAGGTGTTCGTCGAGGACGATCCCACGTGGATGGACGGCTACCCGCTCTGGGTCGACGGCGTCGGGGCGTCCAGCCCCGTGTTCGCCGACCTGGTGGGCGACGAGGCGGAGGAGCTGGTGGTGGCCACCGACCACGGGGTGGCCCACGTGCTCGACGCCCAGGGTCGTGACGTGCCGGGGTGGCCGCAGCGGACCGAGCCGTCGCAGTGGTGGCCCTCCGGCTCACCGACTGCGGCCGCGGACGGGATCGAGCAGCCGCACGACGCGGTCGGGGTGGGTGCGCCCGTGGTCGCGGACCTCGACGGCGACGGTTCGCCGGAGGTGGCCGTGACCGACGCCGGCGGTCGCATCTCGGTGTGGGCGGCCGACGGCACCCTGCGCTGGCGACGCGCGGTCGACCCGGCGCTGTCACAGCAGTCGGCGACCGACGAGGTGAACCGCTTGAAGCCCGGGTTCCTCGCGTCGCCGGCGGCCGGCGACCTGGACGGCGACGGCGACCTCGAGCTGGTGGCCGCAGCGCTCGACCGCCACGTCTACGCCTGGCACCACGACGGGCGGACCGTCGAGGGCTTCCCGGTCCTCCTGGTCGATCCCCACGCCGTGCGAGCGGTCGACCCCCAGACGCACGCGGTGGAGCTGGCCGGCACGGCAACGCTGGGCGGCGAGCTGATCGTGACGCCCGCGGTGGGCGACCTCGACGGTGACGGGCGCGACGAGATCGTCGTGGGCGCCCAGGAGGCCTACTTCGAGGGCGTCGACGTGTTCCCGGCGATCGGCATCCCGGGGGTGAGCGGGAACACGCGCCTCTACGCGATCTGGGGCGACGGCGCGGCGCACCCTTCGCTCGTCGACCGCTTCCCGGTGCACCCGCACGAGCAGGCCTACCTGCCGGGCTGGCCCACCAAGCTGCCCATGCTGAAGACCGAGGTGCTGCCCACCGTCGGCGCCGGGGTGAACACGCAGGCCGCCATCGGTGACGTGACCGGCGACGGCGTCGTGGACGTGGTCGCCACGAGCTCGGCCGGCCCGATCTTCGTCCTGGACCGGAGCGGCCGCTCTGCCCTGGAGGCGTGGACGGGACTGCGGCTCGCCCTGCCGTGGGTGGGCTCGCCCTTCGGTGGCGCCGCGACGAGCCAGGACGGCGGGGTGATCGTGTCGGCGTTCGGAGGTCCGGCGCTCGGCGACCTCGACGGTGACGGCGTGGCGGACGTCGCGGCGCCGACGGTCGGGCTGCGCCAGGCGCTCGACCAGCTGCTGCCCGGCGACCAGCAGGGCGACACGCAGCTCTCGGCCTGGTCGACCCGTGACCTGTCCCGGATGCTCCCCGGCTTCCCGTTCCGCACGAGCGACCTGGCGTTCTTCGTGACGCCGGCGATCGTCGACGTCGACGGGGACGGCGACCGTGACGTCGTCGCCGGGAACGGCGTGCAGCTCGTCGACGCGGTGGACGCACGCGGGCAGGTGCCGGCCGGCTTCCCCAAGCTCACCGGGGGTTGGGTCGTGGGCACGCCTGGGTTCGGCGACCTCGACGGCGACGGCTCGGCCGAGATGGCGGTCACCCGCCGGGACGGGCTGCTGCTCGTCTGGCGCACCGGCGCGGCGTCGGACTCGCTCGACGGCTGGTCGCGCTTCGGCCACGACGGCCGGAACTCGGGCGACCTCCGCACGCCTCGCTGAGGCCTGCCCCCGCTCGGGTCAGGGCACGTAGCCGCCCAGGAGCGTCATCGTGGTGAGCGAGGCGAGGCCCGCCGACGACAGGGCGAGCACCGGCCACGTCCACCGATCGTCTCGGATCGCCTGGGCCACGGCGACGATCAACGGGAACGCCATCAGGCCGTAGCGGCCCGTCGAGTCGATCACGGGAGCCGAGATCGCCACCAGCACGGTGGCGGCCGAGTACAGCCACCACGAGGCGGGCTGGCGGCGCACCGACCAGGCGATCGCGGCGATGAACAGCAGTGCGAACGCCAGCGACGGGGCGTCGAGCTGCGAGTCGGTGAGCACGTGCCGCGCCGCGTCCCACAACCGGGTGAACGGATCCTGGAAGCCCTTGCGGATCTCGCGCTGGGCGTCGATCGGGATCCGCCAGCTGCCGTGCACCACGTCCACCCAGGCGAGGTAGGCGCCCACCCCGACAGCCGGGCTCAGCACCGCAGCGACACGGGCGAGGCGTCCGCCCGCACCGGCGGCACGCCAGCCCTCCCAGGCGAGCAGGGCGAGCGGGATGCACAGGAGCACCGCCACGGGTCGGCACAGGCCCGTCGCCACACCAGCGAGGACGATCCACCACCACCTGTCCCGCCGCGCCAGGAGGAAGATCGCGAGGGTGAGGGCGAGCATCAGCGACTCGCTGTAGGCGAAGACGAACGCCCCGGCGGCGGGGAACAGCGCCATCAGCCAGACGCTCCGACGGGCCAGCGCCTCGTCGTCGAACTGCTCGACCACGAGGCGGTGCAGCAACCACAGCACCACGAGGGCGCAGCCGTTCGAGATGACGAGCAGCGCTGCGTCGGTGACCGTGCCGAAGGACATCCCCTGCGCCAGCAGGTGGTAGAGCGGGAAGAACCGGAGGCCCTCCGTGGCGTTGCCTGCGTAGCCACGCTCGGCCAGGGCCGAGTACCAGTCGCCGTCCCAGGTGAGCAGGCCCTGGTCGAGGTGGAGGAACGACGTCCCGGGCAGTTGGGTGGCGATGCCCTGCGCTGCTGCGAACCCCAGGGCCACCACCACCCGGGCGACCACCCACGCCGCCACGATGTCCACCCACGGGGTCCGGCGCTCTCTCGGCACCGTCTCGGGCGTTGCGCTCACGGGCTCTCGGGAGCTGGGAACTCCATCAGGGTCATGGGCTCGTAGTAGTCGGTCGGGACCGCGGTGACGGCGATCCGCCCCGGCCTCGCCTCCGTGATCCGCGTCGCCACCCGGGCGCACTGCCCCTCGAGCGTCAGGTACTCGTTGCCGTACGCGAACCAGATCGTGCGATCCCCCGCCCGTTCGAGCAGGTCCTTCGCGAAGGCGTCGGGATCGTTCCGGGCGTTCCTCTCGCCGTAGTCCACCCAGTCGACCTGCTCGGGCGCTGCCATCCGCGGGTAGGTGCGCACGTCGAAGCTCGCGCCGAGCGCCCGGGCCAGCGCAGGGCCCAGCTGGTCGGGACAGGTGACCACGATGGACGGCACGTCGCCGCGCTCTCGGATCGCGTCGGCCACCTCACCGGCCTGCGTCCGGTCCTGGCGGAACACGAAGGCGCACCCGACGAGCGACAGCACGGCGAACGCGGCGAACACCACCGTCCGGGCGGTGCCGGGGACGAACCTCGACAGCCCGATCGCGACCAGGACGACCCAGAACGGGAAGAACACCGCCGCGTAGCGGCTGGCGAACCCCGAGCCCATCACCAGGCTGACCAGGCTCGCGAGCGTCATCGTCCCCAGCACGAGCGCGGCGGGGAGGCGGGCGTCGACGCGCGTCCGCAGGTCGAGGGTGAGGCTGGTGGCGTCGCGGCCCACGGCGAAGAGGCCCAGCACGGCGAGCAGGACCGTGCACAGCATCAGCACCTGGGCCTCGCTGTACGGCCCGCCGCTGAAGTCGATGACCGTCGTGATGAACACCGAGGCCGGCCGGAACGGCTCGGACCACGGCGTGCCCGTGTGCTCGAGCTGGTAGAGCATCACCGGCAGCCACGGAGCGAACGCGAGGCCACCCGCCGCCATGGCGCCCATCACGGAGAGGGGCGGGCGCAGGCTGCGCCCCTCCCGCTTCCGGACGATCACGTCGAGCACCAGCAGGGCGCCGACCGTCGCCAGGAGCCAGAGGGCCCAGTAGTGCGTCCACAGCAGCGCCGAGGTGACGAGCCCGACGCCCACGAGGGAGACCGGGGAGGGGGACTCGAGTGCGCTCGTCACCGCGAGGTAGCCGGCCAGCGCCAGCACGATCACGAGCGAGTACATCCGGGTCTCGCTCCCGTAGCGCAGGAAGAACGGGGAGAGTGCGAGCACCCAGGTCGTGAGCAGCGCGAGGCGCGTGCCGCCGATGCGCCGGCCGACGGCGTAGGCGAGCGGCAGCGCGGCGAGCGAGATCACGCCCGACATCGCTCGCACGGCGAGGTTCCCGTCGCCGAACACCTGCATCCAGCCGTGCAGCAGCACGTAGTACAGCGGGGGGTGGCCGTCGTGTCGGAGCGCCTCGGCCAGGTCGGAGATCGGGAGCTTCGCGATGTTGACGCTGAGCGCTTCGTCCAGCCACAGCTCGGTGCCGACCACGAACCTCGCGACCAGCGGGATCGCCGCCGCGAGCAGCATCAGCGTGACGGCGAGGCGTGGAGGGCCGTCGTCGACGTCGGGGTGGGGATCGGCCACGGCGGCCGAATCTACCGGTGGGCCTCCGGGGCGTCGCGGTCCCTGCCGGACGGTGGTCACGGCCGTTCGTTGCGCTCGTGGCGCGTCTCCTCGGCCATCCGCGAGACGGTCCCCGACAGCTCCGACAGGCGCGCTCGATCCTCCAGGGCGAGGTAGTCGTACGCCTTCCGCATCCGGCGGAGCACCGCGAACGTCGCCTTCCGCACCGGCGAACGCTTGATCCAGGGGTTCTCGACGTCGTCGGGGAAGTCGAGTGCGCTCGCTCGCCGCCCGAAGGACGACCAGCGGAGGATCTTCTCCACGGAGTGCCGCTCCACCCGCTCCGGGTCGAGGCCCGTCGGCAGGCCGGCGAACAGCCCGCCCGGCTCGTACAGGTGCGGGTAGAAGTTCTCGAAGACGTACTCCGCCGGGCGGACCCAGAACGGCCACTCTCCGGGGAACATCGGCCAGCCGAGCGTCCGGTAGGGCTCGGGCTCGGCGAAGTCGTCGGGGTGGAGGTGGCGGGCGATGTTGCCGTAGGTCCCCCACTCGCAGACCAGCGTCGAGTCGGTGAGCCGTCCGAGGGTCTTCCAGACCTCCCGCAGGTGCGCCGTCCGGATGATCTGCGGTTGGTGCGAGGCGTAGGCGAGCCGCTCGCAGCCGAGGTAGCCGAGGATCTCGGCGGTGGCGTGCTGGCCCTCGTCGAACGGGGTGCTGCGCCCGGGCCAAGCCGCGAGGTCGTAGAAGTAGAACAGACGGTGGCGTCCGTCGGGATCGACGAAGAGCGACCGGTCGACCGGCTTGAGCGGGCGGCTGTCGTCGTCTGACATCAGGACGACGTCATCGACCTCCGCCCGCGAGGCGAGGCCGCGGCGCAGTGCGGAGTTGCGGCTCTGGTGGTCGAGAGCGGCGAGCTGGGCGGAGGTCATGTCGGTGACCTTCTCGTCGCTCAGCACGGCGACGTCAGCGGCCTCGAACCGGTCGGCGAGCCGCTCCGGCGTCACGACGAGCGCACTGTCGACCCACGGCATGAAGTGCCTGATGTGCGCCCAGGACTCGCGGAAGACCTCCGGGCGGATCGAGAGCGTGACGAGCTGCATGGCGGGGTCAGTCTCGCGCAGGGCCTCTCGCCGACCTCACCAATGGCTCCGCAACACCACCTGCACGACCAGCCCCACGCCGAGCTGCGCGCCGAGCCACGTGCGGCGGGCCGCCGGACGGTCGGGGAGCCACGCGGTGGCGAGCACGACGAACGGCACGAAGGGCAGCCAGATGCGCTCGACCTCCCCCTTCGTGAACCCCGACAGGTCGGCGGCCAGCACGCCGACCAGCGCGCCGGCCACCAGCGTGGAGCCCTTCGCCCGCCAGCGGCCCAGGGCGGCGATCGCAGCAGGGCCGCACGCCACGGCGAGCACCGCGAGGTTGGCGACCACGAAGTAGCGGTACGGGCGCTCCGGGGCCACCCCCGCGAGGTACTGCTCCCGTGTGGCCGACACGCCGTCGAACCACCAGAACCCGGACGCGGCGAACGCTCCGAGCACCACGGCGACCCCCGCCGCCGCCACGGCGAGGAGCAGTGCAGGTCGGGCCGGGTCGCGGCGCTGCCGCACCACCGTGACCGCGGCGACGGCCCACAGCGGCGCGAGGAAGAGCACGGCGCCGTAGGTGGCGGCGAGCGCGAGCCCCGCGACGAGCCCGCTCCCGGCAGCTGTGGCGATGCGTGCGGCGCGACCCTCCGCGGTGGCGGCGACGGCTCCCAGCGCCACCGCCCACGCCACGAGCGCCGCGAACAGGGCGTCGGCGGAGGTCGCCATCCACACCACCGCCGGTGCCAGCCCTGCGTAGGGCAGGGCCCGCCGGGCCACCGCCCGCCCGCACAGCCGGTCGAGCGCCACGAGCGCTGCGGGAGCCGTCGACGCACCTGCCGCGACGACCAAAAGGGCGGCGCCCATGTCGCTCGACGCGAACCGGTCGACCACCCAGAAGAGCAGCACCGCCCCGGGAGGGTGGCCACGCACGTGGGTGGGGAGCTGGTCGATCCGGTCGAGGAAGCCGGAGACGAACTCGCCCGGTCGATCGATCGACCTCGCCAGCGGCAGGTACTCCCACTTCGTCACGAGGGGTGACCAGAGGCGGTCCCAGCCGTCGCTCGCCGCCAGGGCGACGCTCCAGGCCATCGACGCCGCAGCCGATGCGACCAGCGCCCAGCTCCACCGGAGGCGGTCGGCGAGGGCGGGCCAACCCGCCACGAGCGCGGCCGCCAGCGCCACGGCGGGGATCGTCCGCCACCCCAGCCGGAGGTCCCACGTCCCGTAGAACGGCGCGGCCCCCAGGTGCAGCGCCCGGGTCGATCCCTCGAGGTCCCGTCCCCACAGGACCACGAGGAGGACCGTCGCCGCGGCCGCGCCCAGCAGTGCGGCGGAACGAGCGCGAGCGGACGGGGCGGACCGGCTCATGTGCCCGCGTTCAACGCCCGGCAGGAGCGCGCCGGAGGGGCGCGGAGGCGAACTCGACCAGCCCGTCCTCGGGGGCCACGGCCGAGCGGAACCCGATGGCGGCCTCGGCGAGCGAGGCGTCCGCGGTGACGTGCCGGACGTCCCCGGTCCGGAACGCCCCCGTCACCTCCGGCGTGAGATCCCGCCCCTCGGCAGAGGAGAGGGCGCGGGCCATCTCGAGGAGCGTGCAGGGTCGGCCCGACGCCACGTTGAGGGCGGGCGGAAGGGGACCCGGGTGCTCCAGCGCCAGGACGTTCGCACGGGCGACGTCGCCCACGTGGACGAAGTCGCGCCGTTGCCCCCCGTCCTCGAAGACCTGCGGAGCGGTCCCTGACTCGAGCTGGCTGCGGAAGATCGACGCCACGCCGGCATAGGGCGTGTCCCTCGGCATCCGGGGCCCGTACACGTTGTGGTAGCGGAGGGCGCACCACGTGGCGCCCGCCTCCCGCGCCCACGCCGCGCAGAGGTGCTCCTGGTGCAGCTTGGTGGCGGCGTACACGTTGCGCGGGTCGCTCGGGGCGTCCTCGGGGACGAGGTCAGGGGCCAGGTCGGAGCCGCAGGTGGGGCACGTCGGCTCGAACCGCCCGGCCCGGAGGTCCTCGACGCGCCGCGGGCCGGGACGCACCACACCGTGCTCGCCGCAGCGGTAGCGGCCCTCGCCGTACACGACCATGCTCGAGGCGAGGACCAGCCGGCCCTCCCAGCCGAGCCGGTGCATCGCCCAGAGCATCGTGGCGGTGCCCTCGTCGTTGGCTGCCACGTAGTCCCGGACGTCGCCGAGGTCCACGCCGAGGCCGACCTTCGCCGCCTGGTGGCTCACCGCGTCCGCCTCCGCCAGGAGCTCCTCCCAGACCCCGGGGTCACGCACGTCCCGCCACAGGTACCGGACGGACGGGTGGAGCCACTCGGGCGGCCCGTCGTGCGCGGCGGGGTCGAGCGAGTCGACGACGACCACGTCGTGGCCGCGGTCGCAGAGCTGGTCGACCAGGTGGGATCCGATGAAGCCGGCACCGCCGGTGACGATCACGCGCACGGGCGACGTCTACCCCGGCAATGATGTGGCTCGTGCCCGACGTCGTCCTGCCAGCGCTCGACGAGGAGGAGGCGCTGCCGTGGGTGCTCCAGCGGATGCCGCCGGGCTACCGGGCGATCGTGGTCGACAACGGGTCCACCGACCGCACCGCCGAGGTGGCGCGTGACCTCGGGGCGGTGGTCGTGGAGGAGCCACAGCGGGGCTTCGGCGCTGCGTGCTGGACGGGTCTCGCCACAGCGGATGACGACATCGTCTGCTTCATGGATGCCGACGCCAGCCTCGATCCCGCCGACCTCCTCCGGGTCGTGGGGCCCGTCGCGAAGGGCGAGGCCGACCTGGTGGTGGGCGCCCGGAAGCCGGAGCGTGGTGCGTGGCCGCTCCACGCCCGGGTGGCCAACCGGGTGCTGGCGTGGGAGCTGCGACGCCGCACCGGCCTCCGGATCTCCGACATCGGGCCGATGCGAGCCGCACGCCGCGAGGACCTCCTCGCCCTCGGGATCGCGGACCGGAGGTCCGGCTGGCCGCTGGAGATGGTGATGCGTGCCCACCGCGACGGCTGGCGGGTGGTCGAGGAGCCCGTCCCGTACCGCCGCCGCGAGGGTCGCTCGAAGGTGACCGGAACCGTCAGGGGCACGCTCCGAGCCGTGCAGGACATGTCCCGGTTGCTGCGGGAGCTGGGTCGTCCCTGACCTCCCCTTCGCCACCGCGGTGATCGTAGGCCCGGGCCGCGACGTGACGATCGTTGCGTCTGCACGTCGCGCGGTGCGGGGTAAGTGCCCGGCGCATGACCGACACCGTGACGATGGTGGGCGCGCGGACCGGGCGGCGCATGGCGCTGGAGCTGGGCGTGTGGACGGACCCTGCGACGACGCTGGAGCGCCGCCTCGTGCTGTCCCTTCCGGCTCCCGTGCTCGACGTGGGCTCCGGCCCCGGGCGGCTCGTCGCTGCGCTGGCCGCTCGTGGCGTGCCCGCCCTGGGCATCGACTCCTCACCGTCGGCGGTGAGGATGGCCCGACGTGCCGGGGTCGAGACCCTGTGCCGCTCGGTCTTCGACCCGTTGCCCGGTGAGGGGACGTGGGGGTCCGCGCTGCTGTTCGACGGCAACGTCGGGATCGGCGGCGACCCGGATGCGCTGCTCCAGCGGGTGAGGGAGCTGCTGCGCGACGACGGCGTCGCGCTGATCGAGGTCGACCCGCCCGGGCGACCCCTCGTCCGTGACCGCGTGCGCCTCTGCGACGACAGCGGCGGCAGCGGTCCGTGGTTCCCGTGGGCATGGGTGGGCGTGGACGCGATCGGTGGCTTGGCCGCGTCGAACGGCTTCGCGACCTGTCGCACGGCCTGCCACGAAGGCCGCTGGTTCGCCTGGTTGCACGTGTCGGGTGGGGGAGCGCGGTGACGGGCCGGGAGGCTGCGCAGCCGGCGGTCGACCCAGCTGCCGCGCCCGGCATCTCGCCGACGGATGTCGCGCTCATCGTCCTCGCCAAGGCACCGGTGCCAGGGCGGGTGAAGACCCGCCTGTGCCCGCCGTGCACCCCGGAGGAAGCGGCCGAGGTGGCGCTCGCAGCCCTCTCCGACACCCTGTCGACGGTCGGAGACCTCCGTGCGGGCCGGTACGTGCTGGTCCTCGACGGCGAGGACGGCGGCTGGGCTCCACCGCCCTTCGAGGTGATCGGCCAGCGTGGCGGCGGGCTCGACGAGCGCCTTGCTGCAGCGTTCGACGACGTCGGTGGACCTGCGGTGCTGGTCGGGATGGACACGCCGCACGCCGGCACCGACTCGGTGGAGCGGGCCGTCGAACTGCTCTGCCGGCCAGGTGTGGACGCGGTGCTGGGGCCTGCGCTCGACGGCGGCTACTGGCTGATCGGGCTCCGGGAGCCCCGGCCCGAGCTGTTCGTGGGGGTGCCGATGAGCTCCGATCGCACGGGCTCCGCCCAGCTCGAGCGCCTGATGGACGAGGGGCTCGCGGTGGCGCTCACCGATGCGTTGGACGACATCGACACCTTCGAGCGCGCCCACCGCGCCGCCGAGCAGGCCCCCGACCTGCTCTTCGCCTCAGCCGTGCGGAGGATCGGAGCGCTGAGCGGCGCCGTCTGAGCCGGCCGGCCCGAAGCCGGCCATCACCCAGAGCAGCGCGGTGAGGCTCAGGCCGTCGCCGACCTGGCCCGCTGCGATCTCGTCGCGCAGGGCGTCCCACGAGAGCCACTCGATCCGTTCGGCCTCGTTGACGTCGGTGGGCTCACCCACGTGTTCGGCGCCGCTCGACAGGTAGAGGTGGAACTGCGAGTCGGACGTGCCGTTGTTGGGGTGGTAGGTGGTGAGGTGCTCGACGCCCAGCGGACGCCAACCCGACTCCTCGATGGTCTCGCGGACCGCCGCTTCGATCGGCGTCTCGCCCTCGTCGACCCGACCCGCAGGGATCTCCCAGCCCCACGTGTCGGTGATGAACCGGTGGCGCCACAGCAGCAGCACGCCGCGCTCCGGGTCGGTGACGACCGTGCCGGCGGCTGGCGCCGGAACGCGGAGGACGTGGTGCTCGAACCGGGCGCCGTCCGGTAGCTCCACGTCGACCAGGGCCACCGACATCCAGTCGCTCTCGTAGATCCGCCGCTCACCGTGCACCGTCCAGCGCATGCGGCCGAGCGTAGGCCGGGGTCATCCGGGTGCCGGACGGCGGGTCTGAACCCGAGGTCGAGCGGGGACCGAACACCCATGCCCGACACGACCCGAGACGACGCTGCCCCGGAGTCGAGAGAGGACCTCGCCGACCCCGACGAGCGTCCCGACCTGCCCAACGGGTCGCCCGGGGCGACCCTCGACGACCCGGACGACGTGGCCGAGCCGGGGGAGCCGGCGTAGGCCACGAGATCGCAGGAGCAGACCATGCAGGACACCGAGCACGCGACCCAGCGGACCGCCTACGAGGACATGGAGGAGGCCGACCGGCGCAACGGCGAGCCGGAGGCACTCCACGACCGTGCGACCGGACGCCCCGGCGAGTCGGACGACGATCGCCTGGAGCGGCACCCCACGGGAGACGAGATGCCGTCCGACACGGAGGTGCAGGCCGAGCGCCAGGCAGAAGGCGAACGCGCCGAACGCTCGCACGAGTAGCCACGGGCAGCGGGGCCGTGGGCGTAGCCACTGCCGCGGTCGCCGCGTGGTGTGGCCACCGGTCAGGTCAGGGTTCCCCCGTCCACGGTGACGCGGCCACCAGCTCGCGGTGCGCCGCCACGGCCTGCGCCGCCACGGCGTCGGGCGGATCGGTCGTGTCCAGGTCGGTGGCCTCGGGCCAGTGGTCGAACCTTGCGGCGAGCGCGCCGGCGACCTCGACCGTGGCCTCGGAGGGGTCGGTGCCCCGGCGCGACCGGGCCTCGATCCGCCGGGCGGCCACCTCGGAGGGGCAGGTGCAGCGGATCTCGAGGAGCGGTGCGGCTGCCCGGCTCGCCAGCTCCCGCGCCGCTGCGCGTCGCCGTCCGTCCGACCAGGAGGCGTCGATCACCACGCGTTCGCCCCGCTCGACCAGGGCCTCGGCCCGTGCCAGCAGCTCCTCGTACACCCGGGCGACCAGCTCCGGTCGGTAGCGGCCACCGCCCACCTCGCTCCGCCCGGCG
>JBIQID010000015.1:3463-19622 GCA_044508215.1 Actinomycetota bacterium | reverse complement strand
CCGGGCGACCAGCTCCGGTCGGTAGCGGCCACCGCCCACCTCGCTCCGCCCGGCGCCGTCCCCTCGGGCCTCACCTGGGGGTGCATCGCGAGGCACCACCTCGTCGCGCACCACGTCCGACGACAGCACGACGGCGCCCGTCAGCTCGGCGAGGCCACGGGCGAGGGTCGACTTGCCGCATCCGGGGGTCCCGCCCACGAGCGTGACGGTGACCCGTCCTGCGCGGAGGTGGTCGAGCGCCAGGCGGTGCAGCGAGCGGGACACCTCGGCCGCATCGGCGTCGCCCTGGTCGTGCCGCAGGCACGCGACCTTCGAGCGGACGTGGGCGCGGTAGGCGACGTAGTGGTGGAGGAGCGAAGCGGGCCAGCTGTCGCCGGTGCGGTCCCGGTACCGGTCGACCAGCTCGGCCACCAGCTCCGGGTGCCCCAACCGCTCGAGGTCCATCGCGAGGAAGGCCACGTCGGCTGCGACGTCGCCCCACCGCAGGTGGTCGTCGAACTCGAGGCAGTCGAGGATCCGCGGACCGTCGTCCATGCAGAACACGTCTTCGCACTGCAGGTCGCCGTGCCCGTCGACGATCCGCCCGGCCCGGATCCGCTCGTCGAACAAGGGGCGACGGCCGGCGAGGTACTCGAGCGCCGCCCCTCGCATCCAGGCCACGTCGTCGCCATCGAGCACCTCGGGGACGAACCCGTCGAGCTGGTCGACGCCGCTGCGCCACAGGTCGGCGACGAAGTCGGTGGTGCCGGATCGGTCGATCTCCGGCCCCCGTCCGGCCCCTTGGTGGAAGTCGGCGACCAGGTCGGCGATCGAGGCGAGGTGCTCGTGCACGGCGGGGGAGCCCAGGAGCGCGGTCAGGCGCCGCGACGGTGGCAGCCGCCGCATCACCACGATGTGGTCGATCACCTCTCCCTCCATCGAGACGTCCGCGACGCCGAGGTAGACGTCGGGCGCCAGCCGGCGGTTCAGCTCCACCTCCCGACGGCACGCAGCGAGCCGTGACGCAGCGTCCCGGAAGTCCACGAACCCGGTCAGCACCGGCTTCTTCCGCTTGAGCACCAGGTCGTCGACGAAGAAGAGCGTGGAGATGTGGGTCTCCGCGACCGTCGCCGGGTCGTGGCCGGTCACCGGCGCTCCTGTCGCGTCGCCGTTCCGGTTCGACCCGCCCCGGTGACCCGTCGAGAGGGCCTCAGCCCCTGGTGGATCGGGACCAATGCCCCTGCCGGTCCGCCTCGCCGGTCACCAGGATGGATCCCATGGATCCTGTGAGGACCAGGAGGGACGGCCGGGGTGGCGGTCCCTTCGGAGACGCTGAGGTGGCCGAGGCAGCCCTCGGCCGCGCCCGCCAGGAGGTGGCCAGTGCCCAGGTCGGTGCCGCCGGGAGCACGGCCACCGATCACCATGGCCTCCGTGTGCTCGACGAGGCGACGTGCCTCGACCTCATCTCGGGCATGTCGATCGGCCGCCTGGGCTTCAGCGCAGGTGCGCTGCCGGTCATCTTCCCGGTGAACTTCACCCTGGACGGTCGCACGATCGTGATGCTGTCAGAAGACGGGCAGAAGGTGGAGGCCGCGCGGAAGGGGGCGGTGGCCTGCTTCGAGGTGGACTGGTTCGACCCGTTCGCCCACGTCGGGTGGAGCGTGCTCGCCACCGGTCGACTGCATCTGGCGGAGGGCGCTCGCAAGGAGCAGCTCCGCGAGCTGCAGCTGGCGCCGTGGGGCCTCGAACAGCCCGACTGCTACCTCGAACTGCCCGTCGAAGTCGTCACCGGACGCCGCCTCGGCAGGATCTGAGCAGCGCTCGACCGGGCCGCGGTCAGCGCCGGAGACGTCTCGACCACCAGCGGATGGGGCAACATCGGCACGTGACGTACCCAAGCGGCCCTCGACGCGCGCCCCGCTGCGGGGCGTGCCGCACGGTGAGCGACCCCGGAGGGAAGTGGGAGGGGTCGGAGTGACGGTCGTGGGCACAGGCGTCGACCGGACGTCCCGCCCGCCGGTGCTCGACGCCGAGCAGGCGCTGGCGATGGTCGGCTCGGGCATGACGGTGTTCGTGCACAGTGCCGCGGCTGCGCCGGCGGTGCTCGTCGAGGCGCTGGCACGCCGCGCCGCCGAGCTGGAGCACCTCGTGGTCACCCACCTCCACACGGAGGGGGCCGCGCCCTACGCGGACGAGTCGCTGGCCGACCGGGTGAAGGTCCGCTCGCTGTTCGTCGGCGCCAACGTCCGCGGATCGGTGCAGGAGGGCTCCGCTGAGTACGTGCCCGTGTTCCTGAGCGAGATCCCGTTCATGTTCCGCAGCGGCGCCCTCCCGGTCGACGTGGCGCTGGTGCAGGTCTCTCCACCGGACCGGCACGGCTGGTGCACCCTGGGCGTGTCGGTCGACGTCTCGAAGGCGGCGGTCGACGCAGCCCGCATCGTCATCGGTCAGGTGAACCCCCGGATGCCCCGGTGCCACGGCGACGGGATGGTCCACATCAGCTGCTTCTCGGCGCTGGTCGAGAGCGAGCAGGAGCTCCCCGGGCACGCTCCCGGCCAGCTCACCGACGTGGAGCGAGCGATCGGCCGGAACGTCGCATCGCTCGTCCCGGACGGGGCGACCCTGCAGATGGGCATCGGAGCCGTCCCCGATGCGGTGCTCTCGGCGCTGGGGGACCACCGCCGCCTCGGGATCCACACGGAGACGTTCTCCGACGGGGTGCTCGACCTGGTGGAGGCCGGCGTGGTGACCGGCGAGGAGAAGCACCTCCACCCCGGCACCATCGTCTCGGGGTTCGTCGTCGGGTCGCGGCGGCTCTACGACTTCGTGGACGACAACCCGGGTGTGCGCCTGCTCGACGTGGGCTACGTGAACGATCCGGCCGTCATCAAGCGCAACCCGAAGGTGACCGCGGTGAACTCGGCGATCGAGGTCGACCTCACGGGGCAGGTCTGCGGCGACTCGATCGGCACGAAGCAGTACTCGGGCGTCGGCGGCCAGATGGACTTCATGCGGGCCGCCAGCCTGTCCCCCGGGGGGAAGCCGATCATCGCCCTCCCGTCGACCACCACGAAGGGCGTGTCGCGCATCGAGGCCGTCCTCCGCCCGGGAGCGAGCGTCACCACCACGAGGGCGCACGTGCACTACGTGGTGACCGAGCACGGCATCGCCCACCTGCACGGGCGCTCGCTCGAGGACCGGGCGCGTCGGCTGATCGCCATCGCCCACCCCGACCACCGCGAGCGACTCGACCGAGCAGCACGCGAGCGCTTCGGTCGCGGCTGGTCGAGCTGACGGCTCGCTGACGGCTTGCCCGTCCGGACGCGACGAGGGCCCGCCCTTGCGGACGGGCCCTCGTCGGTTCGTTCGATCCGGGCGTGGCCCGGCGTCGAGTGAGCCGGACGGTCAGGAGATGGTGGTCGTCGCCAACACCGGGTTCGTCGGTGCGTAGCAGTTGGTCGGCGCGTTCACGTCAGAGAACAGCACCCGCACCACGGCGGTGAAGCTGATCGACGGGTTGCCGTAGCTGTTGCCGGCCAGTCGAGCCGGGAGCACCGTGCCCGGAGCGCCGGTCGCCTGGAGCGTGGCGGTCACCTTCGGCAGCACGGCGGTGGTCCCGGGGGAGAGCGGACCGGGGATCGTCATGGTGACGATCCCGCCCGAGGACGACACGGTGGGCGTCCCGCTGCCGAGGTTGGATCCTCCGCTGAGCGAGGCGCTCACGAAGGCGGCGCCGGCCGGCACCTGGAAGCGGATGCTCACGTTGTTCAGCCGCCGGATCGAGAAGCCACCGGCGTCGGTCGGCACCTCGATCGGGTCGGCGGTGAGCTCGACCGTGAACGTGCTGCCAGCCGGGACCGACGACGGGGCCAGCGTGGTCACGCCGGACGACATGTCGTTCACGCTGGTCTGGCCGAGCGCAGTGGCCTGGCAGGTGAGCGACACCGGGGTGTGCACCGGGGCGGGCGGCAGCGTGGTGGTGGTCGTCGTCGTGGGAGCCGCCGTGGTGGTCGTGCTCGTCGTCGTGGTGGTCGTGGAGGTGGTGGTCGTCGTCGACGTGGTCGTCGTGGTGGACGTCGTCGTCGTGGTCGGCGCCTCGGTGGTGGTCGTGGTGGGCGCCTCGGTCGTCGTCGTGGTGGTCGGCGCCTCGGTGGTCGTGGTCGTCGTGGGCGCCGGAGGCTGCGGCCACGGCGTGGTGCATGCACCCAACCCGGTGGCGGCCGCTACCACCGCCACAGCGAACGCGGCACTCCTGCGCTGCATCCCGAACCTCTTCATGTCTCCCCCTGATCGCGTGGTCGCCCACGGACGCGTCAGCATCCGTGACGGAAGCTTGGCCGCCCGTCTGGCCGACTTCAAGCATCAACGCTGCCAGTGTCCGCCCCACCTCGGCCCGCGGCCGACCGGTCGGGTCGCTGAACGACGAAGGCCCAGGCGCCTGGTGGCGGCCTGGGCCTCGCTCAGAGAGCGGGTGAGGAGAATCGAACTCCCGTATTCAGCTTGGGAAGCTGATGTTCTACCATTGAACTACACCCGCGAACGGCTCGAACCGTAGCAGCACGGCTCGCCGCGACGCCTCCCGGGAAGCACTCCCGACGCCCTCTCCGTTCTGTTCCTCCCAGCGCGACGCGGGTGGCGCTCGGAGAGGAACAGAACGGGTGCGCGGGTGGTGGGACGGCCAGGCTCCTGGGCTACCGTCGGCGCCGATGATCCTCTCGGACCGGACCATTCGTGAGGCGATCGAGAGCGGCCGCATCGAGATCGACCCCTACGACCCTGCCAAGCTGCAGCCCTCGTCGGTGGACCTCACGCTCGACCGCCGCTTCCGCGTGTTCAGGAACCACACGCGGGCGCTGATCGACGTGAAGGAGCCGATGGACGACCTCACCGAGGAGATCGCCATCGACTCCGACGGGGTCTTCCTGCTGCACCCGAACGAGTTCGTGCTGGGATCGACCGCAGAGCGGATCCGGATCACCGACGACCTCGTGGGTCGCCTCGAGGGCAAGTCGTCGTTGGCCCGCCTGGGGCTCCTCATCCACTCGACGGCCGGGTTCGTGGACGCCGGATTCGACGGCTACCTCACGCTCGAGCTCTCGAACGTGGCGACCCTGCCGATCACGCTCTACCCGGGCATGAAGATCGGCCAGATCAGCTTCCTGCAGATGACCACGTCGGCCGACCAGCCGTACGGCACGGGACCGCTCGGGTCGAAGTACCTCAACCAGCAGGGCCCCACGCCCAGCCAGTACTGGCGCAACTTCCAGGACTGAGCAGGCCGACACCGGCCGAGCTCGGGCAGGAAACGACCGGATTCGGGTCGTTTCCCGACACAGAACGCCGGAGCAGACGCGAGAACGCCGCGCGAGAGCGAGAACGCCGCGCGAGAGCGAGCTCAGGGGGTGGCGGCGACGGCGACGCGGTCGTCGCCGAGCGTCCAGGTGCGCTTCACCTCTTCGACCATCGAGCGACGGTACGCCTCGCGCTCCTCGTCCGGTCGGGCGATCATCGCCTCCGCCGTCGCGACCAGCTCCGCGGCGCTGAACGGGCGCAGGAGGATCGCGTCGGCGCCGGCCTGCAGGCAGAAGAGCTGCTGGCGCGGCTGGTCGGAGATGAGGAGCACGCGGAGCCGGTTGATCCGCTCGATGGGGTGGTTCCGCAGCGCGTCGATCAGACGCAGGCCACCGGACGTGCCGGTGGTGGTGAAGCTCGCCACCACGCCGGCGACACCGTCGTCCTGGGCGACCATCGCCCCGATCGCGGCTTGGTGGTCGCCGACCTCGGCCACCTCGAAGCCGTCGCGCCGCAGCAGCTGGGCGATGAGGTGACCTGCGTCGGGGTGATCGTCGACGACGATCAGGCGACGCGACGCCGGCAAGCTCGGATGTGGGGAAGGGGTGGGGTCAGGATCGGCGTTCGTTCGTCTCAGCAAGGGTGGCGCTCACAGGATTCGAGCTCTCGATGGCTTCGAGAACGTGGATGGCGATGTCCGCCACCTTCACCTGATCGTCATCGACACCCTGACTCTTAACCCCATCGTCGATCATGATGTAGCAGAAGGGGCACGCCGTCGCGATCCGCTGCGCCCCCGTGGCCAGCAGCTCCTGGCTGCGGTCCACGTTGACCTGCTTGCCGACGTGCTCCTCCATCCACATGCGAGCGCCGCCGGCGCCGCAGCACATGCCCTTCGTGCCGTTCCGCGGCGCCTCCACGATGTCGATCCCCTTGAGGGAGCCGATCACGTTCCGCGGCGCGGTGTACACGTCGTTGTGGCGGCCCAGGTAGCAGGAGTCGTGGTACACGACGCGCTCCTCGAGGCGGGCGTCGGTCACGTCGAGCTTGCCGGACTCGATGAGGTCCTCCAGCAGCTGGCTGTGGTGGATCACGTCGTAGTGGCCGCCGAGCTGCGGGTACTCGTTCAGCAGCGTGTTGAAGCAGTGGGGGCACTGGGCGATGATCTTCTTCACGCCCATCGAGTCGAGCGTCTCGATGTTCTGCATGGCGAGCATCTGGAAGATGTACTCGTTGCCCGAACGGCGGGCGGGGTCGCCGGTGCAGTTCTCCTGCGGGCCGAGGATCGCGAAGTCGACCCCGGCGCGCTGCAGCAGCTTCGCCATGGCCTGGGTGACCTTCTTGTTCTTGTCGTCGAAGCTGCCGGCGCAACCCACCCAGTAGAGGTAGTCGGCCTCCACGGGGTCGCCGCCGCCGAGGATCTTCACGCCCTCGATGTCCTTCGCCCAGTCGGCGCGCTCGGACTGGCTGAGCGCCCACGGGTTCCCGGAGTTCTCCATGCCGCGGTAGGCGCCACCCAGCTCGGTCGGGAAGTCCGACTCCATGAGCGACAGGTAGCGCCGCATGTCGAGGATCTTGTCGAGGATCTCGATGTTGACGGGGCAGTTCTCGTCGCAGGCCTTGCAGGTGGTGCAGGCCCACACCTCTTCGGAGGTGATCCGCTCGAAGACGCTGTTGGCCTCGACGGTGATCTCGGGATCGACGCCGATCGGCGGGGTGACGGTGGGCGAGCCCGTCGCCGCCATGACCTCGCCGGTCTTCAGGACGATCTCGCGGGGGTCGAGCGGCTTGCCCGTGGCGTGCGCCGGGCACACGGCGGTGCACCGGCCGCACATGGTGCAGGCGTCGGTGTCGAGCAGCTGCTTCCAGGTGAAGTCCTCGATGGTCGAGGCGCCGAAGCTCTCGAGCTCGGTCTCCATGAGGTTCGGCATCGCCCGCATGGCGCCCTTCGGCCGCTCGCGGTCCTTGAGGTACATGTTCGCCGGGCTCGTGAAGATGTGCCGGAGCATCGTGGTGGGCAGGAGGATGATGAACGCCACGAAGGTGACGATGTGCGCCACCCACGAGATGCGGTGGAGCGTGCTCAGCGTGTCCTGGCTCCACCCCTCCACGAGCGTGGCGAGCGGGTAGCCGAGGATCGACCACTTCTCGAAGTCCGGCATGCCGGCGAGGGGGATGCGGAACATCTCGGCGAGGAAGCCGGTGATGCCGATGGCCGCCATCGTGCCGAGGATCATGGCGTGCTCGGGCTTGGACTTGATCCGGATGCGGTACGGCTTCTGGACGTAGCGGCGGACGATCGCCCAGCCCACGCCGATGAGGAAGAAGATGCCCGCCACGTCGGCGACCAGGGCGTAGGCCTTGTACACGTCGCCGTGGAGGAACTTCAGGTCCTGCGGGACCTGCAGGTTGATCTCGCCGATCGTCGTGACCGCCAGGAGCACGACGAAGCTGAAGTACATCAGCGAGTGCATGATCCCCGCGGCGGGGTCGCGGAGCAGCGTCTGCATGTAGAGGCCGGCGCGGAGGTCCTCGAGGCGCTTCTTGATGTTCTTCGGGGTGGTGCCGCGGTCGTCGGGAGTGCCGCGCTCCCAGTTCTTCATCCGGTTGGAGAAGGCGATCGCGCCCCAGATGATCGAGGCGATCACCGTGACGTAGAACGCGAGGATCAGCGGCCCCGGGATGTTGAGGAAGTACTGCCGGGTGACCTCGGAGTGGTCCTCGACCACCCAGATCTGCTCGCCGACCCAGCTCAGGGCGGTGATGGCGGCGAAGCCGAAGCCGATGATCAGCGCGATGGTCTTCGGCGCGAAGCGGCGCTGGGCGGTCTCGGCTGCCTCTGACTCCGTGGTGGCGGTCATGGCCGGAGAAGGTAGTGCGTGGTCCTGCCGGCCCCCAACGTTCCGGGCCGCCGGCCCGCGTGCCGGGCTGGGCGACGGCGGCGTGGCAGGGGAGCGCTCCCCGGGCGGAGATCGGATGCATCCCTGATCCCTGCGGGCTCCTCCCGGTACCCTCGCTCCATGGCGCTGCCGCTCATGCCCGTGCTCGCGTCGCCGCTGACGTTCGTGCGTTCGCAGCTGGCCGGCCAGGTGCACGGCCTCCTGGCGGGTGGGCGGTCCAACGACGACTTCGCCTCGCCGGCGGGGGATCCCGGCTGGTTCGGGCCTGGCTCCGTCGTGTGGCGGGTCCACTCCGACACGTCGATGCTGGTCGGCGGGTTGCGGGCGTTGTTCCTCCAGACCATGCACCCGCTGGCGATGGCCGGTGTGGCGCAGCACTCCGACTTCCGGAGCGATCCGCTGGGGCGCCTCGAGCGCACCGGGCGCTTCGTGGGTGTCACGAGCTTCGGCTCGACCGCCGAGGCCGAGAAGGCGGTGCGCACCGTCCGTGCCGTCCACAACCGGGTGAACGGCACGGCCCCCGACGGCCGCCCCTACGACGCCAACGACCCCGAGCTGCTGCGCTGGGTGCACGTGAGCGAGGTGGAGAGCTTCCACCGGGCCTTCCAGCGGTACGGCAGCGGCCGGCTGAGCCCCGACGAGTCCGACCGCTACTTCGACGAGGTCGCCCGGGTGGCGATCGAGCTGGGCGCCACGGACGTCCCCCGTTCGGTCGTCGAGGTCGAGGAGTACTACGAGTCGGTGCGCCCAGAGCTCTCGGCGGGCAGCCTCGCCCGCGACACCGCGTGGTGGCTGTGCGCGCCACCGCTGCCGCTGGCCGCCCGCCCGCCGTACACGGTCCTCGCGAGCGCGGCGATCGGCATGCTGCCGCCCTACGTCCGGCGCGAGCTGCGGGTGGGCCTGCCCCCGCTCTCGAACGACCTGCTCGTGCGACCCGCGGCCAAGGCGCTGCTCGGCGCGCTGGGCTGGGTCCTCGGCGCTCGGGAGACGCCGCTCGAGGCAGCGACCGCCCGCGCATCGGCCTGAGCGGACGCGCCACACCGGCATGATCTGTTCTGTAGATGACACTCATCTGCGGGGTTGACATCGCTGCGGGCCTCGCGCATGGTGGAGGTGTCGCTGAACGGTTCGGCGACGAGACGACACAGGCCACGAAACCGCCACGTCGGCTGGTCCATACGGCGAACCGCCGGATGCGCACGGTGACTCCCGGCAGCACACGGGGGTCCGGGACGACACCGGGTTTGCTCACTCGACGGACCGCTCGGCGTGGCGGTTTCGCGTCCCGACGGCCATCGGGCCAGCGGGGCGCTCGGCCCTAGCGCACCCCGGTGATCTCGTAGACCGCCACGTGGGTGTCGGCGGCGAGCTGGCTCATCTCGAGGCGCTCCTCCAGCTCGGGGAGCTGCCACTGATACAGCGGGGTGTCGTATCGGTCCTCGTCCACCCAGATCAGGCAGGCGGTCCCGTCGCCGGCTTCCAGGTACCGGGTGAGGTCCCTGAGCTCGTGCAGGCGGTCGGAGCTCGCGAACTTCGTCTTCCGGGGGCTGCGCTGTGCCTCGAACCCGGCGAGGTAGGTCAGCTCGGGGAAGTTCGAGTAGAGCCGTCCGCAGTCGTCGGGCAGTTCGTCGAGCACCGGGCTGTTCCGGATGTCGAGGGCCTCGGGGCTGTTGTAGTTCTGGGCGTCGTCGGTCCAGTACGACGCGGACACCCGTACGCCGCTCACGACCATCTGGACGACCACGAGCGCCACGAGCCCCAAGGTTGCTGCACGGGTCAGCAGGTCGCCGGGGCGGGCGTGGGGCCAGCTGAACGTCGCCCGGTCGACGAGCACCAGGCCGACGATCATCGCCGGGACGAACATCGGTGCGAGGTAGCGGGTGTTCACCGGGTCGAACGCGATCGTCGAGGCGCTCCACACCATGTAGGCCCAGTGGGCGGCGGCGTAGATCGCGAGGAGCCCGAGCGGCCCGCCGAAGAGCTCGCGCAGCAGCACGGGCGCGCTCGCGGCGCCACCCAGCTGCTGCGGACGCGACACGACCAGTCGCTGGAGGCAGGCCACCGCGAAGAGCGCCACCGCGAGCGCGAGGGCGATCGACAGCATGCGGCCGAGGCCCTCCATCGGCTCGTAGCGGGAGAAGCCGTGGACGAACTGCCCGAGCGAGGTGGTCGCGTCGGCGGTGTTCCCCTTGAACGACGCGAGGGGCGTGTCCCGAGGGCCGAACTGTGAGTCGGTGACGATCGTGTTCCGGAGGATCCAGAGCCCCGGCACCACGTTCGACGCCACGAAGAACGCCACGCCGTTCCGGAAGCGCATGGCGAACGACGAGCCGCTCAGCTGCTCGAACACCAGCCAGAGCGCGCCGGCGCCGATCGCCACCAGGCCCACGTAGCGGTCCATGAACGCCGCCCACTGGGCCACCACGGCCACCGCGAACCACTTCCACGCGGTCGACGGCCCGACGGTGGTGTCGCGGTGCGAGTCACCGAACTTCACGAGCGCGATGAACGACGCCAGCACGAGCAGCCCGAAGGTGGGCTCGGTCTGCACCATGTAGGTCTGGCTGAGGGTGGCGGGGCCCAGCACCGCGATGAGCACGCCCGCCCTGATCACGCGGTCGTTGGCGGTCGTGCGCTCGAGGAGCCACAGGGAAGCCAGCGAGAACGGGATCAGGGAGAAGGCGTTGATCCACAGCGCGGTGGTCGCCGGGTCGAGGTCGAACGCCCAGCGGAACAGGGCGAGGGTCACGGGGAACCCGGGCGGCCAGAGGCCCAGCTTCGGCTCCAGGAAGTAGCCGAGCTGGCCGGTCGACGCGAAGCGGTCGGCGATCGCGATGTAGCTGGAGGCGTCGTTGCCGATCCCCGGCAGGTTCCACTTGGCGGCGATGAACGTGAGCACCACGCCCACGAGCGACACGACGAGGGCGAACCTGCGCCTGCGGCCACGGACGTCGGCCGGGTCGTCGCTCCCCATCGGGGGTCGGCCGGCGCCGATCCCGTCCGCCTCCGGGGAGGAGCGCTCCGTCGTGCCCTGACCGGTCGAGTCCACGGGCGGCGATGTTAGGGGTGCGCGCGCTCGGTGCCCGGGAGGCCGGACCGTCGCTGATGTCGGGAGACCATGGAGGAGTGCACGCCTAGGCTTCGGTCATGAACTGTCAGAGCTGCGGCGCGGCGGTCCCGCCCGACGCCCGGTTCTGTGCCACGTGCGGCCGGCCGATCGGCGTCCCCATGGAGGAGCGCCGCGTCGTGACCGTCCTCTTCGCCGACCTGGTGGGCTTCACGTCGCTGTCCGAGGGCCTCGACCCCGAGCAGGTGAAGCGGATCGTGGACCGGGCCTTCGAACGGCTCGTCCGCGACGTGAACGCGTTCGGCGGGCGGATCGACAAGATCGTGGGCGACGCCATCGTGGCGCTCTTCGGAGCGCCGATCGCCCACGAGGACGACGCGGAGCGGGCGGTCAGGGCCGCGCTGCGGATGCAGGAGACGCTGGGCGCCTACGCCGCGGAGGCCGGCATGGGCATCCGCATGCGCATCGGGGTGAACACCGGGGAGGTCCTCGTGGGGGCGCTGCGTGCCGGCGGCGACTACACCGCGATGGGCGACGTGGTGAACACGGCGTCGCGCCTGCAGACCTCCGCCGACCCGGGGACCGTCGTGGTGGGCGAGTCCACCTATGCGGCGACCAAGGACGTCATCGTCTACGAGCCGCGGGGCACGCTCTTCGCCCGGGGCCGGGAGCAGCCGGTCAACGTCTGGACGGCGACCGAGGCCGTGATGCCGCCGGGCTACCGCCCGTGGAGAGCGGAGTCGCCCCTCGTCGGGCGCGACGCCGAGCTGCTGGTGCTCGACAACCTGCTCCAGGTGTCCCTCCGCAACGGCCGCCACCAGCGGGTCCTCCTCGTGGGGGAGGCCGGCGTGGGCAAGACCCGGGTGGCGAACGAGATCGGGCCGCTGGTGCTGCGGCATCGTCCGGACGCCTGGGTGCTCAACGGCCGATGCGTCCCCTACGGCGAGGCGAACCCCTGGTGGCCCCTCGCCGACGCGATGCGACACGCCTGCGGCATCGACATGGCCGAGTCGGTGGACGACGCCCGGGCCAAGGTGGCCGCAGCGGTGGAGGCGGCCAAGGTCGAGGCCACGCAGGCGACGGCAGTCGCGAACGGCCTGCTCCACCTCATGGGCTACGAGGGACCTCTCCGCGGGCTCGACCCCGGCCGGGCGAAGGGCGAGGCCAGCCAGTCGCTGCTCCTCTTCCTCGAGGCTTCGCTGCGTGAACGCCCCATCGTCCTGCGCATCGCCGACCTCCACTGGGCGGACGACATGGTGCTCGAGCTCCTCGACACCCTCAGCCACGAGCTGTCCCGCCAGCCGTTCGTGCTGGTCGGCACGGCGCGGCGGTCGCTGCTCCGCCGGTGGTCGCCGCAGACGGGACGCTTCAACTCGGTCGCGCTCAACGTGGACCCGCTGGACCGCACCGCAGCCGAGCAGCTGCTCGACGTGCTCCTCACCGCCGACCTGGCGCCTGACCTGCGCGACGCCCTCCTCGACCGGAGCGGCGGCAACCCCTTCTACCTGGAGGAGCTGGTGACCCTCACCGAGGGCGGCGCGGCGTCTCCAGGTGAGCTGGAGCTGCCCGACACGCTCCGCGGCCTGGTCTCCGCCCGCATCGACGGGCTGACCCTCGAGGAGCAGCTGACGCTGGAAGACGCAGCGGTGTGGGGTGCGGCGGGCCCCATGGAGGCGCTGCAGAAGATCGGCGGGGCGGTCCGGGGCGTGGCCGACGTGACCTCCACGGTCGCCTCGCTGGACGCGAAGGAGGTCCTCCGCGTCGAGGACGGCGAGTGGTCGTTCCGGTCCGACCTGGTGCGGGAGGTCGCCTACGCCCGCCTGACCAAGACGGAGCGGGTGCACCGGCACCTGGGCATCGCCGAGTACCTCGAAGCCCTGGTGCACGGTCGCGTGGTCGACGACGGGTACGCCGAGAAGGTCGCCCACCACTACCTCGAGGCCACCCGCCTCTCGCGGGAGATGAGCGAGGTGGGGGTGCCCGCCGACCTGTGCGACCGGGCACTCCGCTGGATCGACGAGGCGGCGCGGCGTGCCCAGCGGGCCGCCTCCTGGGCGCAGGCCGAGCGGCTCTTCGGTGAGGGCCTGGAGCTGGCCGCCGACGAGGCGCACGAAGGCGGTCGCCTCGAGATGCTGATGGGGCGTGCCAAGGTGCGCTGCGAGCGGTGGGACTTCGTGGGGGCCCGCGGCGACGCGAGCGCTGCGCTCGCCGCCGCCGAGGAGGCCGGCGACGTGGCGGCCACGGCGTGGGCGCTGACCCTGCTCGGCGAGGTCGACACCCGAGACAGCTCGTCGCCGGCGCCAGCGGAGACGCTCGCCCGGGCCGTCGCACTCTTCGACCAGCTGGGTGACCGCAACGGGAGAGCCGAGGCGCTGCGCTGGTCGGGCATGGCCTCGCTGCTCCGCAACGACCCGGGTGCCGCCGTGGCCCCCATCTCGGAGGCGCTCGACCACTACCGGGCCGTGGCCGACCGGCGAGGCGAGGCGTGGGCGCTCCAGAACCTGGCCTGGATCGCGCTCGTGACCGGCGACCCGCAGCGCGCCGAGGACCTGCTCGACGGGTCGGCCAGGGCGTTCGGCGAGATCGGTGACACCGGCGGCATGGCCTGGGCCATGGGGCTCCTCGCGTTCGTGCGGCTGAGCGAGGGCCGGCTGGACGAGGCGCACGACCTGGCCGTGCCGATCCTGCGGGAGACGGAGCGGCGTGGCGACCACTGGGCCCAGGGGATGATGTCGGTCGTCATCGCGAACATCGACCTCTGGCAGGGACGCACCGAGGAGGCAGCTCGCAACGCCGCCCGGGCGGTGGAGATCTTCGACGAGCTGGGCGACGCCGTGGGCAAGGAGCAGGCCTTCGCGGTCTGCGGGCGCGCCCGGGTGATGACGGGCCACGTCGGAGCAGGGCTCGCGCTGCTGGAGCGGGCGGAGGAGCACGGAGGGCGGACCTCCCCCGAAGCGGCGCTGTCCCTCGGAGCCGTCTCCAGCCTGTCCACGCGGGTGCACCTCGGCGACCCGTCGGCCTGGCAGCGGCTCGCAGGGGTGGTGGAGGAGGCCCAGGCTCCTGCCCGGGGCGCTCGGCGGCCGATGGACCTCCCGGTGGCGGCAGCGCTGGCGCTCGCCCAGGAAGGGGACGTCGAGGGGGCACAGCAGGTGCTCGACGACGTGGGCGACGGGCCGGGCTCCGGTGCGTGGCTGTCGGCCAGGTCGCTCGTCGACGCGGCTGCCGGCGACGTGGATGCGGCGCGGGCCGCTGCGGCGCAGACCCGCAGTGCGGAGCGGGCCTCCTACATGGACCTCGTCTTCGCCGGGATCGCAGAGGGGCTCACCGGCGATGCGGAAGGGTTCGCAAGGGCTCGCGCCGCGGTCGAACCGACGGGGGACCGCCTGGCACGGGCGATCCTGGCCCTGGCCGAAGGGGTCGCTACGGGAAACCGCTCAACGGCCGCATCCGACTGGCTCGACCTCGGGATCGAGCCAGCCGGATGGACGCGTCTCTTCGAAGCGGCGGCTCAGCTGCCGGGCTGCGGGACGTAGCGCAGGTAGGGCTTCGGGGCCTTCCAGCCCTCGGGGAACAGCTCCTTGGCCTCGTCGTCGGAGACGCCGCTGCCGATGATGACGTCCTGGCCCTGCTCCCAGTCGGCGGGCGTGGCCACCTTGTGGGCGGCGGTCAGCTGCAGCGAGTCGATCACGCGGAGGATCTCGTCGAAGTTGCGGCCGGTGGACGCCGGGTAGGTCAGGTTCAGCTTCACCTTGTCGTCGGGGCCGACGATGAACACCGAGCGCACGGTGAGCGTGTCCGAGGCGTTCGGCTGGATCATGTCGTAGAGGTCGGCGACCTTGCGCTCGGGGTCGGCGATCAGCGGGAAGTTGAGCGCAGCGCCCTGGGTCTCCTCGATGTCGCTGGCCCAGCCGTGGTGGTCGTCGACGGAGTCCACCGAGAGGCCGATGGCCTTCACGTTGCGCTTGTCGAACTCCGGCTTCAGCTTCGCCACCGCGCCGAGCTCGGTGGTGCAGACCGGGGTGTAGTCCTTCGGGTGGCTGAAGAGGACCGCCCACGATCCCTTCTTCCACTCGTGGAAGTTGATCGTGCCCTCGGTGGTCTCGGCGGTGAAGTCGGGGGCGGTGTCGCCAAGTCGAACTGCCATGTCGTTGTGGCTCCTCAAGGGGTTGGTTCCGTAATTCCCGATCAGGTTAGTCGGGATTTGATCGACCGCAACCTGCGGGAGCCTCCCTCCTCGGCGAGGTGACGGGTGCCACGCTTGCAGATGTTCGCAAAGTGGTTGACGGCGTTCGCAGGCGCTTGCTACAGTTAGCGCATCAGCAAGCAACTGGCCTCCCCCTTGGGCCAGAACCAGGAGGCAAGCCCAATGACCGTCGTGCTCGAGAAGCTCACCGATGTGCAGACCCAGGTGGTTGACACCATGGCTCGGGTGAAGGAGCCCGCCGTCAAGGGCGTCACCGTGGTCGTCGACTTCGTCACCGACCGCGTGAACGAGATCCCCGCCCTTCCGTTCGGCGAGAAGCTCCCCACCCCGGTGGAGCTGGTGAACAACCAGTACAAGTTCGCCAAGTCGGTGATCGACACCCAGAAGGACATCGCCCTGGCCGTCGCCAAGGCTGCTGCTCCGCTCACCGACAAGGTGCTCGACCGCAAGCCGGCCCGCGCCGCTGCGAAGAAGGCCACCAAGGCGGCCTGATCCCCTTCTCCCGCCGCTCCCCCCGGCGGCGGGACCATCCGCCAGTCTTCACCGCACCCCCCTTCGGTGATCTGGCGTCACCGCCGGCGTACCCCCCTGCGCCGAGCGGTTCTCGATGAGGGCCCTCTTCGGAGGGCCCTCATCCGCGTCTGCGCCCAAGTGAGCGGGATGATCAGACGTCGAGGGTCTCGGGGTCGACGAGGTCGGAGTTCTCGAGCAGGAACT
>JBIQID010000015.1:0-3363 GCA_044508215.1 Actinomycetota bacterium | reverse complement strand
GATCAGACGTCGAGGGTCTCGGGGTCGACGAGGTCGGAGTTCTCGAGCAGGAACTGCCGCCGCTTCGACACGTCGGTGCCCATGAGCGTGTCGAAGATCTCCTGGGCGTCGTGCTGCGCGGTCATGGCCTCGTCGAGCGTGATGCGGCGGAGGATCCGGGTCTCGGGGTCGAGGCAGGTCTCGGCCAGCTCCTCCACGTCCATCTCGCCGAGCCCCTTGAACCGGACCCACTGGAGGTTCTCCGGGCGCCGGTTCGTGCCCTTGCAGAGCTGATCGGTGAGGCGCAGCTTGTCCTCCTCGCTGAACGCGTGGTGGACCACGTCGTTCACCTTCACCGTGTAGAGCGGCGGCTGCGCGGCGAACACCATGCCCTCGTCGAGCAGCGGCTTCATGTAGTGGTAGATCAGCGTGAGCAGGAGGCAGCGGATGTGGCTGCCGTCGACGTCGGCGTCGCACAGGATGATGATGCGGCCGTAGCGGGCGTCCTCCAGCTTGAAGTCGTTGCCGGAGCCGGCCCCGATCGCCGTGAAGAGCGCCTGGGCCTCCGAGTTCTCGATGACCTGCTTGGGGTTCGACTTGCCGGCGTTCACGACCTTGCCGCGGAGGGGGAGCACCGCCATGTACTGGGCGTTGCGGCCCGCCTTCGCCGGCCCTGCCGCCGAGTCGCCCTCCACGATCAGCAGCTCGGCCTCGGGGCCGTGCACGCGGCAGTCGGCCAGCTTGTCGGGCATGCCGGTGCTGCCCAGCGAGGCGGCCTTCCGCTTCAGCTCGAGCGTCTGGCGGGCGGACACCCGGGTGAGGATCGCCTGGGTGAGCTTCTCGCGGACGTTGGCCACGTGGGACTTCTTGCCGCCGCCCTCGATCCAGTTGGTGAGCCCGTCCTTCACCACGTCGTAGACGATCGACTGGATCGCAGGGGTGCCCAGCTCGCCCTTCGTCTGGCCACGGAACTGCGGCTCGGGGAACGTCGCCTTCACCACGGCGACGAGGCCCTCCTGCACGTCCGCCTTCTCGGCGCGGTCCTTGCCCTGCTTGGAGAGCTTGGCGAGCTTCTTCGCTCCGGCCAGGAGCACGTCGTTGGTCACCTTGGTGAGGGCCCGCTCGAAGCCCGCCACGTGCGTACCGCCCTCGGCCGTGGGGATGGTGTTGACGAAGCTGACGAGCGTGGTGTCGTAGCCCTTCACCCAACGGAACGACACGTCGACCTGGCAGCGGCGCTCGACCTCGGTCATCTTGCCGTCGACCGGGACCTTCTCGGTGAAGGTGCCCGAGCCGTGGATCGACACCACGTCGCAGACGGCCTCGCCGATCGACAGGTACTCGACGAAGTCGGCCAGGCCGCCCTTCGCCACGAACTCCTCGGGCTGGCGTGCCTCGTCGCCCGAGCCGCGCTTGTCGGTGAGGCGGACCTTGAGGCCCGGGACCAGGAAGCAGACCTGTGCGACGTGGTCGCGGATCTTCTCGTACTCGATGGTGGCGTCGGGGTCGAAGATGTCGAAGTCGGGCCAGAACCGCACCCGGGTGCCGGTGCGCCGGGCGGGCACCTTCCGCACGATCTCGAGCGCGGAGGTGGGCTTGAACTTGCCGCTGGCCTCGAACCGCCCGGGCACCCGCTCGGAGAACGACAGGCGATGGGTCTGGCCGTCGCGGTCGACCTCGACGATGAGCCGGCTGGCCAGCGCGTTCACCACCGACGCGCCCACGCCGTGGAGGCCGCCCGACGCCCCGTAGGCGCCGCCGCCGAACTTGCCGCCCGCGTGCAGCTCGGTGAAGACGTACTCGAGCGCCGTGCGCTTCCCGTCCTTCTTGCCCACCGGGATGCCTCGGCCGTTGTCGGCGACCTCGACCGAGCGGTCGCGGTGCAGCGTGACCTCGATGAGGTTGGCGTGGCCGGCGGCTGCCTCGTCGACGGCGTTGTCCACCAGCTCCCACACCAGGTGGTGCAGCCCGGCGGAACCGGTGCCGCCGATGTACATCCCCGGGCGCTTCCGGACAGCGTCCAGCCCCTCGAGGACCTGGATGGAGTCGGCGTCGTAGGAGCCGGATCGGTTGGTGGGGCTCTTCCCGCTAGAGGACGAACGAGTTGCCATGGTGCCTCCAGTCAACCACCCAGGTGTGACGGCCCGGGTGAGGTCAGCGCTTCATCTCCGCCACGCCCAGCTTCCGCTGCACCGCCGCGCTGAAGCCGGGAGCCACCGTGGAGAACGTCGACAGCAGGCGCAGCTCGACGGGGGCGACGAAGATCTCGCCGCGGTCCTCCTCGATGGCCGTCGCGACGGCACGGCCCACGTCGTCGGGCCGCTTCTTCCGCACGCCAGGAGGGAGCTTCGTGTCGGAGTTGGCGAACATCCCGGCGTCGCTGATGAAGCCCGGCTCCACCATCGAGCAGCTGACCGGCGTGTCGTGGAGGTCCTGGCGGAGCGAGAGGCCGAACCCGCGCAGCCCGAACTTCGTGGCGTTGTACATGCGCGTCTTCGGCGTGGGGGCCAGGCCCGAGAGGGAGCCGATGAACACGATGTGGCCGGGACGGTCGTCCGCGATGTGGGCCTGGGCGAAGCGGGTGGCCAGGTGGATCGGCGCCCGCAGGTTGACATCGATCGGCCGGTCGATCGCCTCGGGCGTGGCCTCCGCCACGTCCACCTCGTCGCCGATCCCGGCGTTGGCGATCAGCAGGTCGAACGAGCCGACCGCGCCGCACAGCCGTTCGAGGCCCGCCGGATCAGCCAGGTCGGCGGCCAGGACCTCGCCGCCGATGCGCTCGGCGAGGCGCTCGAGCCCGGTGACGTTCCGGCCCGACACGGTCACCCGTGCTCCGCGCCGCGCCAGCTCCTCGCTGATGGCCACCCCCAGCCCTCCGGCTGCACCCGTGACGAGCGCGCTGCTGCCGCTGATCTGCATGTGTGCCTCCGCCTGCAGGGCCGCGTGGGGCCGGGTGCCTGAACGCTACCGGGGCGACTTCGCGCCGGTCACCACCGTCCGAAGCCCACCGCGAGGATCCGGCGCGGGATCTTCTTCGACACCAGGTCGCGGGCGGTGTGGGGGATCGTGAGCGGTTGTGGGTTCGGGTCGGGCTTCGAAGGCGCGTCCTCGGTGCCGACGATGAGGGTCGTCCCGGCCTCGGGACCCACCCAGGCGAACTCGACGGTGCGCTCGTCGCGGAACTTGGTGAGCCGCAGGCCCGCCGTGCCGCGGCCCTTCGTGGGCAGCTCGGCCGCATCGGTGACCTTCGCCGTCTGGCGGTCGGTGACGGTGAGCACCACGCAGTCCTCGCCGGTGACCGGACCGGCCGCCACCACCCGGGCGCCGTCCGCGAGCTTCATGCCGGCGACACCGGCCGCGCCGCGGCCCTGGACGGGGACCAAG
>JBIQID010000153.1:1934-6267 GCA_044508215.1 Actinomycetota bacterium | reverse complement strand
GCCTACAACCCACGGCTCGGCGCGAACGACCGCACGCCTGAGGCGGGTCTCCTCCGCTTCTACCTGTTCGACTGGCCGACGTCACCGGCCTGGCTCTACCGGGCCACGCAGGGCACGCATGTGATCCTCGGCTTCGCTCTGGTGCCCGTGGTGCTGGCGAAGCTGTGGGCCGTTGCCCCGAAGCTCTACGAGTGGCCACCGGTCCGCTCGGTCGCCCACGGCCTGGAGCGCGCCAACCTCGCCCTGCTCGTCGGCAGCACCGTGTTCCAGCTGGCCACCGGGATCCTCAACGTCCAGTACGACTACGTCTGGCGGTTCTCGTTCAACGACGCCCACCTCTACGGAGCCTGGGTGTTCGCCGCCTCGTTCGCCGTGCACGCCGCCATCAAGTTCCCGACGATGGTCCGGTCGCTGCGAGGCCGCACCTCCGACGAGTCCCCGGGTCCCACCGGTGACGATGGTCTGTCGCCGGTCGCCCCGCGCCGCCCGACGGTGTCGCGTCGGGCCTTTCTGGGCTGGGTCGGAGGCGGATCGGCCCTCATGGTCGTCCTCACCGCCGGTCAGGCCGTCGGGGGCGCGGCCCGACGCGTCGCGCTCCTGGCCCCACGAGGCCGTGCGCACGGTGACGGTCCCAACGACTTCCCGGTGAACAAGACCGCCCACGCTGCCGGCATCACCGACGACGATGTGGGCCCCACCTGGCGGCTGGAGATCGTCGGCCGACGGACCGCGGTGCTCGATCGAAGCCAGCTCCTCGGAATGGAGCTGCACACCGAGGAGCTGCCGATCGCCTGCGTGGAGGGTTGGTCGACCAGCCAGACGTGGACGGGCGTGCGTCTCGCTGACCTCGCCGAGCTGGTCGGCCGGCGTGGGGCGGCGAGCGTGCTCGTCGAGTCGCTCCAGCGGGGCGGGGCCTTCAGCTCGGCGACGCTGTCGGGTGACCAGGTGCGGGAGCCCCGCTCGCTCCTCGCGCTGCGGGTGAACGGCGCGGACCTCTCGCTCGACCACGGCTACCCGGCGCGGGTGATCGTCCCTGCCAACCCCGGCGTGCACAACACCAAGTGGGTCCACCGCCTGATGTTCTCCGACGACGATGGCTGAGGAGTTCCGCCGGCGCTACGGGGCGTCGCCCGCGCACTTCGCTCTGATCGTCGTCAACCTCGTCGTCGCCGCCTACGTGGTGACTCGGGTGGTGCAGGTGCCGCACGCCGGCCAGATCGCGCTCTGGTTCGTGGGAGGGATCGTGCTGGTCGACCTCGTGCTGATCCCGATGGTGCTGCTGGTCGATCTCGGCATCTCGCAGGTGGCCAGACGCTGGCCCGGTCGGCCGGTGGCGTGGCCGAATCACGTGCGGGTGCCGCTGCTCGTCGGCGGCCTGCTGTTCCTGGTGTTCTGGCCGCTGGTGCTCGCGCACGCGCCCGAGCGCTACCGCAACGCCACCGGCCTCGACCCAGGTCCGTACGCGGGTCGATGGCTCGGCGTGGTGGTCGTGTCGGCCTCCGTCTCCGCGCTCGTCTACGCCGTGCGCGCGCTCGCCGCAGCCCGCTCGGTCAGCGCCACGCGAACGGACGGACGGGATACAGCCACGGATCGTTGAGGTACAGCGGCTCAGCGCCCTCGACGTCCTTCAGCAGCACCGGCCGAACCGTGTCACGAAAGGACCGGATCGCGGTCGCTTCTCGCCTGAGTTCGGCCGGTCGGGCCGGAGGGTGTCAGCCGACGAGGACCGGCTCGCGGTCGGGCACGATGTCGTGGCAGGTCTGCGCGGCGTTCCAGGCCTCCTCGGCCTCGCCCGGCTCGTCGGGCAGCACCACGCCCCACTCGGCCGCGAGCGCCACGAACGAATCGACCACCCGGGGGTCGAAGTGCGACCCGCGACCGGCCACGATGTGGGCGAGCGCCCGTTCCGGCTCCCACCCCGCTCGGTAGGCCCGATCGGAGGTGAGCGCGTCCCACACGTCGGCGACCGCCACGACCCTCGCCTCGAGCGGCACGGCCTCACCGCTGAGCCCATCGGGGTAGCCGCCGCCGTCCATCCGCTCGTGGTGGTGGAGGATCACCGGCAGCGCCTCACGCAGCGAGGCCGCGCTCGACGCCAGCTCCCAGCCCAGCCGGGGGTGCGTCTCCATGACGCGGCGCTCGTCGGGGTCGAGTCGGCCCGGCTTGTTGAGGATCTCGTCGGGGATCCCGATCTTGCCGAGGTCGTGCAGGTAGGCGCCTCGGGCGATCACCCGCAACCGGTCCGGCGGCAGGTGCATGCGGATGCCCAGCTCCACGGCCACCTTCGCCGTCCGCTCGCTGTGGCCGTGGGTGTAGGCGTCCTTCACCTCGACGGCCCTGACCAGGGAGCGGAGCGCCTCGGGGTACCCCTCGATGATGTGGTCGAACGGGTCGTCGGCGAACGTCGTCGCGAGCACGTCGGAGATCGTCTCCCGCTCGCGGCTCCTGCGGAGGATCGCGTAGATCGTGCCGCCGAACCCGGCGAGCAGGTAGCCGTGGTAGTTCCACCAGGAGACGTGGCTGAACCGGCCCATCTCGAACGAGCAGACCGCCGCGATGCAGCTGGCAGCTGACATCACGATCGAGAGCTGCACGGTGTCCTTCCCGAGGTGCCACCTGCGCCAGTGGGTGACCACCACCACGAGCAGCATCGCCACGATCCCGGCCGACACCACCCGGAGCGTCCACTCCTCACCAGGCAGGACGCTGGAACCGTGCAACGAGGTGGGTCGCACCGAGACGGCGAGCACGAGCGCCGCGGTGGGCAGGAGCGCCGCCACCAGCACCGCCTGCACGTGGCTCGCCACCCACTGGTTCACCGGCCGCTTCGGCGACCGGCCGGCGGCGAACAGGCACACCGAGATCATCGCCATCGCGCCGTAGGGCAGTCGGCCGACCCACAGGTTGTCCTCGTTCCCGAGCGCTCCCGGCGTGGTGAGGCCGTGCCCGAGGAGCAGCAGGCCGACCTGCCCGCAACCGACCGCCAGCCACACCACCCCGGGCTGGCCCGAGCGGCTGGCCGCGTGGACCGCGATACCGGCGACGGCCAGCGCGAGGGCCGCCACGATCACCATGACCACCACGTGTGCGACCGCGGAGAACCACTGGACGTCCAGCTCCGCGTCGGCCCGGAGGTAGAGGAGCACCCCGAGCGGGGCCAGGAGTGCCGCCCCGACCGGCCACCATCGACGCAGGAAGGTCATGGCTCCCGATCGGCATCGACCCGCCCGGACATGAGCCGACCGGATCGGATGCGCGCCCGCGACGGAGACGGCCGAGGACATGCCGACCGGCGGATCAGCCCAACGGTGTTGGGAAAGGACCGGATCCCGGTCGCTGCTCGCCCGAGCTCGAGCGGCCGAGCCCGCGAGCGCGCAGAGGGCGCTCCCCGGCTACTCGGACTGGGGGAGGAGCGCGGTGCCGAACAGCGCGGCGCTGGGGTCGGTGTGCCGTCCCTTGCGTGACATCGGCCCGAAGCGGGGCACGTCGCTGAACGGGATGCGCCACTTGATGCGGTCGCCGATGGACAGGTAGTTCATCGTCTGAACCACGTTGAACCCGATCGCGTCGTGCCAGAGGATCGACGGGGCGTTCTCGTAGCTGATGAAGCCGTAGACGTACTTCACCTGCGGCGAGTGGATGTACTTCTCGAAGAAGTGGTGCGCCATCGTCATGGCGACGTTGCCGCGACGGTGCTCCCGCTCGACGTACAGGTCGAACATGAAGACCTCGTCGGAGATCAGCCGCACCCGGGGGATGCCGGCGAGCAGGCGGCGCTCCGAAGCGTGCGTCTCCCAGATCCGCCCGATCGGCTTGCCGTCCTTGACGGCGACGATGATGTCCCACTCACCCCGACCGAGGGATTCACGGGCCACCTTCAGCTGCCACGGCGCGCAGATCTGCGGAAGGAGCGGATCGTCGGGGCTCGTCACCTCGTGGAACTCGACCTCCTGGTCCACGTCGGTGACCGGGTTCTTCAGCGGCTCCAGGTAGACGACGAACGCCGCCTGGACCTTGGGCTTCAACGAGCGGAGCCGACGCCGTGCGCCTTCGAGCGATGCCATCGACGCACTGTGGGGGACGCCCCCGCCAGCCGTCAAACGGGGCCGCCCACATGGCCACGCACCCTGTGGGATCGACGAAAACGTCAATGCAGTGCTTGGGGGTGACGATGGACGGACATGGCCGAACCGGCGACCGTCGACGCCCCGGGGGAGATCCCCACGACCGTCATCGCCGCGCTGGTCGCCGACTCCGCGCCCGACGCGCTGCTCCTCATCGACGACAAGGCAGAGGTCAGCTGGTGCAACCGGTCGGCGACGCGCCTCTTCGG
>JBIQID010000153.1:0-1834 GCA_044508215.1 Actinomycetota bacterium | reverse complement strand
GGTGGGAGGTCGCGAACGACGAGGTCGCCCAGGCCCGCTCGCTGATGCAGAACGCCGCGTCGCTCACGATCCTCACCGACCGCAACGGCGTGGTGCAGTCGTCGTCCAGCGCGCTCACCCGCATCCTCGGCCACGACCAGGAGTGGCTCGAGGGCCGGCTCCTGCGCGAGCTGGTGGTCTGCGACGACCGGCGGCTGTTCGACGAGACCGTCGAAGCGGTCAGCTCGCCGAGCGCTGCCGGCACGCCGCACACGGTGGAGGTGCGCCTGGCGATGCGGAAGGGCGGTCACCTCCCGTTCGGGCTCACCCTCACCAACCTCCTCGCTGACCCCACGGTGGAGGGCCTGGTCGTCACCGGCCACGACATCTCCGACCGGGTGCTCGCCGAACAGGAGCTGCGCGAGGCCAACTCGGTGCTGGCGGCGACCCTCGAGTCGACCACCGAAGGGATCCTCGTGGTCGACGTGCGCGGACGCATGACGAGCTGCAACGGGCGGTTCGCCGAGATGTGGAACCTGCCCCGGGCGGTGGTCGCTGAGGGCGACGACGCAGCCGTCCTCGAGATCATGCTGGCGCAGGTGAGCGACCAGAACGGCTTCTGGAAGGCGGTCCGCGAGGTGGACGCCGACCCCGAGGCGCACAGCCACGACGTGCTCGAGTTCAAGGACGGACGGGTCTTCGAGCGCGACTCGACGCCGCAGCGCATCAACGGTGAGGTCGTCGGCCGGGTGTGGTGCTTCCGGGACGTGTCCGAGCACCGCCGCCTCGAGCGCGAGCTGGCGCACCAGGCCTTCCACGACTCGCTCACCGGTCTGGCGAACCAGGCGCTGTTCCGCGACCGCGTCGGCCACGCTGCGACCCGGCTGGGGCGCGGCGGTGGCCAGCTGGCCGTGCTGTTCATCGACCTCGACGAGTTCAAGACCGTCAACGACAGCCTCGGCCACTCGGCGGGCGACGCGCTCCTCGTGACCGTGAGCGAGCGCATCTCGAACTGCCTGCGACCCGGCGACACGGCGGCGCGCCTCGGCGGCGACGAGTTCGCCGTGCTGATCGAGGAGCTGACCCAGCCCGACGACGCCGAGCGCATCGCCCAGCGCGTGCTGGCGGCGCTCAAGGAGCCGATCGCGCTGCAGGGCAAGATGGTCGCCGCGACGGCGAGCGTCGGGATCGCCTACGCGACGTCGGAGGTGGCAGCCGACGAGATCCTCCGCAACGCGGACCTCGCGATGTACACGGCGAAGGCGTCCGGCAAGAACTGCTACCGCGTGTTCGCCGCCGACATGCACCTCGCAGCGGTCGAACGGCTCGACCTCGAGACGCACCTCCGCGGCGCCGCTGCGCGTGGCGAGCTGGTGATCCACTACCAACCGATCTACGAGCTCACCACCGGGCGCATCGCCGCGATGGAGGCGCTCGTGCGGTGGAACCACCCCGAGCGTGGCCTGCTGAGCCCCCTCGCGTTCATCCCCTTCGCCGAGGAGGGCGGCCTGATCGACGAGATCGGGCGCTTCGTCCTGGCGTCGGCGTGCGAGACGGCGTTCGGGTGGATCCGCTCGGTGGGGGCGCCGAACGCCCCGGCGGTGAGCGTGAACCTGTCGCCCCGCCAGCTCCTCGACCCCACGTTGCCCGACCGGGTCGAGCTCCTGCTCTACCGGTGCGGTCTGCCGCCCGCCATGTTGATCCTCGAGATCACGGAGAGCGCCCTCATGGCCGACCCCGACGCGGCGATCGAGTCGTTGCATCGACTCAGCGAGCTGGGCGTGCGCCTGGCCGTCGACGACTTCGGCACGGGCTACTCATCGCTGGCCTACCTCCAGCAGTTCCCGATGGACCT
>JBIQID010000152.1:0-6314 GCA_044508215.1 Actinomycetota bacterium | reverse complement strand
TCGACGGTGGACCCACCGAAGCGGCCCGACGCGCCGAGGACGCCGTGTACGAGACCGCGGACGCGCTCGGCGGCGAGTACGTCATCGCCGTGGGCGAGGTCGACGACGACGTCGACGCCACCGCCAGCCGCTTCGCCGCGGTGTGCGACCGAGCGGCAGCCCATGGGCTGAAGGTGGCGATCGAGTTCGTCCCGTTCACCACGATCCCCGACGCAGCGACGGCCTGGGACATCGTCCGGCGGGCCGACCGCCACAACGGCGGCGTCCTCGTGGACGCCTGGCACCACTACCGGGGCGCAGCCGACGACGACCAGATCCGGTCCATCCCACCGGAGCGGATCTTCGGCGTGCAGATCGACGACGCCGACGCCGAGGTGCGTGGCTCGTTGCTGGACGACACGCTCCACCACCGGCGGCTGCCGGGCCAGGGGTCGTTCGACCTCGACCGGTTCGTGCGGTTGCTCGACGACCACGGCGTGAACCTCCCCTGGTCGGTGGAGGTGCTCTCCGACGAGCTGCACTCGCTCGCGCCCCACGACGCCGCGGCGCAGGCCGCGGCGGCGACCCTCGAGGTGCTCCGCTCCGCGCGAGCGGTCCACGCCGGGGGAGGTGCCGACGGTGGATGACGTGACGCTCACCGACGCGCCGTACCACGTGGGCGTCGTGGTCGACGACCTCGAGGGCGCCATGGCGGCCCACAGCCTGGCCATGGGCTCGGAGTGGGCCTCGGTGCAGGAGCTGACCGTCGCGCTGTGCGACGAGCGCGGCTGCACCTCGACGCCGGTGCGCATCACCTACACCCGCCAGGGGCCGACCTACGTCGAGCTGATCGAAGCGGTGCCCGGCACGGTGTGGACCGCCTCCGATGCGGTCCACCACCTGGGCGTCTGGTGCGACGACGTGGACGCGGAGAGCCGGCGGCTGGAGTCCGAAGGGTTCGCAGCGGTGGCGTGGGCCGAGGGCCGTGAGGGCCGTCGGGCGTGGTTCGCGTACCACTCGGTGCCGGGGATCGGCTACCTGGAGCTCGTCGACCGGCGCAGCCGCCCGGCGTTCGAGCGGTGGATGGCCGGAGGTGACTATCGATGACGAAGAACAACGGAAGCGCCGCCCTCCGGGGTGGCCCGAAGGGGGTCTGATCGTGACATCCATGTACGACGGGGAGTGGGTGCTGTCGTCGTTCCTCGACGACCGTGCGGAGAAGCTGGGCGACAAGGTGGCGCTCGTCTCCCACGCCGGCGACCTGAGCTACGGCGCGCTCCGCGACCGTGCGCAGCGGATCGGGGCCGGCCTCATCGACCTCGGCGTCGAGCCGGGCGACCGCGTGGCGACGATGCTCGACCCGACCATCGACCACGTGGCCGGCTGGTTCGGCACCGCCTGGGCGGGCGGCGTCGAGGTGCCGGTCAACACCGACTACAAGGGCACCTTCCTCGAGCACATCCTGAAGGAGTCCGGCGCCTCGGTCCTGGTGGTCGAGGATCGCTGGGTCGAGCGGTTGGCGTCGCTGGACCTGCCCGACCTCCGCCACGTCGTGGTGGTCGGTTCCGAGCCGTCCTCGTCGGCGCCGGGCGGAGTGGACCTCCACAGCCTCGCCGAGCTGGAGGCGCACGACCCGATCGCTCCGGTGCCTCGCACCGAGCGCGACCTGGCCTACATCCTCTACACCTCGGGGACGACCGGTCCGTCCAAGGGCGTGATGCACGCAGGCGGCTCCGCGCTGTGGACCGCCAAGGTGTGGGTCGACATGATGGAGCTCACCGAGGACGACGTGGCGTACTCGATGCTGCCGTTGTTCCACGTCACGGCCCGCTCGGCGGCGACCACCGCCAACATGTGGGCCGGCGGCGCCACGGTGCTCCGCAGCCGCTTCACCGCGAGCGGGTTCTGGGACGACGTCCGCGAGGTGGGCGCCACCAACTTCATGTACATGGGCGCGGTCATCACGCTGCTCGCCGGGCAGGATCCCAAGCCGGACGACCTCGACAACCCGATGCGCATCGGCGGTGGTGCGGCCGCTCCGCCCCACCTGCGGCAGATGTTCCGCGAGCGGTTCGGCGTGGAGCTGGTCGAGGTGTTCGGGATGACCGAGATCGGGACGGCCACCGGGCCCCTCCCCGGGCGCCCCAGCCCCGAGGGGACGATGGGCAAGCCCTTCGACCACCTCCAGATCGAGATCCACGACGAGGAGGACCAGCCGGTCCCGGCCGGGACACCCGGCGAGATCGTCGTGCGGCCGGCTCGCGCCAACGCGATCTTCCAGGGCTACTGGGGCAACCCGCAGGCGACGGTCGAGGCGTGGCGGAACCTCTGGTTCCACACCGGTGACCGCGGCGTGATGTCGCCGGAGGGCGGGATCACCTTCATCGACCGCATCAAGGACTCGCTCCGGCGTCGTGGCGAGAACATCTCGTCGTTCGAGGTCGAGCGCTCGGTGAACGGGCACGCTGCGGTGGTCGAGTGCGCTGCCTACGCCGTGAAGTCGGAGCTCACCGACGACGAGGTCATGGTGGCGATCGTCCGGCGCGACGGCGTCGAGGTGACCGCCGAGGAGCTGTTCCGGTACTTCATCGAGTGCATGCCCCGGTTCGCCGTGCCGCGCTACGTGAGGTTCATGGACGAGCTCCCGAAGACGCCGACGAACCGGGTCCAGAAGCACGTGCTGCGTGACCAGGGGGTCACCGACGACACCGCGGACCGCGAGGCGATGGGCATCGAGGTGCCCAGGAGCTGAGGTCGGGCGCTGCCCGGCACACGGAGGACTGAGGAACGTGAACCCCAACCCAGCAGGCGTCGACGGCGCAACCGAGGACGGTGAGCTGGACACCCGCGAGCTGCGTGATCGGATCGCCACCCGGTGGCCGGAACGGTCGGGGGTCCGCATCGCGGACGCCACGAAGTTCCCCCGCGGGGTCTCGCGGGAGACGTGGTTCGTGGACGTCGAGTGGGACGGCGGCGCCCAGCGCCTCGCCCTGCGCCGGGACCTCCCGGGCGGGGCCAACATCCCCACCACCCTCCGCTTCGAGTTCGACGTCTACCGGCTGCTCCAGCCGAGCGACGTGCCCGTGGCGGAGGTCCTGTGGTTCGACGAGGAACCGCTCGACGGCCGCCCCTACTACCTGCGCGAGCTGGTGGAGGGGTCCTGGGAGGTCCCGAACTTCATGGACCCCGACCCGCAGTACGACCAGCTGCGGATCGAGTGCTCGAAGGAGCACATGCGCAAGCTGGCGCTCGTGCACACCTGCGACTGGGAGGCGCTGGGCTTCGGGGAGATCCTGCCGGTCCCACCCAGCCCCGAAGCGGCGCCGCTCACCGCGCTCGACCGACTCGAGGAGATGTTGGCGGAGTTCCAGATCGAGGCGTTCCCCGAGGCCACCGAGGCGCTGCACGTGCTGAGGGAGACCGCCCCCACCGACGTGCCCCGCATCTCGCTCCTCAAGGGGACGAACGGGATCGGTGAGGAGGTGTGGCGCGACGGGCGCATCGTCGCGATGTCCGACTGGGAGCTCGCGTACCTCGGCGACCCGGCCTCCGACTTCGCCCACATCCAGCGGCTGAAGCCGAAGGTGCACGACGCCGACGGGCGCCTCGTGTGGAGCCTCGAGCACGCGATCGCGTACTACGAGGAGATCAGCGGGATCACGGTCGACATGGAGCGGGTCCGCTACTACCAGCGGTTCGACGCGTTCGAGACGCTGCTCTACACGCACAACGCGGCGGTCCCGCTCGCGAACGGGACCGACCTGCTCGCCCGTCGTGGGTGGGCGTCGACCGAGGTGTTGTACTTCGCCCGGCGCAAGCTGGCAGAAACGGCAGGGATCCTGTGAGCGTCCACCCCCGCACCGACGAGCTGGTCGACAGCATCCGGTGGAGCCTCGAGGCGTTCGTGCTCCCCGACCTCACCGACGAGTACGCGATCAGCGTGGCCCACACCATCCGCAACCTGCTGCAGCACGTCTCGCTGCGCATACGCCTGGAGGGCCCGGCGCTCGACGAGCACCGGCGCGACCTGCGTGCGGTCCTCGGGCAGATCCGTGACCTCGCCTCCCAGTCGACGTCGCCGGCGCTGGCGGACCTTCCGGGCCAGGTGGACGCAGCGCTCGACGCAGACGGCCCGGACGACCACCCGCCTGCCGGCGTGGTCGAGCTGGGCGAGAAGGTGCTGGAGCTGCGTTGGGCCCTCGACCGGGCGCTCCGGGTGCTCCAGTCGGCCGAGCCGGAGCTGGGCTCCGACGAGCGCTACCGCGCGGTGCGGACCGCGATCAGGGAGTGCCTCGCTCGACAGCTCGAACGCGAGGACGCCTGGATCACGCCTGGGTTCACCGGCCGGAGGCGCTGAACCGAGGTCGTCAGCCGGCCTTCGGCCGGGGGAGCTTGGCGCGCACCTCGTCGACGTCGTAGCGGATGTCGACGCTCTTCAGCCGGTCGCCCTCGACGCGGAACACGTCGACCGCGTCGAACTCCACGTGGGTGCCGCTGCGGTGGACGCCCTCGAAGCGGAGGCGGACGGTGATCGAGCCGTCGTCCTCGGTGGTGCACGACTCGGGGATGTCGGCGTGCTCGGCCCAACCCGCGAGCGCGCCGGGGTAGTACGCCATGACGTCGTCGACGCCACGACGTGGACGCCCTCCACCCACGCTGGTCAGCTCGGCGTCATCGACCCAGATCTCGCGGAACTGCTCCCAGTCCTCTGCGTTGACGTGACGGAAGTAGGCGGCCACGGGGCCTGGGAGGTCGATCATCGGTCTCCTCGGTCGATCTGTTGGGTTCGCTGGTCGGTCCAGAACTGCTCGGTGCCCGGTGGGAGCGCGTCGAGCTGCACCCGCGGTCGCACCTCGTGAGCGATCGTCGCGAGCGCCTCGTCCCAGCTCTGGTCGTCGAGCCCGGCGGGGAGCCGCAGCACCACGACGTCGACGTTCGATCGGTCGCGCGCATCGAGCAGGCGCCCGGCCAGCTCGCCGACGTCGCTGCGGTCGATCGCGTCGACCTCCCACAGGGCCGGGCGCGGCAGGTGGTCAGCGACCCGGCGCAGCCGGTCGGCCATGAGCTGCCACGCACCTGCCGTGTCGTCGAGCGCTGCGGGTTCGGCCACCAGGGGCAGGCCGTGGTCGGCGGCCACCTCGGCCGCCTCCGCGCCCACGAGCCAGATGGGGAGCTGGACCTGCGCTGGTGTGGGGGTCACCCGGAGACGGTGCTCCACCCACCCGGTGTTGCCGGGCAGGTTCGCCGGGACCCTCCACCGCTCACCTTCGTGGCGGAACGGTCGGGCGGTCCACGCAGCCCGCAGGACGGTGACGGTCTCGTCGAGCTCCGGCGTGCCGCCCGCGCCCGGGCGGAGCGCCACGGTGAGCCGTCCCCCGAGGGTGAGGTCGGCGACGGCCGCCTCCTCGGCGATGGTCACGGGATGCGGCCCCGTGGGCAGCGCGGCGACGACCCGGATCGACGGTGCGATCCCTGCGACGAACGAGGCTGCCACCAGGGAGGCCGATCCCGCGCCGCGGTCGTCGTCGATCCAGAGCAGGTCGAACCCGTGTCGTTCGGCGGCGGCCGCCTGGGCGGCCAGCGGCCGGTCGGCGGTGACGTGCAGCCCGAGCCTCATCGGCCGGCCTCCTCGCGCAGGGTGGGCAGGACCTCGTCGGCGATCATGCGGGCGGTGTCCTTCCACCGGTCACGGGTGACGTCGCTGTGGATCTGCAGCCCGAAGACGGTGACGCCGGCACGGTGCAGCTCCAGCAGCTCGGCGGTGACGTGGTCCGGGGTGCCGACGACCATGGTCGCCGCTGATCGGGCCATCTGCTTGTCGAGCAGCTCGGGCACCTCGAAGCCGGGACGGCCCTTCAGCTCCCACCATGCGCCTGCGTACTCGCGGTAGTGGGCGGTGGTGCGAGGGATGAAGTACTCGCGTGCCGCCTCGGCGTCGTGGTCCACCCACACGTCCTTCATGATCCCCACCGGCCCGGGCTGCCGTCCGGCCGCGGCCGCCGAGGCCTCGGCCCGCGAGACGGCCTCCCTCACCTCGTCGGGGCGGAGGGTCGGCGGCAGCATGAGGCCCAGGCCGCGGCTGGCCGCCCGGTCGATCGCCTTCTGCGCCATCCCGCCGACCCAGATGCGCGGAGCGGGGCGGTCGGTGGGCGCGGTGCCGAGCTCGGCCAGGACCACGTCGAGGCCGGCGTCCATCAACCGCCCCCGGCGCTTCATCTCGAGGCCCAGGCCGTCGTACTCGGCGTGCCGGTAGCCGAGGCCCACGCCCAGGTCGACCCGACCGCCCGAGCAGTGGTCGAGCGCGGCCACCTCGGCGGCGACCCGCTGGGGGTCGT
>JBIQID010000151.1:0-6345 GCA_044508215.1 Actinomycetota bacterium | reverse complement strand
TGGGCTGCGCTGACGTCGCGTTCTGACGATCGGCGGGGCCGGAGGACGCCATTCGCTCAGCGCGATCGGCACTCCGAGCCCCGCGGATCGGTGGAAGTGGTGCTGAGGCTCCCGTGGACCGGGTGAGCCGGACCGGGGCGAAGCCGTCCTAGACCAGGCCGAAGGCCGCCATGGCGTTCGCCACCTTGAGGAAGCCGGCCACGTTCGATCCGAGCACGTAGTCGCCCGGGGCGCCGTAGTCCTCGGCCGTCTCGTAGCAGAGCTGGTGGATCGACGCCATGATCTCGGCGAGCCGCCGCTCCGAGTACTCGAACGTCCACGAGTCGCGGGACGCGTTCTGCTGCATCTCGAGCGCCGAGGTGGCGACGCCGCCGGCGTTCGCCGCCTTGCCCGGGGCGAACACCACGCCTGCCTCGCACAGGACACGGACCGCGGACGGGGTGGTGGGCATGTTGGCGCCCTCCCCGACCGCGATGCAGCCGTTGGAGACGAGCGTCTTCGCGCCGGCCTCGTCGAGCTCGTTCTGGGTGGCGCAGGGCAGCGCGATGTCGCACGGGACGTCCCAGATGGAGCCGCCGGAGACGAACAGCACGTCGGCGCCGCGGCGCTCGGCGTAGGCGTCGATCCGCAGCCGCTCGACCTCCTTGATCTGGCGCAGCAGCTCCAGGTCGATGCCCTTGTGGTCGACGACGTAGCCGCTCGAGTCGGAGCAGGCCACGACCGTGCCGCCCAGCTGCGTGATCTTCTCGATCGCGTAGATCGCCACGTTGCCCGAGCCGGACACCACGCACGTGCGGCCGTCGAGCGACGTCCCCTTGGCGCGCAGGGCCTCGTCGACGAAGTACGCCACGCCGTAGCCGGTGGCCTCCTTGCGGACGAGCGCTCCGCCCCAGGCGGGGTCCTTGCCGGTGATCACGCCGCTCTCGTAGCGGTTCGTGATGCGCTTGTACTGGCCGAAGAGGTAGCCGATCTCACGGCCACCCACGCCAATGTCACCGGCCGGGACGTCGGTGTACTCGCCGAGGTGGCGGGACAGCTCGAGCATGAAGCTCTGGCAGAAGCGCATGACCTCGGCGTCGCTCCGGCCCTTCGGGTCGAAGTCGGCACCGCCCTTGGCACCGCCGATGGGCAGCCCGGTGAGCGCGTTCTTGAAGATCTGCTCGAAGCCGAGGAACTTCACGATGCCCAGGTAGACCGAGGGGTGGAACCGCAGGCCGCCCTTGAACGGGCCGAGGGCCGAGTTGAACTCCACGCGGAAGCCGCGGTTCACCTGGACCTCGCCGCGGTCGTCCTCCCACGGCACCCGGAAGATGATCTGGCGCTCCGGCTCGCACACCCGCTGGATGATCTTCAGCTCGGCGTACTCGGGGTGACGTTCGAGGACGGGACCGAGGGAGCCCAGCACCTCACGGACGGCCTGGTGGAACTCGGCTTCGCCCGGGTTGCGCTGGAGCACCTCCTCGAGGATGGGGTCGAGCGTCTTGTTCATGGGGGATCAGGCCTCTCTGGACTGCACGTTCGGAACGGCGCGGGGCGACCCCGTCTCGGCAGCCACCGGATCGAGCACGACCCAGAACAGCTGCACCGGGTCGGCCCCGAGGTTCGTCCAGCCTCGCACAGACACCCGGGTGGCCTTCAAAGCGTCGCCGGGCCGCATCACCGGAGTGGTGTCCCCGAGGTCGACCAGGACCAGACCCTGCGCCGCCAGGACCAGCTCGGTCCCCTTGGGGCTGAACGGCGGCACCCCGGACTCCCCCGGCTCGAGCCGCACGAGGTACACCCGTGGTTCGGCCGAGGGGTCGTCGAGCAGCGGTGTGATCGACCGGTCCTCGCCCCGCTGCTCGCGTCGGGCCAGGACGTGATCGGGGGCCGGGCGGCTGCCGAGGAGGTCGTCGAGGCCGATCCCGAGCTGCTCGCAGAGCGTCACGAGCGTGTCGAGCGAGAGCCCCCGGCGCCCCGCCTCGGCCTGTGAGATCGCCGCAGCGGTGACACCTGCCATGGCGCCCAGCTGGCCCTGGGTGAGGTTCCGATCGCTGCGGAGGCGGCGCAGCCCCTCCCCCAGCCGCCCGGCCGCGTGCTCCCGCTCGATGCGCAGCTCGCCGGACGGCGTGCGGTCGATGTGGAAGCTGGCGCCCCGCAGCTTGGGGGGCCGCCCCTCGGCCTTGTTCACCCGCAGGTGGCCGTCGCGCACCTCGAAGACGCACTGGGCGACCTTCGTGATCTCCTCGACCACCGGGGCCGAGAGCACCTCGCGGCTCCCGATCCAGTACGCCGTGGTGCCCAGGTCGAAGAGCCGCGGGCAGACGCGGGCGTAGAACTTGGCCGCCTCGGCTGCGCCCCAGTGGCGGGCCAGGTCGTCGAGGCCGTCGATCACGATCCGGGTGCGGGGTGCGTCGACCGGGTCGGTGAGCATCGTCTCGAGGGCGGTGAGGTCCTCCATCCACCAGCCGAGGTCGATCCGCTCGACGTGTGCGCCGTCGAGGTCCTCTGCCCACCGCTTGGTCCCGTCGTGCGCTGCGAGCGGCGCAGCGAGGCGCCGCCGGCCGGGTGCCGAACGGAGGAACGCCGCTGCCAGGTCGCGGACCGCGTCGACGTCGTCGGCGAACCAGACGATGTTGTCGCCCGGGAGGATGCCGCCGTCCAACGTCTCGTCCAGGTGTTCGAGGCCGGTGGTCACGGTTGCCATCCCTGCACGATGCTACCGGCGCGCGGGTGTTGACCGGAGCTAAAACATCGACCGGGTTCCGACATCGCCAGTTATGCTGGGGCCACCATCTCCTGAACACCTACCCAGGGATCGACAGGACCGACAGGATCGACATGAACGACGACGACACCCCGATGACGCTCGACGAGGTCCGCGCTCAGCTGGAGGCCGAGCGCGACGTCCTGCGCGCCCAGCTCGAGCTCGAGGAACCCGAGGTCGCCGGCGCCGCCACGAGCGGACACGGCGAGACCGAGCACCTGAAGGTGCTCGAGGAGCGCAGCGTCATGGCCACCATCGGCAGCATGACCCGCACCGCGCTCGACGACGTCGAAGCGGCGCTCCAGCGGATCGAGGACGGCACCTTCGGCCAGTGCCTCGGTTGCGGCGGCGAGATCCCGTGGGCTCGCCTCGAGGCGATGCCCGCTTCGCCGTACTGCGTCAGCTGCCAGCAGGCCCGCGAGTAGGGGCCAGGTACGGGCGTACGCCGGCCGCCACGCGGTCGGCGTACTCGCGCGCGCCGCTCGCGTCGTGCTCCCGGAGGATCTGCATCTTCTCCGCCTCGATCGACCCCTCGGCGTGGACGGCGAGCACCGCGTGGTAGCCGCCGAAGTCCCGCGCCGTGAGGTCGGAGACCAGGTGCATCATCTGGAGGCGCTCGAGCGCGTCCCCGGCTGCTGAGTAGTACTTCTCCAGCACGGCGCGCGTGGCGGGGTCCGCCCAGTCGTCGCCGCCCGGCCCGGTCACGAGCAGCCCGCCCGCCACGTCCTGCACGTCGCGGAGGTGCTCGTGGTAGCGGGTGGCGAAGGTGTACTTGGCGAGGTTCGTGGTCATCGGGTCGGGCACCCAGATGCCGTGCTCGGCCTCCCCCGCCCGCATGGCAGCGAGGTGGGTCAGGCCGCGCACCGTCTCGGCGTAGATGACGAGCCGGGCGAGCTTGTCGCGGACGTGGTTCGCCCCGGCCACGCCGTTCAGCTCGGCCATGCGGGCGGTGGCGCCGACCAGCAGGTCGAGCAGCGGCAGCTTGTAGGACACCGCAGTGAAGCGGTGGTACTCCACGAAGGCGAGCGCCAGCGGGCCGGCCAGCTCGGGCCGTCGGTCGAGGAACACCCGGTCCCAGGGCACCACGACGTCGTCGAAGACCGTGAGGGTCTCGAGCATCTTGTGGCGGGAGGAGAGCGGGTGGTCGAAGGGGTCGACCTCTCCCGCGTGGTAGCTGGACACGTACAGGTGGAGCCCTGGCGTGTCGATGGGCACGGCGAAGGCGACGGCCCAGTCCGCGTCCGCCTCGGACATGGCCCGGGTGGGCAGCACGATCAGCTCGTCGCAGTTGGCGCTCACCGAGGTGTGGGTCTTCGCGCCGCGCACCACGATGCCCTCGGGGGTCTCCCCCACCACCCGCACGTAGTGGTCGGGGTCGGGCTGGCGATGGGGCGGGAGCGACCGGTCGCCCTTCACGTCGGTCTGAGCGACCGCCACTGCGAGGTCCTCGTCGCGGCACCGCTCCCAGAACGCCGTGGCACGCTCCAGGCCCTCTCCGTCGAGCACCCGGAGCAGCGCGAACAGGGCGTCGGACCCGATCTCCTTGACGAGCGTCACCATGGTCCCGCCGAGCGCCGTGACGGTCTCGATGAGCGCCGAGCGGCGCAGGAGGTCGTCCGCCGACCGGGGCACCGCGTAGTAGGTCGAAGAACCGTCCGTGATCGCGAGGTCCCGGTGGTGGGGATCGTGGCCGACGTCGAAGTCGAGGGCCGCGTGGTCCACCGCCACCCGCAGGTCGGGTTCGTCGAGCACGCTGACCTGGCGGCCCCGGTAGTGGACCCGACGGCCGTCGCGCAGCCCGTTCCGGTACTCGTCAGCCGACCGCAGCACGGGGGCGACCGTAGCGCCGTGGTAGGTCTGTGCCATGGACACCTCTCGAGACAGCACCTCTGGCACGGCCCCCACCGACGCCGGCTTCGACGCACACGGCGAGCAGGGGACCTACGTCGAGGAGGGAGAGTTCAAGCGCGACACGAACTACATCACCACCCGGATCACCGCCGACGGCCGTGACGGCTACCGGGTCGAGCCGGGCCGCTACCGCCTGGTGGTGTCACGAGCGTGCCCGTGGGCGAACCGGGCGATCATCGTCCGCCGGCTCCTCGGACTGGAGGAGGTGCTGTCGATGGGCGTGTGCGGACCGACGCACGACCGCCGCAGCTGGACGTTCGACCTCGATCCGGGCGGGAAGGACCCGGTGCTCGGCATCGAACGGCTCCAGGAGGCCTACTTCGCCCGGGACCCCGAGTACCCGAGGGGGATCACGGTGCCGGCGATCGTCGAGATCGAGAGCGGCAAGGTGGTCACCAACGACTACGCGCAGATGACCCTCGACCTCTCCACCGAGTGGCGCGCGCACCACCGCGACGGGGCACCGGACCTGTACCCGGAGCCGCTGCGCGCCGAGATGGACGAGCTGATGCAGCGGGTCTTCACCGAGGTGAACAACGGGGTGTACCGCTGCGGGTTCGCCGGCGCCCAGGAGGCCTACGAGGACGCCTACGACCGGCTGTTCTCACAGCTCGACGCGCTGACCGAGCGCCTGGAGGGTCAGCGCTACCTCATGGGCGACTCGATCACGGAGGCCGACGTGCGGCTGTTCACGACGCTCGTGCGCTTCGACCCCGTCTACCACGGCCACTTCAAGTGCAACCGGAGCAAGCTCACCGAGATGCCGGTGCTCTGGGCGTACGCGCGGGACCTGTTCCAGACGCCCGGGTTCGGCGACACCATCGACTTCGACCACATCAAGCGGCACTACTACGAGGTCCACCGGGACATCAATCCGACCGGAGTCGTCCCGAAGGGCCCCGACCTCGCGAACTGGCTGACCCCGCATGGCCGGGAAGAGCTGGGCGGACGGCCCTTCGGCGACGGCACCGCTCCCCCGGCGCCGCGGCCCGAGGAGCGGGTGCAGCCGGAGCACACACCCCTCCGCTGAGGCGTCCGACGGCGAGGCTCCGTCGAGGGTCCGCGCGCGCCCACGTCGGACAGGTTCAGGCGTCGCCTCGCGGGTCGAACTGACGGCGGCCCTGGTCGATCACCCAGTCGTGCCCCCACCGCACGAGCGGTCCCGCGGCTCGGGCGAAGCTGCGGAGGACCGGGTTGGCGGGAGCCAGCCTCGACACGAGGTGGGCGCGGCTCCGAGCGTCGTCGAGCGCCTCGACGTCCAGCGTCGCCGAGCCGGTGATGTCGCCCGTGACCGTCGCCGACACCGAGCGGTCGTCGACCCGGTCGAGGTCGATCACGAAGCGCACGACGTACGGGAGGGGCGGAGCGACCGTGCACCACCAGCGGGCCCCTCGGTCGAAGCCGCCGTCGGCGTCGAAGCGTCGCAGCCACGGCCACCACTGCCGGTAGCGGTCGAGGTCGACCATCCGGCCCCACAGCGAGTCGGCGTCGAGGTCGAACGTCCACGAGCGGTCGGACACCACCTCTGCTGCGCCGAACACGCGATCCAGGCTCCTCATGCATCGCCTCCTGCCCCGCGCCGCTACCCGTGACGATCAGCGCCAGAACGGATGCTCGAAGCAGCGCCGCTTTCGTCCTGCGTGGTGCGACGGATCCGTCGCACCACGCAGGACGGAACCGGGTTGGGG
>JBIQID010000014.1:28625-36408 GCA_044508215.1 Actinomycetota bacterium | reverse complement strand
ATCGGGACGCAGGGGTCGCCCGAAACCGGACAAGTACAACCTGTCCACATCGAGGCGCGGGGGTCGCCCGGATCGGGACAAGTACAACCTGTCCGCATCGGGACGCGGCTGAGAGGGTCAGCCGTCGCGCAGCTCGACGCCGGGGACCGCCCAGATCTCCACGCCGGCGCGCTCGAACTGCTGCTCGAAGCGGCCCGACCTCACGACCTGGTCGTAGATCATCCGGTCCTCCGGCGAGAGCGGGTCGGTCCGCATGACCAGCACGTCGACCCGCTCCGGGTTCCGGTGCGCGGGCTGCGTGCCCGGGCCGAAGTTCGACGACTTCCAGGGGTTCGGGAACGTGTAGATCTCCTCCCGGTGCGAGAGGTGCGGCACCAGGTAGTACGGCGCGGACACGACCACGTCGTCGGGGATCCTCGACACGGCCTCGCGGAGCGCCGGCTGCACGACCGGGTCCTCCCCCGGCCAGTACCCCTGCCGGGACGGCGCCGCCCACGGCCCCACCCCCATGTCACGGGTCATCCAGACACCGCCGAGCATCGCGGCGATCAGCAGCCAGCTGATCAACGTGCGGCTGCGGGTGACGACGGTGCGGACCGAGGCCAGGGTCACCGCGATGAACGGGAACATCGCGTAGTGGAACTTCGTCTCCCACGTGAAGCTCTGCACCGACAGGAAGTTCACGATGTGCTGCGGCGCTCCGAGCAGCAGCAGGTGCGGGCTGACCACGGCGGTGAACGCGTAGGGCCGCATCAGGTCGAGCGCCCCCGCCTCCGCGCCGTGCTCCTGCAGTATCGACACTGCCCGTGACGGATCCTTGACGCTGTTCGCGACCACCTCGGTGGCCGAGGCGCCCAGCTCGCCGAAGAGCCCGTCGAACACGGCGCCCTCCGGGGAGAAGAACGGGATCACCACCCGCACCGCCACCACGAACCAGAACGCGCCGGCCGCCATCGTGATCAGCCCGCGGCGCACCTCCTTGGTCATGATCATCACCGCGATGCCCAGCATGAAGACGACGAGCGCGACGTCCTCCTTCCAGATCATCGCTGCGGCGAGGCACCCCCAGTACCAGCGCCAACGGGTCGGCCGCTCGGACCCGACGGCGAACCAGACGGCCGCCACGATGAACGGCGCCGCCAGGTTCTCGGGGTGGAACGTCTCGTGGATCATCCACTGCGGCACGTAGTGGAAGAGGTAGGCCACGGCGATCAGGAACCCGGCCCAGTCGCTCCGCAGGCCCTTCCGGCCCATCAGGTAGAGCGGGACGGCGCACGCCACCACCCCGATCGTGTTCACGAGATCGAGGAACTGGGGGCCGGCGCCCAGCCAGTAGAAGGGCACGAACAGCAGGTAGCCGAGGTTGGCGTGGTGGCCGAACACGTGCATGCCGCGCACGGTCATGAAGCCACGCCCACGGGACAGCTGCCAGATCCCCTGGTCGTACATCCCGAGGTCGTAGTCGAACGACCCGAACCGGTCGTGCCGCAGCCAGACCAGGCGGTACATGACCACCGTGTAGACGACGAGCAGCACCACGAAGGCGAGGCGCGGGATCAGCTCCTGCAGCCACTCGTCACGGCTGGCGTCGCGCGGCCACCACCCGAGCACCCGGTCCCGGAGGCTGCGCCGAGGTGCAGCCTCCTCCTCGCTGGTGGGCTCCTCGTGCTCCGGGCCGTCGTCGACGGCCACCGAGCTCACGTCATCGACTCGACGAGGTCCATGGTGCGTTCCACCTCCGAGAACGGGACGACCACGAAGTCGGTGGCCCCTGCCTCGAACGTGGCCTCGATCTGCGAGCGCACCGACGCCTCGTCGCCCACGATCGCCACGTCACCGGGACCGCCTGCGCCCTCGCGGTCGAGCATCGCCCGATAGCTGGGCAGGATCCCGTAGATCGCGAACATCTCGGCTGCCTTGGCCCGGGCGGCGTCGGGGTCGTCGGTGACGCAGGTGGGCAGCGCCATGACCACCCGTGGAGCCGGGCGCCCGGCCTCGTCGGCGGCGGCCCTGATCGTGGGGACCACGTGGTCGCGGATCGTGTCGGGTCCGGTCATCCACGTGATCGTGCCGGCGGTGCGACGACCGGCGAGCGACAGCATCTGGGAGCCCAGCGCCGCCACCAGGACGGGGACCGGCTCCGACTCGATCTCGAGCTCGCCCCGGAAGGAGAGCGTCTCGCCGCTGGCGGTGGACGGCTCGCCGGCGAGCAACGGCAGCAGCACGTCGAGGTACTCCCGCAGGTGGCGGACCGGGCGCTCGTAGCTCATGCCCAACATGTCCTCGATCACCAGCTTGTGGCTGAGGCCGATGCCGAGGGTGAAGCGGCCACCCGACACCTGGGCCACCGTCCGAGCCTGGCCCGCCATCACCATCGGGTGGCGGGGGAACGTGGGGACCACGGCCGTGCCGAGCTCGACGCCGGGCACCTCGCGGGCGATCACTGCGAGGGCCGTCAGCGCATCGACGCCGAAGATCTGCGGCGACCAGACCGAGGCAGCACCTCGGGCAGCCGCCTGCTTGGCCCGTTCCACCATGGAGTCGACACTCGAGGTGTCGACGAAGACGCCCAGTCGCATGACGCGACCTTAGAGTCCACCCGCCCGGCACCGCTCCCCTCCTGGGTGCCGTCCCGCCGCCACCTCAGCCGCCGCGGACGCGACGCAGTCGGCGTCGAACGACCGGGGCGTAGACCTCGGCCCGCTCCGACCGGCCCCGGATGCGCACCGAGCCGACACGGCGCCAGTCGGCTGCGACCCCCGCCTCCCGCACCGTCACCCCCGACACCAACACGCCCCGGTCGGCGTCCTTCGCCATCTCGCACAGCCGCGCGGCGAGGTTCACCACGTCGCCGATCACGGTGTACTCGTGCCGTTCCGGGGTGCCCACGAAGCCGGCCAGCACATCACCGGTGGCAACCCCGACACCGGCAGAGAGCACGTCCCGCTCACGGCTGAGGTCCACCGGGATGGCCGTGGCCGCCCGCAGCGCCCTCTGCGCGTGGTCGGGCGTGTCGTGCGGGGCGCCGAAGATGCACAGCGCGGCGTCGCCCTCGAACTTGTTGACCCAGCCGCCCTCCCGGGCCACCGCGTTCACCACCACCCGGAAGAACCGGTTGAGCATCGCCACCACCTCCTCGGGCGACCGCCGCTCGCTGTAGCGGGTGTAGCCCTGGAGGTCGACGAGGAGGACGGTCACCCGCCGCAGCTCCCCGCGGTGCGAGCCGCTCGAGAGCGCGGCCAGCTCGGTCGGGCCCACCTGGCGGACGAAGCTCTCCCGCAGCGCCTCCCGTTCGCGCAGCCCGGCGACCATGTCGTTCACCCCCTCCGCCAGCTGCCCCAGCTCGCCCAGGTCGTCGACGGGCACGTGGACGTCGAGGTCGCCCGCCTCCACCCGTCGCAGCGCGGCACGGACCCGCCCGATCGGCCGGGACACCGACACGGCAGACGCCGCCATCACCGCGCCACCCCCGATCACCGCAGCGAGCGCCAGCCACGGCAGCCGGTCCATCTCGCCCACGTCGTCGCCCATGAACGGCGACAGGCCCAGCGCGGCGAGCGGTATGCCGCTGCCCAGCAGCCAGGCCAGGAGCAGGCGGGGCAACACGTCACGGCGCTGCGGCGGTAGGTCGGCGTCACGCAGCGCCAGCGCGAACAGCGGCCGGAAGTGGCCCTCGAGGAGCAGGTAGAGGAAGGTGCTGGTGACCAGTCCGGCGAGGCCGATCGAGATGCCCACCCGCCGGAAGCCGACGTTGATCAGCCCGAACACCACCGCAGCGAACATCCAGCCGACGAACGAGCCGACGGTCTCGAGGAGCGGCAGGCGGAACAGCAGCCAGCGTTGCCGCTCGGTGGGCGCCGTCCCCTGCCGCACCCAGATCACGGCCCGCCGCAGCAGCAGCATGTTCACCGGCAGGGCCAGCACCAGCGCGGTTCCCAGGTAGATGCCGAAGACGACGAGGTTGAGGTCGCCGTTGCGGGCCAGCTCCCCCGCCGGGACCAGGAGGCGGAGGTAGAGGGCCACGAACGCCACGCCGAGGCCGTTCGCGAGGAGCTGCAGGCGGAGGACGCCGCCGACCGCTGCTCGGGCCTGCGCCACGCCGGGGTCCCGCGCCTCGTCCTCCGCCTGGTCGAGCGCACGTTCGTCCTGGAGCGACCGTTCGGTGGCCGGCTCCGTGGTGTCAGCCATCGAGCGACCAGTCGACCGGCGGGCGACCCGCCTCGGCGAGCGCCGCGTTCGTCCGTGAGAACGGCCGGCTCCCGAAGAACCCGTTGCTGGCCGACAGCGGCGAGGGGTGCGCCGACTCGATGATCGAGTGCACCGAGGTGTCGATGAGCGCCCGCTTCTGCCGGGCGTAGCGGCCCCACAGGATGAAGACCACGCGCTCCTGCTTCGCCGAGACCGCCCGGATCACCTCGTCGGTGAAGCGCTCCCACCCACGCTTCTGGTGCGACCCGGCCTGACCCGAGCGGACCGTGAGGGTGGCGTTGAGCAGCAGCACGCCCGAGTCGGCCCAGCGCTCGAGGTTGCCGTGCGACGGGATCGGCAGGCCCAGGTCGGAGTGCAGCTCGGTGTGGATGTTGCGGAGCGAGGGCGGGATCGCCACACCCCGCCGCACCGAGAAGCACAGGCCGTGCGCCTGCCCGGGACCGTGGTAGGGGTCCTGACCGAGGATCACCGCCTTCACCTCTGCGTACGGCGTGCGGTGGAAGGCAGCGAACACCTCCTCGTGGGGCGGGTGGACGGCGTGGGCGCGACGCTCGGACGCCACGAACTCCTGGAGCTCCTGCCAGTACGGCTCTGCGAGCTGGGATCGCAGCACTGGGTTCCAGTCGGTCCGCACGTCGTCCTCTCCGGTCTCTCCGGTCGCTCCGGTCCTCGCTGCTCTGCTGCCGTCGGCGCCCGCGGAGGGTCGCCCCGGTCAGGTGGTGTAGTCGGCGTTGATCCTGACGTAGCCGTCCGTGAGGTCGCAGCCGATGGCGCGGAAGGTGCCGTCCGCGATGCCGAGGTCGACGTCGATCGCGGCGAGGTCCCCGCCGAGGTGCTCCGCGGCCCGCTCGAGTGCCTTCTCGTCGGCCGCCGGCGGGTACATGTGGACGCCGCCGATCGAGATGGACGTCCGGGCGGGGTCGATGTCCTCGTCGTCGCTGCACTTGCCGACGGCCATGGCGATGCGACCCCAGTTGGGATCCGCGCCGTGCACAGCCGTCTTCACGAGCGGCGAGTTCACCACCGCCTTCGCCACGCGGCGCGCCTGGGCGTCGTCGCGTGCGCCCCGGACCGTGACCTCGATGACCTTCGTGGCGCCTTCGCCGTCGCCGGCGATCTGGTGCACGAGGTCGTCGGCCACCGCGTGCAGAGCCTCCTCGAACGCACCGAGGTCGACGGCGCCGGCCGCACCGCTCGCGAGCACCACGCACGAGTCGCTGGTCGAGGTGTCGGTGTCGATCGACAGTGCGTTGAAGGTCGTGTCGACCACCCTGCGGAGCGCGGCGTCGAGGTCGGCGCTGGACACCTCGGCGTCGGTGAAGAGGAACACGAGCAGGGTCGCCATGTCGGGCTCGATCATCCCGACGCCCTTCGCGATGCCGGCGACGGTGGCGCTCGACCCGGCGACCTGCGCCGAGGCGACCTTCGGCCGGGTGTCGGTGGTCATGATCGCCCGCGCTGCCGCCTCGAGGTCGAGTGGCGTGGCGGGCCAGGTGCTGTCGGCGAACCACTGCCGGACCCGGTCCATGGGGTAGGCGCGGCCGATCACGCCGGTGGAGGCGACGACGGTCTCGGCCGGCTCGGCACCTGCCAGCCCGGCGGCGAGCCGCTGCAGCTCGGCGGCGTCGGCGTCGCCCACCTCGCCGTTGGCGACGTTCGCGTTCTTCGAGATGACCACGATGCACGCGGCACGACCCTGGGCCACGGTCGCCCGGCTGAGGCCCACGCTGGGCCCTGCGAACCGGGACCGGGTGAAGACCCCGGCGGCGGTGCACGGCCGGGTGGCGCGCACGACCAGCACGTCGGGGGTGTCGTCCTTGATCCCGATGGAGCCCGTGAGCGACTCGAAGCCCTCGGGCACGAGCGGGGTGGGGCTCGTGGTGCTGGGGGCGCTGTGGTCGCTCACGCGTCCACGCCTTCGGCCTCGTCGGCAGGCGCTCCAGCCGTCGAACCCGTCGCTGCGGCCGAACCCGACGCGGCGGCCGAACTCGTCGCACCCGTCGGACCCGTCGGTCGGTCGCCGCCTGCGTCGAGGTCACCGGCGAACCGCTCGATCGCGCCGGCCAGGAGGTCGGGGGCCTCCTGCATGACCTGGTGACCCACGCTGGGCAGCCGCAGGAGCGTGGAGCCCTCGATCAGCTCGGTCAGCGCGGCGGCGTGCGAAGGCGGGGTGAGCTTGTCCTCGTCGCCGACCACGATCAGGGCCGGCCCGTCGACGGCGCCCAACTCCTTGCGGACATCGTGCGCGGCGATCGACGCTCCCGACTCGGCGAGGGTCGTGGTCGACACCTCGGCGAGCATCTGCCGGACGTCCTCGACCATGCGGGCCGTGGGGTGAGCGCCGAACACGGGCCGGAGCATCGCGATGGAGAGGGAGGTGTCACGCCACGGGTACGTGAGGCGCGGGTTGCGCATCCCGGCTCGGGACAGCGGCACCAGCATCCCCGCCACGGCGACCATGCCGCCGGCGAGACCCTTGATCGACGTCGATGCAGCGCTCGTCGCCAGGAAGACCCGCCCTGCGACGCGCTCGGCCAGCACGTCGCGGTGCTGCACGGAGAACCGGCCGAGGACCATGCCGCCCATCGAGTGGCCCACGACGACCGCACCGCGCAGGTCGAGCCGCTCGAGGACCTGGACCAGGTCGGTGGCGGCCGCCTCCAGGGTGACGCCATCGGTACCGGCACGGGACCTGCCGTGACCTCGCATGTCCCACACCACCACCCGGTGGCGTCCTCGGAGGCGTCGGATCACCGCTGACCAGACCCACCACTGCAGGGTCACGCCGTGGAGGAGGACGATCGGCCGACCCTCGCCCTGGGCCTCCACCACGTGGAGGGAGCCCCCGTCGTGCGTCGGCAGGTCGAGGTGGGTGACGTCATCGGGGGCCGTCAGCTCGTGGTCGAGGTCTCGGTCCGTCGAGCGCCGCACCCGGCGGGCGACCTCTCTCACCGCGAGGGTGCCGGCCACTCCCACGAGTGCGAGGCCGCCGGCGGTCGTCAGGAGCTTCGTGCGGGCCTTCACGGACGACACCGTACCGGGCGCCGCCGCCACGGTCCGACGGGTTCACCGACTCGCGATCTCCTCCACGCACCTGCCGGAACCTGCCTCCGGACGCGCCTCCGGCGGGCGCTCGATGCGCCCGCCGGGTGACGTGGTGTTCGGATGTCCGGCGCCCGCTGGGGGGAAGCGGGCGCCGAAGGTCAGTGCGTCAGCGGACGGCTGTGGCCGGTTCCGCCACGGTTGGTGACAGCTCGCCACACGAGCAGTGCGATGACTGCACCGATGAACGAACCGATCAGACCCGACGCCTGGAACGCGCCGTCAGCTGCGTCCCGACCGAACAGGAGCCAGCCGAGGAAGCCACCGACGAAGGAACCCACGAGCCCCAGCACGATGGTGCCCACGACGCCCATCGAGTCGTCGCCTGGGACCACCAGACGGGCCAATGCGCCTGCTATCAGTCCGATGATGATTGCCCAGAGAATCCACATGTCGTAGTGCCTCCCGTTCGTCGCCGATGGTGCGGCGGCACGTCCGTCGTGCGGTGGGGAGGTACCCCTCCCTCCGACCG
>JBIQID010000014.1:27441-28525 GCA_044508215.1 Actinomycetota bacterium | reverse complement strand
GCGTACCAGCCGAGCACCGCCTCGGCGCCGACGGGCACGACGAGGCGGCGACGCTCCACGCCGCGGACGATCGCGTCGGCGACCACCTGGGGGTCGTGGCCCCGAGCGAAGAGCCGCCTCACCTCACGGTCGAACTGCTCGGTCGCGTGGCTGCCCTTGAACCGACCGTGGCTGATGATCGACGTGTTGATCACGCCCGGGCAGATCGCCGTGACCCCAACGCCGTGGGGATCCCAGTCGGCCGCCAGGCCGAGCGACAACGTGAGCACCGCCGACTTCGTCGAGCAGTACGCCGTCTCGGTGCTGCGCGGCGTGTAGCCCAATCCCGAGCTCACGTTCACCATCTGTCCGCTGCCGCGCTCCACCATCGCCGCACCGAACGAACGGCACCCGTTCACGACGCCGAGGAGGTTGATCCCGACGATCCAGCTCCAGTCGTCGGCGGAGGTGTCGAGGAAGTGCGCCGACATCCCGACCCCTGCGTTGTTCACCACGACGTCGGGCACCCCGTGCGCCCCGAGCACGTCGCCCGCCAGCCGGTCCATCGCCGTGGCATCGCTGACGTCGACCTGGTGCGCGTGGCCGCCGCACTCCTTGGCCGTGCGCTCGGCCGCCTCACCGTCGATGTCGACGGCCACCACCGTCGCGCCGCGCCCGGCCATGGTCGTCGCCGTCACCCGACCGATGCCGCTCCCGGCGCCGGTGACGACGGCGAGCACCTCGTTCCAGGGCGGCAGGGGCGGCAGGGAGCCTCGGCGGAGGCGGGGGGCAGGGCGGTTCGACGTCGGGTCCACGGCGTGGATCGTTCCACATCCCCGGCTCCGCTCGCGGGTCCGCGGGAGCCAGAACACGCTCCCGGAGGGGAAGGCATCGTGGCTCCCGCGGATCCTCGGGGGACAACCGAGGGTTCCCGTTTGGGACTGCGTGGCGGACGTCGGGGCGGGAGCGGTCAGCCTCCCGTGCCCGGCGGTGCCGTGGTTGAGGGCTGCGTGGTGTCGGGCTGCGTGGTGTCGGGCTGCGTGGTGGGCGGGCTGATCGTCACGATGCGCCCGTCGGGCAGGGTGAAGGTGGTGACGCCCTGCTC
>JBIQID010000014.1:25956-27341 GCA_044508215.1 Actinomycetota bacterium | reverse complement strand
GGGCGATCCTCCCTGCGGCGCTCACGGCGGTCCTGGCGCCGCTCGCCCCGGCGGTTCCAGCGCTCGTCGTGGCGCTCGTCCCACCGCTCCTTGCGGCGGTCGTCGAAGCCGGCGCGGTCGAGGTCGTCGTCGTCGCTGGCGATCGCCACCACGAGCGCAGCGAGCAGGCCCAGCACGACCAGTGCGACCACCGCTGCGGCGATCAGCTGCGGCCGCCCCCAGCGGCGGCCGGCACCGGCGTCACCCGCGTCGGCGACGGGTGCGCCGTCGCCGTCGGGCGGGGTGGTCGAACCGTCACCTGGTGCGACCTCACCGGCGCCTGCATCGGGCTCGGGACCGTCCTGCACGGCGTCGAGGCGGGCGGTCTCGTCCGAGGCCTCGTCCGAGGTCGAGGCAGCGGGGGCGTCCGGGGTGGGGGCGTCCGGGGCGGGGGTGACCGAGGGGGACGCGTCGACGGACGGTCCTTCCTCAGGCGTCCTCTCGTCACCCATCGTGTCGCCTCCTCACCACTGCGCCTCTCCCAGCGCCTCCCTCGGTCATTGAACCCCTCGCTCGCCTGCCTGACCAGGCGCGATCGCGCGCCAAGTTGAGAACGCTCACAAGGGCCGGGAGCGGAAGCGGGACCGCGCCGCCGGCGTGGCTACATTCCCGACACGTGCTCCTCGTCGTCCAGCTCGTCATCCTGCTGCTGGCGGCCTGTGTCCAGGGAGTGACCGGGTTCGGCTTCGCGATCGTGTCGGTGCCGCTGCTCGCTGCCGTCGTCGGCCTCGACCAGGCGATCGCCGTGTCCGCCATCCTCGGGATCTGCGCGTCCGCCGAGATCGTGCGCTGCTCGCCGGGCGAGGTCCGCTGGCCGGTCGTCCGCAACGTGCTCAGCGGGACGGTCGTGGGCCTGCCGATCGGCACCGCGGTGGTGCTCACGGTCGACACCGGTGTCCTCACCGTGGTCACCGGCCTGGCGGTCCTGGCCGTCACCGCGGCGATGATCGGCGGGTGGCGGGTCGCTGCCGACCACCCGACACCCCAGCGGATCAGCGGCTTCCTCTCGGGAGCGCTCGGGACGTGCACCGGGCTGACCGGGCCGCCGGTGGTGGTGGCGCTGCAGGGCACCGACCTCGAGCCCGCCGAGACCCGGTCGACCCTCGCCGTCACGCTCGGCACCACCGGGGTGTGCGTGCTGCTCCTCCGAGGCGTCACCGGCCACGTGCCGATCGAAGCCCTGCCCACCGCCGTGGCTGCCCTGCCGCTCGTGTGGATGGGCAATCGGTGCGGCCGCTGGCTGTTCACACGGGCGACGCCGGTCGCCTACTCGATGGGTGTCGTGGTGCTGCTGGGCCTCAGCGGCGTCACCGCGCTGCTCCCCCACTGACGCGTTTCGACGCGCC
>JBIQID010000014.1:22380-25856 GCA_044508215.1 Actinomycetota bacterium | reverse complement strand
CTGGGCCTCAGCGGCGTCACCGCGCTGCTCCCCCACTGACGCGTTTCGACGCGCCCTCCTGGCGCCCAGATCAGGACAACTCCAACCTGTCCGCATCGCGGCAACCCCCACGCCCGAATCCGGACAAGTCCAACCTGTCCACATCCGCCGCACCCTCGGCAGATGCGGACAACTCCAACCTGTCCACATCGCGGCAACCCCCACGCCCGAATCCGGACAAGTCCAACCTGTCCCCATCCGCCGCGCCCTCGTCCCGCGGATCGGGGAACGGAAGGGGCGCGCCGGTCAGCGAAGGCTGGGGTCGAGCGAGTCCCAGTAGGTGCCTTCGACCATCGCCCGGAGGGTGGCGATGTGCATGATCATCTCCTCCGGGTCGTCCTTGGGCTCGATCTCGCCGAAGTGCACCTGGCGCTGCCCGACCCGAGCCATCACCAGGGCATGCCGCAGCGCGGCGTAGGTGAGGTACCAGTCCATGTGCCGCGGCTCGTGCCCGGTGCCCTCGGCGTAGAGGCGCTCGACCTCGGATCGCCGCAGCATGTCGGGCAGGCCGTCGATCCCGAACTGGGTGCAGATGTCCTCGAAGAACCGGTGCAGGAAGATCGTCCAGGCGAGGTCGACCTCGCGGGGTGCCACAGCCGCCATCTCCCAGTCGAGGACCGCCACCGGCCGGTGGTCCCGGTAGATCACGTTGCCGATGCGCGCGTCGCCCCAGCTGAGCACCGGCTCGCCCTCGTCGTCGGGCCAGTGCTCGTCCAGCCACTCGAACGCGGCCTCCACGCTCGGGTATCGGTGCTCGCCGCGCATCCAGTCGTAGTAGCGGCGCTGGCCCTCGACGTGCCGCCGGAGTGCGGACCCGCCGGCCTCGTCCGGATGCAGGAACGCGAACCGCTCCTCGGCCCGGTCGATCTCATGGATCCGGCCGAGCACGTCGATCGTCCCCCGCACGAGCGTGGCCCGCTGCTCAGGGGTCGAGTCCTTCACCCAACCCTCCATGTCGTAGGGCATGACGTCCGGCGGGACCTGGCCGTCGACCCGCTCCATCACGAAGAACGGGGCGCCGATGGCAGCGGGGTCTGTCTCGACCCAGTAGGTCCGCGGGACGGGCACGTCGGCCAGTTCGCGCACCAGGCGCATGACCTCGTGCTGGCGGTCGAGGTGGTAGTCGGGGAACACCGGGACGGCGGTGGGCGGAGGGGCCACTCGAACCACCAGGCGGTGCGTGGAGCGCGTGCCGTCCTCGGTCCAGGTGGCGTCCACCAGCAGGGTCTCGCTCGACATCCCGTTCGTCGTGGGCGCCTCGAGCGAGTCGACGACCGCGTCGGCGTCCGCACCCAGGCGGGCGGCCAGCCAGGTGGCGAAGCGGGTCCGCATCTCGGCCGGGTCACGGTCGGAGCGGGTCAGCGTGGGCGGCTCTCGCAGCTCGGCATCGGACATGAGTTCCCCTCTCGCCCCCGGCGGGCCGGGCGAGCCCCGCGGGCCGGCCCCGCGAGGGCCCGCCGATCGTAGGTCGGCAGAAATCTCCGCGGCGGGCGTCGGAGCGTGGCCGTCGGCGACGATGATCTGGACGTGAGCGGTCGATCGGCGTCGCGCCAGCTGGATCAGGGAGCTGCCCTGCTGGCTGTGTACGACCGCGCGCTGCCCGAGGTGTACGGCTACCTCCTGGCTCGCTGCGGAGGTTCCCGCCAGCTCGCCGAGGACCTCTGTTCGGAGACGTTCGTGGCCGCGGCCGACGCAGCCGCTCGAGGAGCCATCCCCGACGTGAGCGTCCGCTGGCTGATCGGCGTCGCCCGCCACAAGCTGGCCGACCACTGGCGCCGCACCGCCCGCGAGGAACGACGGCTCCGGCTGGTCGGCGGCGCCGACGAGGTCGACGATCCGTGGGACGCGCAGCTGGACGCGGCGCGCAGCATGGCCGTCCTCGAGCAGCTCGGGCCGCACCACCGCGCCGCGCTGACGTTCCGCTACCTCGACGACCTGCCCGTGCCGGCGGTGGCCGAGGTGCTCGGCCGCACGGTGCACGCCACCGAGGCGCTGCTGGTGCGCGCCCGCGGCGCCTTCCGCCGCGCCTACCTCGACACCGAGGAGGTGTCCGGATGACCGATCCGTTCACCGCCCTGAGCTCCCCGCACGAGCCGGTCGACCCCGGCGACGAGGTCCGCGCCCGCATCAGGGCACAGGTGGAGGAGCGCCTCAGCGCCGCCGCGGCCGGAGCGAACGACCGCACTGACCGCCCAGGTTTCGACAGCGTCACTGCCGTGACCGCCGCATCGACCGGAACCACCCCCATCGGAGGTACCACCATGAGCGACACGACCGATCGAGCGACCGTCACCGGCCTCAGCCCCTACCTCGTGGTGAGGGGCGCCCGGGAGGCGATCCAGTTCTACGAGGAGGTCTTCGGTGCGGTGCCGGTGGGCGACGTGTTCGTCGGGGACGACGGCCGCGTCGGTCACGCCGAGCTGCGCTTCGGGAGCTTCACCGTGATGCTCGCGGACGAGCATCCGGAGCACGATGCCGTCGGGCCGGCCAGTCTCGGGGGCACGAGCGTCGGCCTCCAGGTCCAGGTGCCCGACGCAGCCATCACCGCCGGGCGAGCGCAGGTCCGAGGAGCCACGATCGTCCGTGAGGTCAGCGAGCAGTTCTACGGAGCGGTTGCCGGAGTGTTCCTCGACCCGTGGGGCCACCGGTGGACCGTCACCACGCCGCTCGAGCGTCCGGTCGATCGAGACGAGGTCGCGGCCGGCAGCGAGGACGCGGGCTACCGCCTCGAGCCCACCGGCACTTCGAGGTCGGCTGCTGCCCGTTCGCGCACCGGCGAGCTGGTGTACCTCACCCTCCCCGCCGACGACCTCGAGCGCGGCATGGCCTTCTTCGGCGAGCTCATGGGCTGGGAGTTCTCCGAGCCGGGCTCGCAGGGTGGGGTTCACATCCTGAACGCGAACTTCCCGGGGTCGGTGGGCCCGGGCGGCGGCAACGCCCCGGTGGTGAGCTTCGTGGTCGACGACCTCGACGCCGCGGTCGCCACGGTCCGGCGCCTGGGCGGGACGGCCACGGATCCCGATGGCCCGGACGCCTGGCGGACCGCCGCCTGCACCGACGGCGCCGGCCTCGAGTTCAACCTCGTCCAGGCAGCCCCCGGCCCCTATCCCGTGGGCAACGAGTTGTAGCGGCTCCGATCCCGTCCACGCCCAGATGCGGACAGCTTCAACCTGTCCCGAACCGGACGCGGGGGTCGGCCCAATGCGGACAGCTTGAACTTGTCCCGATCCGGACGCGGGGGCGGCGGATGTGGACAGCTTGAACTTGTCCCGATCCGGACGCGGGGGCGGCGGATGTGGACAGCTTGAACTTGTCCCGAACCGGACGAGCAGGTCGCCGCAATGCGGACAGCTTGAACTTGTCCCGATACGGGCGAGGGGGGCGCCGCGATGTGGACAGGTTGAAGGGTGGGGCGGGGTCAGGGCGTGACGACGGCG
>JBIQID010000014.1:18058-22280 GCA_044508215.1 Actinomycetota bacterium | reverse complement strand
GACAGGTCGACCTCCGGACCGAGCGCCTCGACCCACCCCGCGGGCTCGTGGCCGAGGGTGAACGGGACCCGCCACCCCAGCGCGTCGCCGACCTCGCCGGGCATCGACATCATCGTGAGGTCGGAGTGGCAGAGCCCGCAGCCGGCGATCCGCACCAGCGCGCCGCCCGGCGGGACCTCCGGCTCGGGCACCTCCACCAGCTCGGGCGGCCGGCCCCAGTCGAGCAAGCGGTACGCCCGCACGGCAGCCCTCAGGGCGCCACGGACGAGAAGTCCGTGAAGCCCGACGGCAGGTGCGCGCCCACGGTGTGGTGCTCGAACATCCCCCACCCTTCGGCGCCGTCGTGGTCGCCGCCACGCCAGATCGCCCGTGCGTGGTGGTCGACGATCGAGAACGGCAGCATCGCCACCGTCGCCTCGTCGGTGAGGTCCACGACGTCGGCCATCGCCCAGTCCCGCCCCCTCCACGAGCCGTGCGTCCACACCTGGTCCGGGCCGTACCCGGCGCCGAGCGAGAGGGCGAGGCCCAGCTTGGGCTCGACCTCGATCGTGACGGGCGTGCCGTCGGGCTCGGTGAGGTGGACCCGGGCGCCGGTCACCTCGCGGGTGCCGGAGCGCCGGTCGATCTCCACCCGCGGCCAGCCCAGCAGATCGACCTCGCCGTCGGCACCCACGCGGACCGCGTCGTTCAGGGTGCGGTGCCCCCGCCCGTCCTCCTGCACGATCACCACCACGGCGAACTCCTCGAACCGCAGCGGCACGTACACCCAGTAGAAGCCGTAGTCGCCCGGGGTCTCCGCAGCGGTCCGCCCGGGCGGCTCGGCCTCGCCCACCGGCCGGATGCCCCACGAGCGGTCACGGGTGCCCAACCAGCGGTCGCGGCCGACCTCCCAGCTGCGACCCCCCACCTCGAGGTGGCCCTCCCACGTGCCCACCTGGGCGAACCGGCACGCGTCGAGGATCAGCTTGGGACCGACCCGCAGCTGGTGCGTCGGCTCCTCGACCGCCGGGAACGAGCTCTCCCACATGAGGTCGAACCGGGGTGCACCCGTGTCGTCGCCGTCCGGCGGGTCGCAGACCACCCGCACCCGGTGCAGCGGCTCGACCACCTCGATCCGGAAGCCACCCACCTGCTGCTGCATGCGGTCGGGCCCGAGCGCGTCGGAGAACCGCACCGTGAGGTGCCGGTCGCCCACCCGCGCGCTGGCGTACGCGTCGATCACCCCGAGGTTCGGGTACACCCCCAGGCCCATGGCCATGAAGACCTCGTCGGTGCGCCCACCGATGTTGAAGTACGAGCGGTCGTAGGCGTTCCGGTCGGTGGAGGCCACGTGCTCCATCGACATCGGCACCTGGTGCACGGGGAACTCGTCGAGCGGGACCGGCATGGGGCTCCTCCGGGTGGTCTGGCGGTCGGGTCAGGCAGTGCTGCTCACGGCGGGGTCCGGCACGTCAGCGGGCGTCGGGACCTGCTCGTGGCGCACCAGGCCCATCAGCGCCGGCCACGCGACGGCCACCACGGCAGCGAGCACCGCCACGCCCGAGTCGTTCACCAGCGTGCCCACCACAGCGCCGGCGCCGAGGCCCATCACGGTGGCCAACAGCCAGGGCTCCGCCCGCCACGCCCGGTGCTCGCGAGCCAGGACCAGCAGCGGGAGCACCGGGAAGAAGCGCAGGCGGCTGTAGCGGAACGAGTTGAGCATCGCCTCGAACTTCCGCCGGATGGCGCCCAGGGGATCGTCGCCGGTGAGCCACGCCGCGAGGTGGGTCTGCCCACCCTCCGGCTGCGAGAGGTCGTAGAGGGCGAAGAGCCCCAGCAGCAGACCACCGGCGCCCACCAGCACCGCGAGGCGCCGGAGGGGCAGGCCGCCGGTCCGGAAGCAGGTCAGCACGATGCCGATCGCCGGCACGAGCGCGAGGACGCCGCCCACGTCCGCGCCCGCCGACGGCAGGCCGTCCGCCGCCACCACGAGCACGGCGCCGACCGCCACGAACGGCAGGGCGCGCATCCCCCGGCGACCCAGCGCCACGCCGGCGGCCACCACGGCTCCGGCCAGCACGAAGCCGAACGCCACGTTGCCCATGCCCGAGAACCGACCGGCGTTGATCGGCGAGTTCCCGAGCGGGTGGTTGAACTGGAGCACCCCGCCGGTGGCCGCGTCGAGGGACAGCACGCCGGCGGTGATCCCGGCCACGACGCCGATGGCGACCCGACGGCTCCCGCCCGCGGCGAGGTGCGCGACGCCCACGCCGACCCCCGCCACGGCAGCGGCGAACAGTGCGGCGGCGAGCGGCGCCATCCACGGCCCGTGGTCCCACCACGGCACGAAGGAGATGAGGAAGCTGCCGACGGGCACCGCGGCGAGCCACGCAGCGAGGAGGTGCGGCAGGCGCCGGCGGTACAGCGCCCAGGCCGCTGCGGCGACGTTCACCCAGATGAAGCAGGCGACGAAGCTGGGCCCCGCGTCGATCGTGGCGAGCGCCACCCGATCGGCCTCGACCAGACCGGCGAGCGTGGTCCCCTCCGACGGAACGACCGCGCGGCCGATCATCGTGGACGGCACCGTCACGTCGGCCAGGGACAGGACGGTCGGGGCGATGTCGATCACTGCGACGTAGCCGTCCTTGCGGGTCGACGCGGAGCGGAGCCCGTCGACGCCCAGCCCACACTCGGGCGACGTGGCCATCACGCCCAGGTGCATCCGGTCCTGTGGCGACGAGGTGCTCGCCACCACCACGCACGCGCCCTCGGCGGCGGCCAGGAACGCCGGCACCGTGTCGGGGTTCGCGGTGGAGGCCACCACCACCTCGACGCCCGAGGCCAGCGCCTCACCCACCTCGGCGGCGCCCCCGATGCTGCCCCTCGGGACCACACCCTGCCGGTCGGCGACGATCACCGCCGTCTCGGCGCGGTCGGTGATGAAGGCCCACGCCGAACCGAGCGTGGCGAGCGCTTCGCCGAACGTCCCGGGCTGGCCCTCGTAGCCGCTCAGGCGATCGACGGCGAGGAGCGCGTCCCAGTCCTCCGCGACGAACCCTTCGTCGGTCGGCACCACAGTGCCCACCCGCCGGGTCCACCCCAGCGAGACCGTGCGGCCGCCCTTGCTGATGGACATCCAGGCGTCGGCGTCGAGCATGCTCGAGGTGCGGGTCCGCATGGCCGACGACGCGGTGGCCCACTCCCCCAGCTGGTCAGGCGCTCGGGACCAGTCGAGCCCGTCGACCAGCACCGCCACGACCGGCGCCGACGCGGACGGGTCGGCGGTGGCGGGATCCGGCGCCGGCTGTGCTGCGGCTGCCGCGGCCCAGGGGCCCACGGCGATCAGCGCGACGGGGGCGAGGCCCACCAACAGCGCAGCCGCGGTCGAGCGACGGAGGCGCTTCGGGCGCCCGACACGGGCCACGAGCGCACGGGTCACCCAGCCATGCTGGCACAGCGCCCCGATCTCCACGGGGAGGGCGCTCCCCTGCAGCGCGGTGTGCGCCAGGCGAGCGCCCGGGCGAGCGCCGACGGCCCGTCGGTAACGTGACGCCCCGTGGCCACCGTCGACGAGACCCCTGCCGGGTCGCCGGAGCTGTCCCGAGGGCCGCTCGCACCGTTCCTCGCCCACGTCCACGGACGTGCCCGGTTCGCGGCGGAGCACCCGCAGCCGCCCGAACTGCTGGACCAGCCAGCCCTCCTCGCCGGCGCCGCCGAGGTGGACATCACCCCTCCCCCCGGCCTGCCGAAGGCCGGCTACAGCCGCAACGCACGGACGGGGACCGGGTTCCGCACACGGCTGCGGGCCCGGGTGCTGCACCTCCGCAGCGGCCGGTCATCGGTGGCCCTGGTGGCGTGCGACCTGTTGGGCGGTTCGTCGGTCGTCCAGCACCTCGTGGCCGACGCCGTCCGGGAGCGCACCGACATCCCCCTCGCCGGCCTCATGATCGGGGCCACCCACACGCACGCCGGTCCGGGCCAGTTCCTCGGGAGCGACTTCTACAACCGGTTCGCGTCGAACGAGCCGGGCTTCGATCCGGTCTGGACCCAGTACCTCGTCGACCGGATCGCCGGAGCCGTGATCGAGGCCCACGACTCCCGGGAGCCGGCCGCGCTGGCGATGGGGAGCCGGGAGGTGTGGGGCCTCACCCGCAACCGGTCGCTCGACCCCCACGTGACCAACGAGAACGTGACCGACCGCCGGCTCGACCCGCAACGCAAGTGGGTGTCGGTCGACCCTCGG
>JBIQID010000014.1:15606-17958 GCA_044508215.1 Actinomycetota bacterium | reverse complement strand
GCCGGAGCGGCCCACGCCGGAGCGGCCGATGCCGATGCTGCCGCCGACGGACCAGCCACCAACCCCCTCGCGGCGATGGTCGTGTTCGCCGTGCACGGGACGGGCGTGCCGCAGCAGAGCGACCACTACAACGCCGACCTCTGGGCCTACGTCTGCGGCGAGCTGTCCCACCGCATCGAGGAGCGCTCGGGCGCCCGGGCCGTGGTCGGGGCGATCGAGGGGGCCCACGCAGACGTGGCGCCGGCGCTTCGCCCCGGGCTCGCCGGACACCTCGACGCGAAGCGGGTCGGGCGTGGGATCGGCGAGGAGGCAGCCGAGCTCTGGCACCAGCTCTCGGACGAGCTGACCGAGACCGTCTCCCTGGGCGCCGCGTTCCGAGAGGTCGACGTGGAGCGCCAGCGGTCGCTCGAGGGCGCCACGCTCACCCCCCGAGCGGCGGTCGGCGCGGCCCTCGTCGCGGGGGCCAAGGAGAACCTCACCCCGATCATCGGGCGCATCCCCCCGTTCCGGGCGGGCACCCCCAAGCGGGTCCGACCCGGTGACCCGCACGCCCAGAAGTGGGTGCTGGGCTCGCGGTGGCTCCAACCCCTGTTCCTCCCGACGAAGGCCTTCCCGCGCTTGCTGCCGCTGCAGCTGATCCGGGTCGGCGACAAGGTGCTCGCTGGCCTCCCGTTCGAGGTGACCACCGAGACCGGTCGGCGGCTGGCGGAGGCGGCGAGGGACGGCCTCGGCGACGACCGGATCGAGGTCGTCATCTCGTCCGTCGCCAACGAGTACGTGGGCTACGCGACCACGCCCGAGGAGTACAGCCGGCAGTTCTACGAGGGCGGGCACACGATCTACGGGCCCGAGACGCAGCCGTACCTCGCCGCGCAGCTCCGCCGCCTCGCCGGACGGCTGGCCGCAGCGGGGCCGTCCTCGACGGCCGTCGACGACACCGCGCCCCGGCGCAGCTGGGACCTTCGCATCCGCCGGTGGTGGCCCCAGCCTGGCGGCTCCGGCGACGCCGCGGACCGACGCTGGGAGGGTCCGGCCACGTTCACCGACCCGACCGCCTCGGAGGACGGCTACTGGACGCAGACGTGGGTGGACGCCGCACCCGCATCGCTCGAATGGGACCGCACCCTTGTGGCGGTCGAGGCGTCCGACGACGGCGAGACCTGGGTGCCGGCCGTCCGGCGAGGACGTCCGATCGACGACCAGGGCTGGGACATCGGGATCACCTGCCTCGGCACGTTGCCCCAGGGCGGAACCCGCTACCGGGTCCGCTGGTACGACCCGCTGCACAAGGCCGGCCGCCGCCACCGCTTCGTGCTCGTCGCGAACGCCCTCCGTCCCGAGGTGGCGGGACCGCCGTTCGATTGAACGCCGCTTCGACCGAGCGCCTCGCCGGGTCGATCCACCTACGATCCGGTCGACGAGGAGGGCACGAATGGGCTGGTACGAGGAACGGCTGCTCCCCCGCCTGATCCACCTCACGTGCGCGAACCGGGCGATGGCTCCGCTGCGCCGCCGAGCGATGGAGGGCCTGTCGGGCACCGTGCTCGAGGTCGGGTTCGGCAGCGGTGGGAACGTGGGCCTCTACCCGCCCGAGGTCGACCGGGTGCTCGGGGTGGAGCCGTCGGAGGGAGCGCGACGACTCGCGCGGAAGCGGATCCGCCGCTCACCCATCCCGGTGGAGATGGTGGGGCTCGACGGCCAGTCGATCCCGCTCCCCGACGCATCGGTCGACAACGCGCTCAGCACGTGGACCCTCTGCACCATCCCCGACGCGGGCGCCGCACTGGCGGAGATCCGGCGGGTGCTGCGCCCGGGCGGGAGGCTCTTCTACCTGGAGCACGGCCTCTCGGAGGACGAAGGGGTGGCCCGGCGTCAGCGGCGGTGGAACCGGATGCAGCAGCGGGTCGCCGGGGGATGCCACCTCGACCGGCGGATCGACGAGATGCTGCTCGACGCCGGCTTCACGCTGGAACGGGCAGCGAACTTCACGATCGCGGGGCCGGCCACCCACTCGTACATGTACGCGGGGGTGGCCGCCCCCGACTGATCAGGGCTCGCGAGCCGTGTCAGGACTCGCGGGGCGCGGAGGTCAGTCCTTGCCGATCTTGTCCTGGACCCAGTCCTTGGCGTCCTCGACCTTGTCCTTCACGGCGCCGGTGGCCTGGTCGACCTTGCCCTCGCGCTTCATGTCGTCGTCGTTGGTCAGGTCGCCAGCAGCTTCCTTGACCCGGCCCTTGAGGTCGTCGCCTTCTCCAGCCATCACAGGCTCCTTTCGCGCGGACGTGGTCCGCTGTCGTCGTGTGCACGGTCGGGTACCCGAGGGTTCCGACCGCCGAGACACGCGGTGAAAGG
>JBIQID010000014.1:12888-15506 GCA_044508215.1 Actinomycetota bacterium | reverse complement strand
TGCGGGAGGCGTCAGCCGTCGAGGCGTTCGCGGAGCACCTCGACCGCCACGGGCGGGTCGGCGGCGTTGATCCCGCCGACGCCCATGTCGAGGAGGCGCCCGTACCCGTCCTCGCCCTCCCACGACCGGTCGTTCGGCCAGATCCAGAGCACCTTGCCGTCGGCCTTCGTCGTCGCCAGGAAGTCGGCGGTGAGCACCTCGAGGCCCTCGTACTCGGGCGGCACCTGGATGATCCGCCGGTCGTCGGGCAGCGGGACCCCGCCGAGCGCGTAGCCGATCATCGCCTGCAGGCCCGGGGTGATCTCCACCTCGGGAGCCAGCTCGTGGAACGCCTCGGCGAGCTCGTCGTCGAACGCCGTCACCACGGCCGCGTCGAGGCGGTCGAGGTCGCGCAGCACCCGGGCGAGCTCCTCCGCCACCGGGACCGACTCGGGGTACGAGCCCTTGATCTCGATGTTGAGGACGTGGTCCGGGTACTCCCGGGCGATGTCCTCGAAGCGGGCCACCGCGAAGTCGTCGGGCTCGTAGCCGTCGGGCGGCGGGTGGTCACCGGTGCGGACGCCCCGGTAGAGGTAGGCATCCTCGGGCTGGTCGCGGCAGGCGCTGCACTCCTCGGTCCACCAGTAGGCGGCGTCGAGCGCATGCAGCTCGTCGAACGTCATGTCCGCCACGTCGCCGGTTCCGTCGGTGGTGCGGTCGACGTCGTCGTCGTGGTGGATGACCAGCACGCCGTCGCCGGTCAGGCGCACGTCGAAGTCCAACACGTCGACGCCGGCGGCCACCGACTCCGCGTAGGCGAACGGCGTGGAGTGCGGGTGGGCGTTCTCGCCGCCGGCGTGGGCCAGCACGATCGGCCGGTCGAGGGCGAGGACCTCCTCGACCGTGGTGGCGTCGGGCCGGGGGACCTCGGAGGTGGTGGTCGTGGTGTCGACCGGATCGTCGTCGGAGCTCGTGTCGCTCGATCCGTCGTCGCCGGAGCAGGCCAGCCCGAAGCACGCGATCGCCACCAGGATCGCGAGGAGCGGGAACCCGAACGGGGCGAGGGGTCCCCGGCCGTGCAGGCGCCGGTCAGCTGCCACGACGGGGGTCGGACGGCGGGCGGGGCAGGCGGTCGAGCGCGGACGCCGGCGAGCGCGCGGCGTCACGGTTGGCCGCCATCAGCTCGTCGTGGACCTCCTTGCGGTGCACGGCCACGGAGCGGGGCGCGTCGATGCCGACGCGGACGATGTCGCCACGGACCTCGAGGATCGTGACGGTGATCTCGCCGCCGACCACGATCGACTCCCCGGGCTTGCGGCTGAGGACGAGCATCAGGCGCCTCCCAGCGGTTCGCGGGTGCCGTAGCCCTGGTCGGTGAGCACCACCTGGCGGGCCAGGCGCGCCCGGACGTTGACCACGACGGGCCCCATCAGGTTGGCGGTGACCGCGTCCCCGTCGATCGTGACCAGGTTGAGCACCTGGGCGTCGGCCGGGTCGGTGAGGTCGAGCGCCGTGACGTCCTCCGCGGGGATGTCCGGGGCGTACTCGTCGAAGAAGAAGCCGGGGACGACGGTGAGGAACGCGAGCGCGGGGTCGTCGACGGAGTGGAGCCACGTGTAGGCGCCGACCTCGTCGGCAGGGATCAGGACGTAGCGCGTGCTGCCCTCGAAGCCCAGCAGGCCTTCGGGCACCGAGACGATCGACTCCTCGTCGACCTCGAGCTGTCCGAGCCGCTCGGACTCCAGGAGCATCGGCTCAGACTAACGACCGAGGCGAGCCGCCCCGGCGGACCCCGCGATGCCCGCAGCGGAGAGGTCGGTGCTCGCCGGCGGCACCACGACCACGTCGGTGGGGTCCTGCGACGCCAGCACGGCCACCCAGGCCTCGACGGTCGCGGGCTCGCCGTCGATCGTGGCGACCGGGACGCCGAGGTCCAGGAGGAGGTCGGGGTGCTCGGCGCTCTCGAGGTCGACCACGTCGATGGCGTCCACGCCGCCGAGGCCGATGATCGTCTGCTCGAGGCGCTCCACCGGACGCCAGCCGGCGAGGGCGAGGCGGGTCTGGGCGGCGTCGAGGATCGAGAGGAGGGCGGTGGCCCAGCGGTGGCCGTCACGGCCCGGCTCGACCACCACGACGACGACCGTGGGGCCGGTCCGGCCGCGACGCTCGCGCTGGCGGACCGTCGCCCGGACGGTGGCGGCCATGTGCTCCGGCGCGACGGCCTGGGCGGAGGGAGCCGCCACCAGCACGTCGGACGCCAGCTGACCGATGGAGCGGGCCACGCCCACCGCAGCGTTCACCGCGTCGCCACGGGCGCCCACGATGGCGACCACGCCGTCGAGGGGCAGCTGGGGTGCCCGCCGCATGCGCCGGGTGACGTCGGAGATCAGCTCGCCGATGACCACCGGGGCGCCGCAGAGGTCGCCCAGCTCGGTGGGCACCGAGTCGTCGAAGGGGACCTCGGACGGGCGGCGCAGACCACCCGTCCGAGGCAGTGGTGCCGCCGCACGATCCGATCGCTCCGCCCGGTCCGAGAGCTCGACGGGGCTGGCGTGAGCCGTGCCGTCGCTCAGCTCCACGCGGTCCACCGCCGGCTCGTCGTCGAGCATCGCGGTGAGCATCTCGGCGAAGGCGGGCCG
>JBIQID010000014.1:0-12788 GCA_044508215.1 Actinomycetota bacterium | reverse complement strand
CGAGCCGTTCGAGGCCGGGTCCACCACCGTCACCTCGTAGTGCTCCTTCGAGAAGAAGCCGGCGAGGCCACCGGTCCGCACCAGCTCGGCCGAGACGATCTCTGCCCGGTCGCCGTGGTCGGCGCGGATCCGGGCGAGGATCTCGTCGAGCTGCGGACCCTCATATCGAAGGTGTCGGTTCAAGGCTCACCATCCCGAGGTCATCGACGGTCACGTGGTCGGCCAGTTCGTCGTACGACATCACCGGCACGTGCGGCAGGAGCCGCGCGAGGAAGCTGCGGAGGGCCACCCGGAGGCCGGGGGCGCACACCACGACGGGCTCGATCCCCTGCTCCTCCGCCTCCCGCACCTTGCGGGTCAGCGCGGTGGCGAGGCGTTGGGCCGTGTCGGGGTCGAGGGCGAGCTGCGACCCGGCCTCGGTGCGCATGACGGCACCGATCAGGGTCTGCTCCACGAGGGGGTCGAGGGTCACCACGGCGAGCCGCCCACCGGGCGCACGGGTGGCGCAGATCGACGCGGCCAGAGCGAGGCGGACCGCCTCCACGATCAGCTCGGGATCACGGGTGGCACGGGAGCGTTCGCTCACCACCTCGAGGATCCGGGAGAGGTCCCGCACCGGCACCTGCTCGGCGAGCAGCTGCTGGAGCACCCGCTGCACCTCGGCCATGCCGACACCCTGGGCGTTGAGGTCGTCGACCACCGCCGGGTCGTGCTCGCGGACCAGGTCGACCAGCATCTTCACGTCCTGGCGGCTGAGCAGCTCGGGAGCGTGGCGACGGGCGATCTCGGCGAGGTGCGTGGTGATGACCGACGCCCGGTCGACCACGGTGGCGCCCATCGCCTCGGCCAGCGCACGGTGCTCGACGGGCACCCACTTGGCGGGCAGGCCGAAGACGGGCTCGGCCACCTCGGTGCCGGGGAGGACCGACAGATCGTCGGTGATGACCAGCACCTGGCCGGCGGGCGCCGAGCCGGTGGCCACCGCCACGCCGTGGACCTTCACCACGTAGGTGCCGAGGTCCAGCTCGGCGTTGTCGCGGGTGCGCACGGGCGGGATGACCACGCCCAGCTCGGATGCCATCTTCCGCCGCAGTGCCTTCACCCGGTCGAGGAGGTCGCCGTCCGCACCCGGATCGACGAGGTCCACGAGGTCCACCGCCAGCTCGAGGCCGAGCGGTTCGACGCGGATCGACCGCGAGATCTCCACCGGTGCGTCCGGGTCGACCGGCGGCGCGGGCGGGGCGTCGTCGACCTGCGACGGGACCTTCGCCTCGTTGGCCAGCCGCTGGCCGAGCACCAGCGCGCCGATGCCGACCACGAAGAACGGCACCTTCGGGAGGCCCGGGACGAGGCCCATGGCGCACATGGCGATGCCGCCGGTGCGGATGGCACGGTGCTGGCGGGCGAACTGGACCGAGATGTCGGTGCCGAGGTCGTCGTTCCCGGCGGCCCTCGTGATGATGAGGCCGGACGAGATCGACACGAGCAGCGCGGGGATCTGGGAGACCAGGCCGTCGCCCACCGTGAGGAGGCTGTAGGTCTCGACGGCGTCGCCGATCTCCTGGCCCCGCTGCACGACCCCGATGAGGAGCCCGCCGATGAGGTTGACGGCCGTGATGATCACGGCGGCGATGGCGTCGCCCTTCACGAACTTCGAGGCGCCGTCCATCGCACCGTAGAAGTCGGCCTCGGCGGCCACGTCCTGGCGTCGCCGCCGGGCCTCGTCGTCGTCGATGACGCCGGCGTTGAGGTCGGCGTCGATCGCCATCTGCTTGCCGGGCATGGCGTCGAGGGTGAAGCGCGCGGCCACCTCGGCCACGCGGGTGGCGCCCTGGGTGATCACCACGAACTGGATGATCACCAGGATCAGGAAGACCACGAGGCCCACGATCAGCGATCCGCTGATCACGAACCGGCCGAACGCCTCGATGACCTCGCCGGCGTCGCCCTGGGCGAGGATCAGCCGAGACGAGCTGACGTTCAGCGCCAGCCGGAACAGCGTGGCGATGAGGAGGAGCGACGGGAACGAGGCGAGGTCCAGGGCCCGCCGAGCGTTCAGCGAGGCGAGGAGCATCAGCACCGCGACGGCGATGTTGATGGCGAGGAGGACGTCCAGGACGATGGTGGGCAGCGGGATCACCATCATCGCCACCACGAGGACGACGACGAGCGGGAAGACCCCTGCCGCGTACCTGCGGCGTGTGCTCACTGGTGGAACCTCATCGCTCTCCCATGGGACTCACCGTCTCCATCGGCAGCTCGACGCCGGGCATGAGTCGTTCGGCCCATGCGCGGGTTCGGGGCCGCCGAGAGCGACCTGCGCCTACGCCGCTGCGGGCCCGGGACGCTGGATGCGCCGCGCCTCGCGCAGCCGCTTCGCCGGGTTCACACGCTCGAGGCGCCCACCATCGGACGGCGTCCAGGTGTCGGCCACCTCGAGGCCGTAGACGGCACCCTCGCTGCGGCGGGTCTGCTCCACCCGGTGCAGGAAGGCGAGCACGGTGGCGACGGCCTGGTACAGCTCGGCGGGGATCTCCTCCCCCGGCCGGCTGACGCGGTACAGGGTGCGGGCGAGGAGCTTCGACTCCACGCAGGGCACGCCGTTGCGCTTCGCCTCCTCCCTGATGCGAGCCGCCAGCGCGTCGGCGCCGCGGGCCACCACCTTGGGTGCGCCCTGTGACCGCTCGTAGGCCAGCGCCACGGCGAAGTGCGTGGGGTTGGTGATGACCACGTCGGCGGACGCCACGGCGCCCAGCATCCGGTTGCGGCTCATCGCCAGCCGCTGGGAGCGCTGCTGTGCCCGCACGTGGGGGTCGCCCTCGGAGTCCTTGTGCTCCTGGCGGACCTCCTGGCGGGTCATCTTCAGCTCCTTCTGGTTGGTGCGCCGCTTGAACGCGTAGTCGCCGATGCCGATCAGCACGCACACCGCCGCCACCACCTGCACCAGCCGCACCGCCACCGACGCGATCTCGGCCACCGCATCCGCCGGGGAACGGGTGGCGTCGCCGACGAGCTGGCCGGTGAGGCTGGCGGACGTCACCCACACCACGGCGGCGATCACGGTCAGCTTCAACATCGCCGCGAGCCCCTGCCAGAGGCCCTTCACCGAGAACATCCGCTTCAACCCCTGCGCTGGGTTCATCCGGGAGAACTTGGGCTTCAGGGGCTTGCCGGTGAACAGGAAGCCCACCTGCGCGAGGTTGGCGACGAGGCCCATGATCCCCATGGCGACCACCAACGGCAGCACCGCCGTGAAGCAGTTCCGCATGGCGCTGCCCACCTGCGACGGCAGCTGGGCGGCATCCGGTTGCTCCGCCATCACCACCGCGGCCCGGAGCAGCTCGCGGAGCGACGCGCTCACGCTCCGCACCATCCCGGGCACGACCATGGTGGCGACGAGGACCGAGGTCCACGCCACCAGGTCCGGCGAGCGGACCACCTGGCCGTCCTTGCGCGCGTCCTTCTTCCGCTTCTGCGTCGGCGCTTCGGTGCGGTCGTGCTTGCTGCCTGCCACGTCAGCGCACCAACGTCCACATCAGCCCGAGCGCCTTCGTCGTCAGCTCGGGGACGCCGACCACCACCAACGGGAACGCGGCGGCCGCCATCCCGACCAGCACCATCGACTTCACGCCGAAGCCCAGCACCATCACGTTCAGCTGCGGCGCCGCCCGGCTGGCGAGGCCCAAGAGCAGCTCGGTCACGAACAGGGCACCGAGGAGCGGCGCGGCGATCTGCAGGGTGGCGAGGAGGAACATGCCCACCCCCTGGGTGGCCAGCTCAGCCATCCGCTCCACCCGGAATCCCGTCACCGGGGCGGCCTCGAACGACCGGACGAGCCCTGCCACGAGCAGCAGGTGCCCGCCGGTGAGGAACAGCACGATCAACCCGAGCATCTGGTAGAGCCGCCCCATCGGAGAGGCCGAGTCGCGGGTGGTCGGGTCGTAGAGCATCGCTGCGGACAGGCCGGCGAAGCTGTCGATCGCGGAGCCAGCCGCCTGGACCGCCTGGAACACCACCAGCACCAGGAAGCCCATCCCGAGGCCCACTGCGACCTGGAAGAGGATCGCCCCCACCAGCGGCGCGGTCTCCGTGGGGATGTCGCCCGAGGCGGCCAGCTGCGGCGCGACCACCAGCCCGAGCGCCAGCGCCAGCCCGGCGCGGACCTTGCCCGGCACCGCACCCGCGAACGGGGGCGCGATCGCCAGCCACGCCCCGCATCGCACGGTGGCGAGGAGGAAGGCGACGAAGAAGGCGGGGTCGAAGGCGAGCGACATCGAGGCAGCCGCAGATCAGGAGAGCATGCGTGGGATCGCTTCGAAGAGGCCGTGCGTGTAGTCGACGACCGTCGAGAGCATCCAGTTCGCCGAGAAGAGGAGCACGGCACCCACGCCGAGGAACTTCGGCACGAAGGTGATCGTCGGCTCCTGCAGCTGGGTGGCCGACTGCAGCATGCCGACGAACAACCCGATCGTCAGCGTGGTGAGCAGGATGGGCGCCCCGAGCTTGGCGGCGAGCATGAGGGCATCGGTCCCCAGCTCGAGGATGTCGGCGTCGCTGACGGCGAGGATCACGACCCGGCCTCCATCAGTGGTAGTTGGCCACGAGGGCGTGGGCGATCATCGCCCAGCCGTCGACCATGACGAACAGGAGCAGCTTGAACGGGAGGGACACGAAGACCGGTGGGAGCATCATCATCCCGAGCGACATCAGGCCGGAGCTGACGACCAGGTCGATCACGAGGAACGGCAGCAGCACCATCACGCCGATGATGAAGGCCGACTTCAGCTCGGAGAGCACGAACGCCGGGATCAGCGCCATGAGCGACGTGTCCTCGGGCGTCTCGGGGCGCTCGGACTTGGAGAGGTCCAGCATGAGGTTCAGCTCCTCACGCCGGGTGTTGGCGAGCATGAAGGTCTTGATCGGCCCCTCGGCCTCCTTCAACGCCTCGCGCTGGGTGATCTCGCCCCGCTGGTAGGGCTGCCACGCCACGTCGTTGATCTGCTCGATGGTGGGGGCCATCACGAACAGCGAGAGGAAGATGGCGAGGCCGGTCAGCACCTGGTTCGGCGGGATGGTCTGCATGCCCACCGCGTTGCGGGCGATGCCCAGCACCACGGCCATGCGGGTGAAGCTGGTCATCATCACGACCAGCGCCGGCGCGATCGCGAGGACCGTCAGGCCGACGAGCACCACGATCGTGTTGGAGCCCTCGCCCTTCGAGTCGGGGTCCGCCAGGTCGCCCAGGTCGAGGTCGATGCGGACGCTGCCGTCGTCCAGCTGGTCCGCCTCGCCGGTCTGCCCGGCCGGGGACGTCGGCGCGGGAGGCGCCGCGGGTGCGGGAGGTGGCTGCGCCACCTGGGCCGACGCGCTCTGCCCCAGGAGGAAGGGCGCCGCCAGGATCAGGAGCAGTGCCACCAGTGCACGGGCCCGGCCGCGACCGCGGCGTGCCGTTGGACGGGCCCGGAGCGTCATCAGATCCTGCGGACGGTGAGGTCGCGGATGGAGTCGAGCAGCGTCGACCGCTCCCCCGCCGGGGCGCTCCGCTGGGGCAGGCGCACCACGCGGCCGCCGCCGGTGCCGTCCTCGTCGTCGACGAGGTCGAGCTCCACCCGCTTCGCAGCGGGGGCCTCGAGGGCCTCGGGCGCGTCGGCCGCCGCCGCCACGCCGTCGGTGAGGTCGGCCACGAGCGACACCTGGGTGTCGGTGCAGCCCACGAGCAGGGTCCGCCCGGCAGCGTTGACCACGAGCAGGCTCGAGCGGCGGCCCACGGACCGCCGGCCGACCACCTGCATCGTCGTGCCGCCCATCGGAGCGACCACGCCCTTGCGGCGCACCACGCGGGCTGCGCCCCAGATCAGCGCCAGGATGATCCCGAGCGACAGTCCCATCCGCAGGAACAGGAGCGCAGTGCTGCCCCCGCTCATCGGACACCGCCGTCGGACACGACCTCGGTGATGCGGACGGCGTAGCGACCGCCGACCATCACGACCTCGCCACGGGCGATCAGCGTGTGGTTGACCGCGATGTCGATCGGCGCACCGGCCTCGCGCTCCAGCTCGATGACTCCGCCGGGCTTGAGGTCCAGCAGCTCGCCCATCGTCATCGTGGTGCGGCCCAGCTCCGCAGTGACGGCGAGGGCCACCTCGGCGAGCAGGTGCAGGTTGCGAGGTGCCTCCGCATCCGGGCCGGCGGTGGCCGACGGCGTGGCGACAGGCGCCTCGGTCGGCGTGGCGGCCGGCTGGCCGGGCTGCGGTGCGGGATCGGTCTCGACCGGCTCGTCCGCGCCCTCAGCTGCCGGGGCGGCAGGCGGGGTCCAGCCGGTCATCACGCCCACGGCGGCGACGGGCTGGTCGCCGTCGAAGACGCCGGCGCCCGCCCAGGCGAGCCCCTCGGCGTCGAGTCCGGGCGGGAGGGAGGCGATGTCGTCGATCACGTCGAGGGCGTCGACCGCTGCGCCGAGCGCCGCGCCCGCGGCCCCGACGACGGCGCCGAGCTGCGTCGGGTCGGGCCAGCGGGCCGTGCCGCCCGGACCGAGCAGGACGATCAGGAAGGTGCCGTCGGAGGCGACACCCCACGCGCCGACCGGTGCGTCGTCGACGAGGAGGTCGGCCAGGCCGGCCTGCTCCCCGGCCGGACCGGCCATCAGACCGCCGACCGCCAGCTCGGCAGCCATCGCGTCGGCGGCGGCGAGCAGCCGCTCGTTCGGGCTGCCACCCCCTGGGACCATCTCGGCAGGTGTCATGGTCTCGGTCACGATGCTCCTTCGATCGCGGTGAGGATGCTGAGCACCACGCACGCGGTGCGGTCGCCGTCACGGGCGGGCCGGACGGTTCCCAGGTCGATCCCGCCGGCCTGCATGTGCAGCGGGACGTCGGCAGGGCTGAGCGGCACGACGTCACCGGGGCGCAGGCCGAGGATCTCGGTCGGGGTCATCGAGATCCCGGGGAAGGTCACACGGACCTCCACGGGGACGTCCTCGAGGGCTGCGGCGAGCGGCGGGCCGCCGTCCAGGGGCGAGTGGTCGTCGTGGCCGTCGTCGCCTGCGGCGGAGCTCCCGGCGCCGATCCCCAGCTGGCCGGCCGACCGTCCCGCGCCGAGCGCAGCCCGGTCGCCGGCGCCGCTGACCGACCGCAGCGCGGCGAGCAGGACCTCGTTCGGGAGCCACAGGTCGGCGTCGTAGACGTCGTCCTCCACGGTGACCGACAGGTCGACCCGCAGGAAGGGCTCGCCGAGCGGCAGGACCTCGGTGGCGGTGACGTCGCAGGTGAGGTCACGGAGCCGCGAGGCGATGCTGACGTGGGGCCGCCACGCACGATCGGCCGTCGGCAGGCACTGCTCCAGCACGCGCCGGAGGATCTGCAGCTCCACGGGGGTGGGCTCGACCTCGGCGGCCTCCGGGGTCCCGGGCCCGCCCAGGAGCAGGTCGACGGTCACGGAGGCGAGGCCCATCGGCACCCGGAGCAGCATCGGCTGCGGCAGCGGGACCATGTCGACGATCGCCAGCACGCACGGCTCGGCGACCGCGCTGCGCAGGTCGTTGCCGGTGACCATGCCCAGGTCCTCGACCCCCAGCCGGTAGGGCGCCCGGGTCCTGGTGGTGAGCATGGGCGACAGCAGCTCGGCCATGTGGTCGTGGACCGCACGGACCGCACGGGTCTCGTCCTGGCCCAGCGGCGCGGGGCGCGAGAAGTCGACCACCGTGGCGGGTGATCCCCGGCGAGTATCGGTGGAGGCGCTGCTCACGCCGCCTCCTGTCGGCACCCCTGGCCCCGAGTTGAGCAGCGGGCCGGGTGACGCGTTGGGTCAGCGCATGGTCACTGCATCACGAAGTCGGTGAAGTAGACGTCCATGACGTCCCCGTGGAAGGTCTCCTCCGCCTTCTCGACGAGCTGCTCCTTCAGCTTCTCCCGGCCCTCCGGCGTGGCCAGGTCCTCCATGGGTCGGCCGCCCACCTCCTCGATGAGGAGGTCCTTGGCCTTCGCCAGCTCCCCCTCGCCGAAGTGCTCGAGGGACACCTCCTCGGTGAGCTGCAGCGCGATGCCCACCTTCAGGAAGTGGCCGTCGGCCAGGTTCACCGAGAGGGCGTCCATGGTGGCGACCTCGCCCATCTCCGGCTTCGGCTCCTCTGCCGGGGCCGCTCCGCTGGAACCACCCATGAAGTAGCCGCCCACGGCGATCCCCACCGCCAGCACGACGGCCGGGACGAGGTTGCCCTTGCCCTTCTTGCCTCCGCCCGCAGCGGCCTCGTCGGCCGGCGCAGCCGCGTCGGTCGTCTCGTCGCTCATCTCGACCCCTTCCCTGTGGTCTTCTGGCCGTCGGCGGGCGCCGACGCGGTCTCCCCGGGGCCATCCGTGGCTCCGGGTTCGCCGGGGAACAGCGCGACGACCGCGATGTCCACCCGCCGGTTCTGTGCCCGCCCGCCGGCCGTCTCGTTGGAGGCCATCGGGCGGCGGTCGGCGTAGCCGGCCGCGCTGAGGCGGTCCTGCGACACGCCGTGGCGGTCCGAGAGGTAGCGGAGCACCGACGAGGCCCTCGCCGTGCTCAGCTCCCAGTTCGACGGGAACTGCGCCGTGGAGATCGGCACGTCGTCGGTGTGCCCCTCCACCTGCAGCTGGTTCGGGAGGCCGGAGAGCGCGTCGGCGACGGTGTCGAGGATGACCCGGCCCGCCGGCTGCAGCTCGGAGGAGCCCGGCGTGAACAGCACGCCCTCCGCCACGATCGACACCACGAGGCCACGCTGCTCGGTGCGGAACTTCAAGCTGGTGGCGAGGCCGGCCTGCTCGGCGGTGCGATCGATCCGCTCCCGCACCTCCTCGAGCTGCTTCTGCTCGGTCTCACGGGCTTCGGCGACCTGCTGCGGGGTCATCTCGCCGACCTTCACCTCGGGGAGGGCGTCGGTCTTCTTCGAGCCGGAGAGGGCGTTCACCTCGTCGGGCTTCTCGACGCCGTCGAGCACGCCCTTCCCGCCCGCTCCCTTGCCCGCCGAGCTCGCCAGGCCGAACTCGTCCGCGAAGCCCGTCGACACGGCCTTGGCCTTCGAGACGTCGACCTGGCCGATCGCCCAGAGGACGAGGAACATCGCCATGAGCAGCGTGAGCATGTCGGCGTAGGGGATCACCCACGCCTCGTGGTTCACGTGCTCCTCGTGCTCCTCGTGGTGGTGGCGCTTCTTACGCACTCTTCCGGTCCTCCGAGCCGCGCTCCTTCGGCGGCAGCGTCGCCCGCAGCATGTCGTCGAGCATGCGGGGGTTGGCCCCGGCCTGGATGGCGAGCACGCCTTCGACCACGAGGCGCTTGAAGGCGACCTCCTTCGCCGACATCGAGGTCAGCTTGTTGCTCACCGGGAGGAAGATGCCGTTCGCCAGGAACACGCCCCAGAAGGTGGCCACGAACGCTGCGCCGATGCCGTGACCCAGCTTCGACGGGTCGTCGAGGTGGGCCATCGTCGAGATCAGGCCGAAGACGGCGCCGATGATGCCGAACGTGGGCGAGAAGATGCCCACGGACATCATGAACTTGGCCCCCACCTTGTGGCGCTCCTGCATGGCCCGGATCTCCGACTCCATGACCTCGGCCACGGCGTCGGGGTCGCCGCCGTCGATGGCCAGCTGGAGGCCACGACGGAAGAACGGGTCGTCGATCTTGTCGAGCTCGCCCTCGAGGGCGAGGAGCCCCTCGCGGCGGGCACGCTCGGCGAACGACACGATCTGGTCGATGGTGGCTGAGGTCGCCGGCTCCTTCTGACCCTTGATGCCCTTGATGAGGTAGGTCAGGAAGCGCTTGGCGTCCCCCATCGTGTTCGACATCATCGCGGCGCCGATCGAGGCGACGATCACGATGAGGAACGCTGCCGGGACGGCGAAGAGCGCTGCGGGCGAGACGCCCTTCATGATGGCGCCCAGGAAGACGCCGACCAGGACGAGGACGAGGCCGATCAGGCTTGCGGGATCCATCGGTCAGACCTCGACGTCGGTCTGGGCCGGGGCCGTGCGGAGCTGCGTCGGCTCGTCGAGGTCGGTCTCGACGAGGCGCAGGGGGACGTGGTGGTCCCGACCGGGGGCGTTGGCATCGAAGGACTCGGCGACGGCGAGGATGCGTGCCCGGAAGTCGACGATGCGGGCGACCACCTCGGCGGCCGGCTCGGCGACCACGTACTTGGTGCCGTCGATCAGCGTGAGGACCGTGTCGGGCGTCGACTCGACCCGTTCGATGAGGTCGGCGTTCACACCGATCTCTGTCCCGTTCAGGCGGCGAAGGAGGATCATGGCGTCCGTTCCAAGGTGGGGGGATCGGGGCTGGCCCCGACGGCTCCGGACCCGGTCGAGCGGGCCGGTCAGCGTCCGTGCTGACACCGGTGCATCGGCGTGACGGCCACCCCGGATGAGGCTTGGCGGGCCAATGAGCCGATCGACCCATCGCTCCCCCCAGCTCCCGAAGATCGCGACTGTCGCGAACTTCGGCTCGATCGAACGAAGATCGCGACAGTCACGGAATTCGAGAGCTCGAAGAACGCGACAGTCGCGAAGTTCGTCTCCGCCGCGCACGAAGAACGCGACAGTCGCGAACTTCAGCTCGATCGCACGAAGATCGCGACAGTCGCGGAATTCGAGAGCTCGAAGATCGCGACAGTCGCGAAAACCCGCTGCATCGCTCGAAGATCGCGACAGTCGCGAAGACGCGGGAGGGCCGGTCGAGCATCGCCCGACCGGCCCTCCGTCACCACGACCTCACCTTCGAGCGCGCTCAGCGCGCCCCGGATCACCGCTTGAGGTTCACGACCTCCTGGAGCATCTCGTCGGAGGTGGACACCACCCTCGAGTTCGCCTGGAAGCCGCGCTGGGCGACGATCAGGCTCGTGAACTCCTGGGCGAGGTCGACGTTCGACATCTCGAGCGCGCCGCCCGAGATGAAGCCACGGCCCGCCTGACCGGCGATGCCGGTCTGCGGGAGCCCCGAGTTGACCGTCGCGCGGTAGTTGGTGCTGCCACCCGCCTTCTCGAGGCCCTCGGGGTTGGCGAACGTCGTGAGCGACAGCTGGCCGATGCGCCGCGAGCGCCCGTTGGTGTACGAGCCGACGAGCACGCCGTCCTGGCCCACCGTGAAGCCGTTCAGCGAACCCGCCGACTGGCCGTCCTGGTCGATGACGGCGACGGAGCTGATCCGGCCGTACTGGCTGAGCTGGTTCGGCTGGCCGGGGCTGCCGAGGTCCACCTCGATGGAGTCGGCAGTGAACCCCGGGAGGAAGCCGGCAGGCACGGTGAGCGGGCCGCCGCTCGCCAGCTGGCCGCTCGCGTCGAACGTGAGCACGCCACCGGCGAGGGCCTGACCCGGATCGGGCGGGGTGGGCTGCAGGGTGCCGTTCGCGTCGACGTAGCGGGCCACCGCGGTCCACTCGTCGGCGTCGGTCTTCGTGAACTCGAACCGCAGGTCGATCGGAGCGCCCTGGGCGTCGTAGACATCGACGCCGGCCACGATCGTGGTGCCGACCGTGGCGTCCGACGGAAGGTTCCCGCCCAGGGTGATGCTGGTGGTCCGCACCGGCGGGATGAGGTCGCCCACGGGGATCGTGATGGCGCCGATCGGCGAGTTCGTGGGGATCTCGTCGTTCCGGGCCTGCCAGCCGAGCACGAGGCCGCCGTCCTGGGTGACCAGTCGGCCCAGCGAGTCGACGGAGAACGAACCGGCACGGGTGTACATGCGCTCGCCGCCCTGGTCGATGGCGAAGAAGCCGTCGCCCTGGATGGCGAAGTCGGTGGAGCGGTTGGTGCGCTGCAGCGCGCCCTGGCTGAAGCTCGACGTGATCGCTGCGACGCGGGAGCCGAGGCCGATCTGCGACGGGTTGCTGCCGCCGGCAGCGTTGCTCGCGGCGCCGGCGCCACGGATGGTCTGGCTGAGCACCTCGGTGAACACCGTGCTGGAGCTCTTGAAGCCGGTGGTGTTGATGTTCGCAATGTTGTTACCAACAACATCCATCATCGTCTGGTGGTTCCGCAGCCCGGAGATGGCGGCGTACATGGATCGGAGCATCAGGGGTTCCTCCTGGAGGGGTGTGAGGTCAGGTGTGGGTTGGTGGTTGGCGGGGTGAAACTGAGCGAAGCTGGCCCGGCCCATCGAGCCCGGCCGGATAGCGAAGCCCGAAGAAGCGAGCGCAGCGAGCGAAACTGAGGCGAAGCTGGCCCGGCCGAATAGGGACTATGCGATGTGGACGATCTGGTCGAGGCCGATGTCCTTGCCGTCGACGGAGAGCATGATCCCGTCGGCCGTGGGTGACGCCGCTGCGACCTGGCCGATCACCTCGGCGCCTTCTTCGTCGACGTAGCTGACCCAGCGTCCGAGGAGGCCGGCGGCGGTCGAGATCGACGAGGTCTTGGCGGTCGCCTCGAGCTGCTTCGTCAGCTCGGTGAGCTTCTCGACCGAGGTGAACTGCGCGGTCTGGGTGAGGAACGACTGGGGATCCGACGGCTTGAGGGGGTCCTGGTACTTCAGCTGGGCGACCAGCAGCTTGAGGAACGTGTCCTTGCCGAACTGGTCCTCGGGCTGCTTCGGCTGTGCGAACGGGTTGGTCGGGTTGGTCTGCGAGATGCCGTTGACGGTGGGCACGTGTCGCTCCTGTGATCTCGTCGTCGTTCGGGTGGTCAGAGGCTCAGGTCGAGCCCGTCGGCACGGAGCGGTCGGCGGACCGCCGGGGGACGCAGTGACTCCGGCTCCGGCATGTCCGCAGCGGGGCGGGCGGGCCGGGGCAGGTCGGTGGCGTCGTGGTGGGTGCCGGAGCGGTGGTCGCGGCCGTT
>JBIQID010000150.1:3790-6394 GCA_044508215.1 Actinomycetota bacterium | reverse complement strand
GACCGGGCGGCGGTCCGCTCGATGCTCGACCTGGCGGACGACCTCGATCACGGCGATCGCGAGCAGGCCGACCCCGATCAGGCCGACCCCGATCACGACGCAGCGCTCGACCTGGTGATGGCGGAGACCGACGGCAACCCGTCGCGCCTGGTCGCCCTCCACCGCGAGCTGGTGCGGGTGGACCCCTCAGCGCCCGACGCGCCGCCCACCCCGCTCGCCGAGCAGGTCCGCGAGGCCATCGCCCGCGTCGCTCCCTACCGGGGTCTCCGTTCGTACGAGGCCGAGGACCGGGACCTCTTCCATGGGCGCGAGGCGCTCGAGGACGTGGTGCTCGACCGACTCGGCCGGCGGCCGTTCGTCCTGCTCGTCGGTGCGTCCGGAAGCGGCAAGTCGTCCCTCGTGCGAGCCGGGGTGCTGCCGGCGCTGGCGGACGGTGCACTCGAGGGCTCCGATCAGTGGTCGGTCGTCGTGACCTCCGCCGGTCAGGCGTCGGCCGACCTGCTCGAACGAACGCCCGAGCACCCACCCGCCGACGAACCGGGAGCGTCGACGAAGCTCGTCGTGCTCGACCAGCTCGAAGAGCTGTTCACCCGGTGGGAGTCGCCAACACGACGTGAGGCGTTCCTGGACCGCCTCGCAGCGGTCGCGGAGGGCGACGGCTCGGTGCGGGTCCTCGCCACGTTGAGGGCCGACTTCTTCAGCCAGATGGCGTCCTCCCTCGCGCTGTCGAACGTGCTCGAGCGGGCGACCGTGGTGGTCCCGCCCATGTCCGACGACGAGCTCCGTGCCGCGGTGACCGGTCCGGCGGCCACCGTGGGGCTGAAGCTTGAACCGGGTCTCGTCGACCTCGTGGTGAGCGACGTGGCGGCCCGCCCCGGAGCGCTGCCCCTCGCCTCCCACGCCATGTACGAGACCTGGCGCCGCCGACGGGGCCGCACGCTGACCGTCGCCGACTACCGGGAGGCCGGCGGGGTCGACGGCGCCGTGGCCCGCACCGCCGACGAGCTGTTCGAGTCACTGTCCAGCGAGGAGCAGCGCGCCGCCCGGCGCGTGCTGCTCCTGCTCGTCGAGCCGGGTGAGACCGCCGACGACACCCGCCGGCGGGTCGCCCACGCCGAGGTCTCCGCAGCGGGTCCGGACGCGGCGTCGGTCGTCGAGCAGCTGGTCGCCGCCCGGCTGCTGTCGGCGGACGGCGACTGGGTCGAGATCGCTCACGAGGCGCTCATCCGTGCGTGGCCCCGGTTCCGCGGGTGGCTGGACGAGGACCGCGAGGCGATGGTCCTGCACCGTCGGCTCACCCGTGCCGCCGAGGAGTGGGAGGCCACTGGGCGCGACCACGGCGAGCTCTACCGCGCCGGCCGCCTCGACGCCGCGGTCGAGTGGCGAGGCGATCACGAGGACGAGCTGTCGCGCCTCGACCGGGAGTTCCTCGACGCGTCGATCGCCCTTCGAGACCGCGAGCAGGCGGAGGCCGCGGCGCGCCTCGAACGGGACCGGCGCAACAACCGCCGTCTCCGAGTCCTGCTCGCGTGCGTGGCCACCGCGCTGGTGGCCGCTCTGGCGGCGGCGATCTGGGCGCTGACCCAACGGAACCGCGCGGAGGACCTCGCAGAGGAGGCCGCCGCACGCGCCGCGGCCGCCCAGGTGGGAGCCGTCGCAGCCCAGGAGCCGACCACCGGGTGGCTGCTCGCGGCGGAGGCGTTCGCCCTGCGCGACCTCCCCGAGACCCGCGGTGCGCTCCAGGAGTCGCTCACCCTCGACGGCCGCCTGGTCCGTCGCCTCCCCGTGGAAGGCGACCTCCTCGTCGGGGGCACGCAGGCCGCCACCGGCCACCTCGTCACCATCGGGTCCGACGGCGTGGTCGTGCGCGACCCCGCCACCGGTGAGGTGGTCGAGCGTCTGGAGCTCGACACCACCGGAGCGGATGCGGCGGTGCTCTCCGCCGACCGCGGCACGGTCGCGATCCCCAGTGATCCGGCATCCGCCGAACCCGAGCGCACGACCGTGACGGACCTCGTCGGGTCGACCCAACCCTGGTCGTTCGCCGCCGCGTCGGTCGCCAGGCTCGCGGTCGCCGACGGTGGGGTCGCCGCCCTCTCGTCGGCCCCCGACCGCGTCGAGGTGTACCGCCCCGACGGGTCGACGGTGACGCTGGCCGTGGAGCTCCCGCCCGACGGCTCGATCCTCGCGGCCGCGATGTCGCCCGACGGCACGCGCGCGCTGGTCGCCACCTCGACCCGGTCCGAGGAGTTCATCAGCACCCCCGAGGGTGTGATCGCCACGCAGTCCGGCTCGTCCGTGCTGGGCCTCTACGACACCGAGACCGGTGCGCTCATCGCGACGCTCGACGTGGACGCGCCCGTGACCGCCCTCGCCTTCGCCCCGGGTGGAGATCAGGTGGCGGTCTCGCTCACGCCCGAGACGACAACGGAGTCCGTGGGGTCCATCGCACCCGACACCGGGACTGCGGCGATCACCGAGGAGCAGGTGCGCGTCCTCCACCTCGACGACCTCGACATCACCCCGGACGGCGCGCCGGGGGTCTTCGCCGGGTGGGTGGGCGAGCGGCTGGCGACCTTCCGTGGGAGCACCGTCACGCTGTGG
>JBIQID010000150.1:0-3690 GCA_044508215.1 Actinomycetota bacterium | reverse complement strand
GCGCCGCGGAGCTGGACGGACCTCGGGGCGATGGTGGTCGAGGGGACGGTCTCCACCTGGGTGATGGATGCCGCGACAGGCCGAACCGTGGCAACCGCGGAGGGGCCGCTCGGTGGGGTCGCCGGCGACCTGGTGCTCGTCGACGGCCGGTTGCGATCCCTCCCGGACCTCACGCCCGTCGGCGACGGGGACACCACGGAGCTGCTCCGCCTCGGGTCGCTCTCACCGACCGGCGACGTGGTCGTCGTGCCCACCCGGGACGGCCTCGAGCTCCGCGATCCGCGCACCGGCGAACAGACCCACCCGACGGTGGGGACGTCGGGCTCGTTCATGTCGGAGATGAGCTGGTCCGCCGACGGCGCACGGCTGCTGCTCCGGGATCCCGTCACCCGGACCGCCGCGCTGGTGGAGCTGCCCTCCGGTCGGCTCCTCGGTGGCGACCTCGACACCGTCGCCCGGTCGGGAGCAGCGGCGCTCTCGGCCGACGGCCGGCGGATGGCGTTCGCCGGGGACAACGGCGACGTGACGATCCGCGACCTGGAGGGCCGGTCCGAGCCCGTCGTGCTCCGGGGGAGCGGTCGCCGCGTGCGGGGATTGCAGTTCGTCGACGGGTCAGCAGCGGGCTGGCAGGAGTTGCTCGTGAGCATCGACGCCGACGGGGCCGTGGCCCTCTACGACCCCGGGCAGGGATCGAGGGTGGGCGCCGTCCTGCCGGTGCCGGTCAACGGTGCGAGCGTCGCGCTCGACCCGGACGGCAGGGGAGTGCTGCTGCCGACCGCTGCCGGCGTCCTGCGCTGGGAGCTCGATCCACACGAGTGGTCGGCCACCGCCTGCCAGCTCGCCGGCCGGTCGTGGCGACCCGAGGAGCGGGCGCGCTTCCTGCTCGGCCACGACGGCGGCGCCTGCGACCGAGACGGCTGAGGTCGTCACGAACTGCGTGCCGCTCCTCGCGACACGGGTGGCCGTCGAGCCGCCCAGGGGATCGCCATCTCGAGGGTGCGGGCGAGCTGCAACAGGAGGTCCTCCCGCCAGGGTGCGGCAACGAGCTGCACCCCGACAGGCAGCCCGGTGGCGGCGTCGTGGGCGACCGGTACCGAGATGGCGGGCTGGCCGGTGACGTTGAAGACCGACGTGAACACGGCCATCGGGTAGCTGTTCACGAGCGCCATCAACGGGTCGTCGTCGATCCCGGCCCGCCACGCACCGACGAGCGGCGGAAGGCACGCCATCGTGGGCGTGACCAGCACGTCGTACCGGGCGACGAAGGCCTCGACGATCCGGCGAGACAGGTGCTGCGCTGCCTGCACACCCTCGACGTAGGCCCACGAGTCGACGCCCCGGGCCGCGTCCCGAAGCGCCCGGTTGTGCGGTTCGACGCGATACGGGTCGGCCAGGTCGACGCCCGCACCTCCGACGTTCCAGATCGTCGTGAAGGCGGCGATCAGTTCGCCGGCCGGCGGGAGCGGCAGGGGCTCGTCGACGATCTCGTGGCCCTGCGCCTCCAGCTCGCGCACGGCGGTGTCGACGGCGGCTGCACAGACCGGGTCGACGTGGATCCCCTCCACCGGGGCGTCCACGAGCACCCCGATGCGGAGCCCTGCGTCGGGTCGGAGTGACGCCGAGCGCTCGAAGCTCCGCGCCGGGCTGGGAGGCGACCACCAGGCTGCGGGATCGTGCCGGGCCAGGACGTCGAGCGCGGCTGCGGTGTCCCCGACCGACCGGGTGATCACCCCGGCAGCGGCGAGGCCCTCGGACTCGACGGTGCGGTTGGACACGAGGCCACGGGTGGGCTTCAACCCGACGAGCCCATTGCAGGACGCCGGCACACGGATCGACCCTCCTCCGTCGCCGGCGAGCGCGATCGGTGCCATCCCGGCACTGACGGCGACGCCGGACCCGCTCGACGACCCGCCCGGGGTGTGCGCGGGGTTCCACGGGTTCCGCGAGGTCCCGAGGGCGTCGCTCTCGGTGAAGGGCACCGTGCCGAACTCCGACGTCGTCGTCTTCCCGAGGGGGATGAACCCCGCGTCGAGGAGGCGTTGGACGACCGGGTCGGACGTCGCCACTGCCTCCCGGTGCGCACCCGCTGAACCGTGGGACGTCGGCCAGCCGGCAACGTCGTAGAGGTCCTTGACGGCGATCGGCACCCCGATGAACGGGGGGAGCTCCTCGTTCGATCGTGCGCGGGCGACGGCGTCGGTGGCGTCTCGAGCGGCTCGCTGCACCCGGTCGTCGTCGCGGTAGCAGAACGCATTGAGTCCAGGGTCGAGCTCGTCGATCCGCTCGAGGTAGGCCTCGACCAACTCGACGGGGCTCACCTCCTTGTGGCGGATCGCGGCGGCGAGGTCGACGGCGGATGTGTAGGGATCGAACTGCTCGGACAACGGAGGGCCTCTCTGCTGGGTGTCGTCCCAGCAGCGTCGACCTGGACCCCACACGCGGTCTTGGACGTTTGTCCGTCACCTGACAGCGCCCGATCGTGCCGCCGCGGAGGTGCCGGGTCGCGAGCTGCGCCCCCGTCTCGACCCAGGACCGCTTCGGGACGCCGCTCGTCCCATTCGTACAAGACCCGCTGGGAGGATCCCGCGACGCTGCCGTCCATGGAACTCATCGACGAAGAACGTTCGGCCATCGACCTCTCGACCACGCCGCTCCACCTCGGCCTCGGTTCACGGGCTCGGCCGATCAGCGGGTTCGCCTTCGACCCGGCCGTGCTCCAGGCCTACGGCGAAGCCGTCTCGAGCGACGGCGCAGAGGGGCGAATGCTGATCGTCATCGACGAGGAGGGGCACGGCGACCACTGGGAATGCCATCCGGCTGGCGACGAGGTCATCGTCTGCATCGACGGGGCCGTGACCGTGACACGTGAACACGGCGGGACGACCGAGCAGGTGGTCCTCGAACCGGGGCGAGCGACCATCAACCCCGCAGGCGTCTGGCATGCCGTGGACGCGCACGGCACCGCACGGATCCTCACCATCACCCCGGGGCTCGGCACACAGCACCGTCAGCGCTCCGTGGAGCCGTGACGATGATCGCCGACCGTTGAACCCCCCATCCGGAGAGCGGCGATCGCGGCAGCGTCTGACAGCGACTCAGCCCGGGGGATCGGCCCAGGCGACGTCGTCGACGGAGAGCCACGGCGCCGACGCGAGGGCGGTCGGGGTGAGGCCCGTGAACGCGACCGCCTCACGGTGCAGGTGCGACTGGTCGGCGTAGCCGGCCTCGGCCGCTGCCCACGCGGCGCGGTCCCCCGAGGCGAGGCGGTGCGCAGCGTGGTCGAACCGCACGAGCTGCGCCGCCCGCTTCGGATTGATCCCGACCTGTGCGCGGAACCGGCTCCAGAGGCGCTTGCGGCCCCACCCCACCTCGTGGGCGACCTCGTCGACGCGGACCTGGCCGCGGCGGGAGGTGATCTGCCTCCAGGCGTGGCGGACCTCGTCGTCGACCTCGCGGCCGTCGGCGACCCGCCGCCCGAGCGCATCCGCGGCGAGCGCGAACCGCGCCTCCCAGGTCCTCGCCTCGATCAGCTGCTCCTGGGTGCGGACCGCGTCGCGGCCCCAGATGTCCTCGAGGCAGACGACGGTCCCCTCGAGCGGCGCTGCCTCACCCAGCACGGCGTAGGCGACGATCGGTGAGAGCCGGATCTGCAGGCATTCGACATCGCGGCCCCCGCCACGGACGCCGTGC
>JBIQID010000001.1:101003-105045 GCA_044508215.1 Actinomycetota bacterium | reverse complement strand
CCGAGCGGAAGCTGGCCCGGCTCATCAAAGTTTCACCGGTGCATCACCCGACACCGACCGTGGTCTAGCGAGAGGCAGGCGGCACGAATCAGCCCGCAGTCGACCGGGGCATTCTGCCAGGTGCGGCCCCTCGGGACTCAAAGAATCGGCCGGCCGCCTTGGCGGCCTCGATCGTCGCGTCGAGGTGGCCCTCGATGATGTCGAGGCCAGCGTCCCAGAAGCCAGGGTCGGCCAGGTCCACGCCCACGATCTTTCCCAGCTCCTCCGGCGAGCGCGAACCTCCGGCGGCGAGCATCTCGACGTAGGCGGGCACGAAGTCCGGGCCCTCCGACTCGAACCGGGCGTAGACGCTGAGGGCGAGCAGCTGGCCGTAGGCGTACGCGTAGACGTAGCCGGGCGTGTGGATGAAGTGCGGGATGTAGCTCCACCAGCTGCGGTAGCCGTCGGAGATCCGGACGGAGTCGCCGAGCATCTCGCGCTGCGTCTCCGCCCACAGATCGCCGAAGCGGTCGAGCGACAGCTCGCCGCTCTCGCGGCGCTCGGTGTGCACCGCCTCCTCGAAGCGGCACATCGCGACCTGGCGGAACACGGTGGCGATCTCGCCCTCCAGGTGCTCGGCGAGGAGGGCGAGCCGGTCGGCAGGGTCCGGCGTCTGGTCGAGCAGGCGACCGAAGGTGACGGTCTCGCCGAACACGGACGCCGTCTCGGCGAGGGTCAGCGGCGTGGTCTGGTGGAAGACGCCCTGGTCGCGGGCGAGGTAGGCGTGCACACCGTGGCCCAGCTCGTGGGCGAGGGTGAGGACGTCGCGCCGCTTCGAGGTCCAGTTGAGCATCAGGTACGGGTGGTGCGACGGGACCGTGTAGGCGCAGAAGGCACCGCCACGCTTGGCCGGGCGGAGCGGCGCGTCGATCCACGGCTCCGAGAGGAAGCGACGGACCACGTCGGCCATCTCGCCGCTGAAGCTGTCGTAGGCGTCGACCACGATCCGCTGGCCCTCGGTCCAGTCGAACGTGGCCTCGTCGGTGGCCACCGAGGCGTAGCGGTCCCAGTCGTCCAGGCCGTCGAGGCCGAGCATCTTGGCCTTCGCGTCGTACCACTTCTGCGGGATCGAGTAGCGGCCCACGACCGCCTCGATGAGGGCCTGCACCGACTCGTCGGAGGCCTCGTTGGAGAGGTTCCGAGAGCTGATCCACGACGGGTAGCTGCGCAGCCGGTCGTCGATCGACTTGTCGGCCAGCAGCGTGTTGTAGATGAAGCCGCGGGTGCGCAGGCCCGGCTCGAGCGCCGCCGTGACCGCCTCGGCAGTGGTCTTCCGCTCGTCCCGGTCGGGGTGGTCGAGGCCGGCGAGCGCCTGGTCGAGGGGCATCTTCTCCCCCGCCCGGTCGACCTCGATGGCCGAGGTGAGCTCGCTGAACAGCCGTGACCAGGCTGCCGCGCCGGTGACCGACTTCTCGGTGAGCACGATCTCCTCGGGCTCGCTGAGCAGGTGCGGTCGGTACCGGCGGAGGCCTCGCAGGTGGTGCGCCACGAAGTCGAGGCGAGGGTCGGCCAGCAGCTCTTCCACCCGGTCGTCCTCGAGGGCTGCCCACTCGAGGTCGATCCACACCAGGCGGGTGGCCAGCACGGTCGAGCGCTCCTCGACCTGCTGCATCAGCGCGGCGATCGACGGGTCGGCGGTGTCGACGGAGAAGCGGAGGGCGGTGTAGTTGCCCGCGCGACCGATGGTGTCGTGCAGCTCGGCGACGAGGCGGAACAGGTCGGCCAGCGCACCGGCGTCCATCTCGGCGACGGTCCCCCGCGACGCCTCGATCCGCCCGACCAGCTCCTCGGCCTTCGACATGAGGGCATCGACCCCGTCGGGGCCCGGGGCGGGCAGCAACGGTTCGAGGTCCCACGCGACCTCGTCCACGGGGGTGCTGGACGGGCTGCCGGTGGTGTCGGGCGCTGCGGTGTCGGTCATGGCGGCCAGCCTAGGAGCGTCCCCGGCCGCAACCCTCCGTCAGCGAGGGGCGATGTCGCAGGCCTCCCAGCGACCCATCCGGCCGGCGCCGAGGGCGAAGCGCACCTTCGCGCCGACCTCGATCGAGCGGGACCCATCCGCGATCGCCGTGCAGTGGAAGGGCCGGACGGTGCCGTCGTCGCCGGTGATCTCGCCCCAGCCGCCCGGCTCGTCGAACGCCGTGACGGTCCCCTCGAGCCCACGGCTGATGACGATGGGCGGTGTCCCGAGCGAGTTGCCGGTGGGGACGTGCATCGCCGTGGCCCCGCCGCTCAGTGGATGATCTTCGAGAGCGGCAGCTCGATGATGTCGGTGGCGCCCGCGTCCTTCAGGTCGGGGATGAGGACGTTGATGTCGTTCTTCGGCACCACGGTCTCCACCGCGAACCCGCTGCCGCCGTAGAGCTCGTTGACCGTCGGGGTCTTCATGGCGGGGAGCTTGGAGATGACGTCGTCCAGCCGGTCGGCAGTGACGTTCAGCTTCACCAGCACCTTGCCCCGGGCCTCCAGCACCCCCTGCAGGAGCGTGAGGATCTGGTCCATGGCGTGCCGCTTGCGGGGATCGGCGCACGCCTCGGGGTTCGCCACCACCTCGGTGTACGAGGTGAGGATGGTGTCGATGATCCGCAGCCCGGCGGCACGGAGGGCCGAGCCGGTCTCGGTGATGTCGACCACCACGTCCACGATGTCGGGCACCTTCGCCTCGGTGGCGCCGTAGCTGAGGCGGATGTCGGCCTCGATGCCGCGCTCGGCGAAGAAGCGGCGGGTCAGCTCGGGGTACTCGCTGCTGACGCGGAGGCCCTGCGGAAGGTCCTCGACCTTCTGCCACGGGCTGTCGCCCGGCACCGCCACCACGATCCGGACCGGGTTCGAGGTGACCTTCGAGTAGCGGAGCTCGCCGAGGCTCTCCACCTGCGCCCCGGTCTCCTCCACCCAGTCACGACCGGTGATGCCGACGTCGAAGAGGCCGTCGGCCACGTAGCCGGCGATCTCCTGAGGGCGGAGGATGCGGACGGAGTCGATGCGGGGGTCGGAGATCGAGGCCTTGTAGGCGACCGCCGAGTCCCGGCGGATCGGCAGGTCGGCGTCGGCGAACAGCTCGAACGTCGCCTTCTCGAGCGAACCCTTGGGGAGGACCAGGCGCAGCACCCGGTCATCGTAGGAGCGCCCCGCCGGCAGCCCGAAACCGATTGGCACTCCGGCGGCCGTTACCTTCGACACGTGTCCCTCCAGGTCGTCCACGTCGAGCGAGCCGATGACCCGGCGGTCGCCGAGTTCCGCCGCCTGAACGACGCGGCCTTCCGGCGAGGGATCGAGCTGCCCGGGTCGTTCGGGGGCGGCTGCGTGGTGGTGGAGGGCTGGCTGCCGCTCGAGCGTGCGCTGCGGAGCCCGCACCGGGTGCGGTCGATCCTGGTCGACGAGCGACGCCGGGCACGGCTGGACGAGCTGCTCGCCGAGGTCGGACGGCGCAACGACGCCACGGTGCTGAGCGCTCGAGCGACGGTGATCGAGGCGATCGTGGGGTTCGACCTGCACCGCGGCGTGGTGGCGTCGATCGACCGACCACGGGCCCGCAACCCGCTCGACGTCGTGCGCCGCAGCCGCCGCCTGCTGCTGGTGGAGGGCGTGACCGACACCGAGAACGTGGGGGTGCTCTTCCGCAACGCTGCCGCGCTGGGAGCCGACGGCGTGGTCGTCGACGCCACCACAGCGGATCCCTGGTCGCGTCGCGCTGTGCGGACGTCGGTGGGGCACGTGCTGTCGATGCAGTGGGCGGTGGGTTCGATCGACCTCGTGCTCGGGGCGCTCGCGGACGCGGGGCACCTGCTCGTGGCCTCGACGCCGGGGGGCGACGTCGACCTGCGTGACGTGGTGGTGCCCGAGGGCCGCCCGGTGGCGCTGGCGGTCGGCGCGGAGGGCCCCGGGCTCAGCGCGGCGGTGCTCGACGCTGCGGAGGTGCGGGCGCGGATCGCCATGGCGCCCGGGGTGGACTCGGTCAACGTGGGCTCGGCGGCGGCGATCGCCGCCTGGCACCTCTTCGCCC
>JBIQID010000001.1:30328-100903 GCA_044508215.1 Actinomycetota bacterium | reverse complement strand
GACTCGGTCAACGTGGGCTCGGCGGCGGCGATCGCCGCCTGGCACCTCTTCGCCCGTCCCTGACCCGCTCCGCATTCCCGCCCACTCGAAGATCGCGACAGTCGCGAAGTTCGCTGGATGCCGCCGAAGATCGCGACAGTCGCGAAGTTCGCGACGGTTCAAGATCGCGACAGTCGCGAAGATCGCTCGATCCCGCCCAAGATCGCGACAGTTGAGGAACGTGACAGTTGGGACGGGGGTCCGGCGTCAGGAATAGCGGCGGGTGAGGGTGGCCATCTCGACGGCGGTGCGAGCGCACTCCTCCCCCACGTTGTGGCCACCGGGGCCCTCGGAGCGGGCGAGCGCCTGCTCGTCGTTCTCGGTAGTGAGCACGCCGAACATCGTCGGCACGCCGGTGGAGAGCTGGACGTCGGTGATGCCGCGGGCGCACTCCCCTGCCACGAAGTCGTAGTGGCTGGTCTCGCCCCGGATCACCGCGCCGAGGCAGATCACCGCGTCGAACCGGCCGGTGAGGGCCAGCAGCCGGGCGGCGAACGGGATCTCGAAGCTGCCCGCCACCCACTCGACCACGACGTCGTCATCGGCGACGCCCAGCTGGGCGAGGCCGCGACGGGTGCCCTCGAGCAGCCGGAGCGTGATCACGTCGTTGAAGCGCCCGCACACCACGGCGATGCGCATGCCCGAACCGTCGAGCTCGGGCAGCGGCGCGTCGGAGCGCAGGTCGTCGCCGGCCATCAGAGCCCCTCGATGAGGTGACCCATCTGGTCACGCTTCGTCCGCAGGTACCGCTCGTTGTGCTCGTTCGGCTCGGCCGAGACGGAGACGCGGCTGGTGATCTCGAGCCCGAAGCCCTCGAGGCCGCCGAACTTCGAAGGGTTGTTCGTGATGAGGCGCATCGTGGTGATGCCCAGGTCGTTGAGGATCTGGGCGCCGATGCCGTACTCGCGGCTGTCGATCGGCAGGCCCAGCGCCTGGTTGGCCTCGATCGTGTCGAGGCCCGTGTCCTGGAGGCCGTAGGCGCGGATCTTGTGGCCCAGACCGATGCCTCGGCCCTCGTGGCCCCGCAGGTACACCACCACGCCCAGGCCTTCGTCGGCGATCAGCGACATGGCGCTGTCGAGCTGGGTGCCGCAGTCGCAGCGGAGCGATCCCATCACGTCCCCGGTGAGGCACTCGGAGTGCACGCGGACGAGCACGTCGGACTCGCCGGCCACGGCTCCCGCGACCAGGGCCACGTGCTGTTCGCCGTCGAGGACGGACTCGTAGACGTAGCAGGTGAAGTCGCCCCACCTGGTGGGGATGCGAGCCTCGGCGATCCGCCGCACCAGCTTCTCGGTCTGCCGCCGGTAGCGCACCAGGTCGGCGATCGAGATCATGAGCAGCCCGTGCTCTGCCGCGAACTTCTTCAGCTCGGGCACGCGGGCCATGTCCATCTTGTTCTCGTCGACGATCTCGCAGAGCACGCCGGCCGGGTACAGGCCGGCGAGGCGGGCGAGGTCGACGGCGGCCTCGGTGTGGCCGGCGCGCTTCAGCACGCCGCCCTCCCGCGCCTCCAGGGGGGCGATGTGGCCGGGCCGGGCGAGGTCGCCGGGCCGCGTCGACGGGTCGACCAGGGCCTTGATGGTGGCCGAGCGGTCGAACGCCGAGATGCCGGTGGTCGTGCCGTGGCGGTAGTCGACCGTCACGAGGAACGCCGTGCGCATGCTCTCGGTGTTCTGCACGACCATGTGCGGCAGGTCGAGCTCGCGCGCCCGCTCGGACGTGACCGGGGCGCAGATGTACCCAGACGTGTGGTGCAGGAAGAAGGCGATCTTCTCCGGGGTGGCGAACTCGGCCGCCATGATGAGGTCGCCCTCGTTCTCGCGGTCCTCGTCGTCGACGACCACCACGATCTCGCCGCGCCCGATCGCCGCGACGGCGTCTGGGATCGAGGCGAAGCCGCTGTCCGGCGACGGCGCTTCCGCTGTCTCCGCTGCTTCGTCAAGCTCGCTCATCGCTGCCTCCTTCGCCGGGCGGGGGGATCCGGCCGGACAAGAGCTTCTCGGCGTACTTCGCCATGACGTCGACCTCGAGGTTCACGGGGTCACCGGGCTGTCGGGCCCCGAGCGTGGTCACCGCCGCGGTGTGGGGGATGACGGCGACGGAGAAGCTGTCGTGGTCCACGTCGACCACGGTGAGGCTCACGCCGTCGACGGCGATCGACCCCTTCTCCACGACGTACCGGGCGAGGTGCTCGGGCATGCGGACCCGCAGGTCCGGCACCGGTTGGACGACCTCGCCGACCGCGTCGACGTGGCCTTGGACCAGGTGGCCCCCGAGCCGGTCGATCAGGCGGACGGGTCGTTCGAGGTTCACCGGGTCGCCGGGGGCAAGGGTGCCGAGGGACGTGCGGGCGTAGGTCTCGTCGCTGACGTCGGCCTCCCACCAGCCGTCGGCGTCGCCCGCCGGGTGCTCGAAGGCCACCACCGTCAGGCAGCATCCGTTCACCGCGGTCGAGTCGCCCAGCTGGACGCCGTCGAGCACCGAGCGGGCGGCGATGCGGACCCGCGCCCCCTCGCGGGACTCCACCCGGCCCAGCTCCTCCACGATCCCCGTGAACATCAGCCCACCCCGTCCCCGCCGGCGGGTGCCAGCTCGATTCGCAGGTCGGTGCCGACGCGTTCGATCGAGCTGAACGCGCCGCGCCACAGGTCGTCGATGCGGTAGGCACCGTTGCCGGTGAACAGCCCGCGGGCGTCGCCTCCGCCCCACAGCGCCGGTGCGATGTAGATGATGTAGCGGTCGACGAGACCCGCCCGGTGGAACGAGCCGGCGACGGACGCACCGCCCTCCACCACCACCTGCACGATGCCGTCCGCGCCCAGCTCGTCGAGCACCGACGGCAGGTCGCCGTGCATCTCGCGGCACGGCTGCACGCGCGCCTCTGGCGGAGCGCTGCCCAGGATGACCCGCAGCGGGTCGATCCCTCGGTTCCGCGGCACCACCGGCGGGCGGTAGTCCCGGACCGTCAGGGACGGGTCGTCACGGCGGATCGTGCCGGAGCCGACGATGATCGCGTCGCTCTCGGCCCGCACGCGGTGGCCGTCGGCTCGCGCCTCGGGCGAGGTGATCCACTGGCTGGAGCCGTCGGGGGCCGCGGTGCCGCCGTCGAGGGTGGCGGCGAGCTTCAGCACCACGTAGGGCCGCCCGGTGGTTCGGTGCTTGATGTAGGCAGCGAGCTGGTTGCGGACCCGGTCCTCGTAGAGCCCGACGTCGACGGTGATCCCGGCGTCGCGAAGCGCAGCGATGCCACGCCCGCGCATCCGGCCGTCGGGGTCCTCGAGGCCGACCACCACCCTCGACACGCCGGCCTCGACCAGCGCGTCGACGCACGGCCCGGTGCGGCCGGTGTGCACGCACGGCTCGAGTGTGACGTAGACGGTGGCGCCGCGGGCGGCCTCGCCGGCGGAGCCCAGGGCGTCGACCTCGGCGTGCGGGCCGCCCGGTTCGTGGGTGACCCCTTCGTGGAGCTGGCCGTCCTCGGTGCGGATCACGCAGCCGACCCACGGGTTCGGGGAGGTCACGCAGCGCACCTGGGCGGCCGCCGCGATCGCCCTGATCATGCACTCGCGGTCCGCGGCGCTGAACTCGTGGGGGTCGGACATCGCGTCGATCGTAGCCCGGGTGGTGGTCGAATCTCCAGCGGCCGTCGAAAATTCGACCGGCGGCCCCCGGACCTGGCCCGGCCCATCAATCCAGGCCGGGCCGGTCAGGACGGTCAGACAGGGTGGGCCGTGACCGTGCTGCCGTTCATCAGCTCGAGGGCGTGGGGGACGATGTCGAGGATCGCCGAGAGCATCTCGACGGCGCCGTTCGTGGAGCCGGGGACGTTCACGATCAGAGCGCGGCCGCGGGTGCCCGCCACCCCACGCGACAGCCGGCCCAAGGGGCTGGCCGAGCGCATCGCCTCGGCCAGGCCGGAGGCGCGCCGGTCGAGGATGCGCCGGGTGCCCTCGGGCGTGTTGTCACGGGGACCGAACCCGGTGCCGCCCGTGGTCACGATCAGCCCGTTGAACCCGTACGCCATGTGGGAGAGCGCGTTCGCCACCACTGCGGCGCCGTCCTGGATCACCCGGTGCTCGCAGACCTCGAAGCCCTTCGACTCGAGCAGCTCGCGGAGCGCCCGCCCGGCCCCGTCCTCACGGGAGCCGGCAGCGACCCCGTCGCTCACGGTGAGGATCTTCGCCAGGAGGGGGTGCGGCTCAGAGCTCATGGCGTCGATCGTATCCGCCACCTGAACACGGCCATCCCGTCGGTCCCGGCGTCGTGGGGCAGCACCAGGCCCCCACCGTCCACGGCGCGCCAGGGGCCGCCCAGGGGTTCCAGGGGCTCGAGCTGCGGGTGCCGCCCGGTCGCTGCGGCCGCCTGTTCGGTGGTCTCGGCTCGTGTCAGGGTGCACACCGAGTACACGAGGAGGCCGCCGGGTCGGAGCAGGTCCACCGCGGCGTCGATCAGCTGGGACTGCACCCCTGCGAGGCGGTCGACGTCCTCCGGCCGGACCCGCCAGCGGGCATCAGCCCGGCGACGGAGGACCCCGAGGCCCGAACAGGGAGCGTCCACCAGCACGGCATCGAAGGCCTGCCGGCGCAGCGGCGGAGCGGTGGCGTCACCCGCCACGGCGAGCAGCGGCACCTCGATGCGGTCGGCGTTCTGCCGCACCAGCCCGGCCCGCTTCGGACGGAGGTCCATCGCCACCACCCGGGCGCCGCGCCCGGCGATCGCGGTCGCCTTCCCGCCTGGGGCGGCGCACACGTCGGCGACCGAACCGCCGTCCTCGACCTCCACGGCCTCGGCGACCCATTGCGAGGCCAGGTCCTGGACGTAGCCGTCGGCTCGCCGGGTGACCTCCGCCGGCTGGTTCATGGCCTCGAGGGCCGCCAGGCCGTCGGCCTCGCCGAGGTCCTCGACGAACCGGTCGACGATCCAGTCGGGGTACGACAGGCGGGTGCCGACGTCGGGCCACTCGACGTCGCTCGTGGCCACCTTGCGCAGGACCGCGTTCACGAGTCCTCGGAACCGCTGGGGGACGGCGGACACGGTGGTGGAGACCGCCGCGTGGGCCGGGGTGCCGGCGAAGGCCAGCTGGTAGGCGCCCAGTCGGAGGGCGGCACGGGCGACGGGAGGCGGCGGGCTGGAGAGGAACCGGTCGACGAGGTGGTCGCACGACCGCTTCCGCCGCAGCGTCCCGTAGACGAGGTCGGTCACGACCGCCTTGTCGCGGTCGGCCAGCTCCGAGCGGTCGAGGATCGGGCCCAGCGCCAGGTTGGCGTAGGCGGAGTCGTCTTCGATCCGGCGGAGCGCCCCGATCGCGACGCGGCGCGCCTCGACGCCGTCGCTCACTGGCCCAGCCGTTCGACCCGGGCGCCAGCTCCACGCCGCCAGGCATCGGCGGACATCGCCGCCTTGCCCTCGGGCTGCACCTCGATCAGCTCGACGCTCCCCTCCCCGCAGGCGACCACCGTGCCGTCCAGTGCTCCGGGCATCCCACCGCCGTTCTGTCCCGCGTGGTGCGACGGTTCCGTCGCACCACGCGGGACAGAACCGGGGTTCGAGGGGTCGGCGAGCGGTTCGACGGCGTGCACCTTCAGGCGGCGACCGCCGGCAGTGGTCCACGCCCCGCCCACCCGGACCACCCGGTCGACCTGCACGGCCGGGGCCGTCCAGTCGATCCGCAGCTCCTCCGGTCGCAGCTTCTCGGCGTAGGTGACCTCACCGTCCTGCGCCTCGGGATCGCCGAACCCGTTCTCGAGCGCGTCGAGCAGCAGCTCGGTGCCGGCGGCGATCAGCTCGGTGCGGAGCTCGGCCACGGTCTTGCGGTCGACCTGCGTCTCGGCGCGGGCGAAGACGCCGCCCGTGTCGAGGCCCTCCTCCACCGCCATGAGGCACACCCCGGTGCGCTCGTCGCCGGCCAGCACGGCACGCTCGATCGGCGCGGCGCCGCGCCAGCGCGGCAGCAGCGAGACGTGGAGGTTCACGAACGGCATGTGTTCGAGCAGGTGGGGCCGGATGATCCGGCCGTAGGCGACCACCACGCCGAGGTCGCAGCCGGCCTCCAGGAGGTCGTCGGGATCGTCGGTGACCGCAAGCCCTCGCTCCAGCGCAGCGGCCTTCACCGGGCTGGGTGAGAGGGTCGACCCGCGGCCACGGCGCTTGTCGGGCGCGGACACGACGAGGCCGATCTCCCAACCGGCGTCGACCATCGCCACCAGGGGCGCGACGGCCAGCTCCGGTGTGCCGAGGTACGCGATCCGCCGGGGACGGCCAGCGGGAACGGGCGTCACCTCAGCCGGAACCCCCGCCGCGACGGCGTGGGCTCGGGCGCGGGCGCCATGTGCATCTCACGGATCGCCTTCTTGGCGGTCTTCATCTGCTCCTCGTCGAGGTGCTCGAGGAGCAGGACGCCGTCGAGGTGGTCGATCTCGTGCTGCATCAGGCGGGCGAGCAGCTCGTCGGCCTCGAACGAGACCTCGTTGCCGTCGAGGTCGACGCCGGTGACCTCGACGGTCTTCGGGCGGACGATCTCGAAGGACATCCCCGGGATCGACAGGCAGCCCTCCTCGTACACCCACTCGCCGTCGCTGCCGGTGATCTGCGGGTTGAAGAGGACCTGGGGGTCGTCGCCGATGTCGTACACGAAGAAGCGCTTCTTCACGCCCACCTGGGGCGCGGCGAGGCCGAGGCCGGGGGCCTCGTACATGGTGACGAACATGTCGTCGACGAGCTTCACGAGGGCACCGTCGATGTCGGCGACGTCGACCGCCTTCTCGCGGAGGACGGGGTCGCCGACGATGCGGATCGAGTGCAGGCCCATGCGGTGCAGGCTATCGGAGCCCCTCCCCTGGCCCGATCCGACGTGACACGCGGCTACCGTCGCTCCGAGTGGCCGCGCAGTACTTCGAGGAGCGACCGGACGCCGCCCACCGGCCCTCGACCGTGGAGCTCGTGACCGCCGAGGGAGTGGCTCGCCTCCGCACCGACGCCGGCGTCTTCAGCCGAGGGGCGGTCGACGAGGGCACGAAGCTGCTCCTCACCGAGGGGCCGCCGCCTGCCCCCGAAGGGCTGCTCGTGGACCTCGGCTGTGGCTACGGGCCGATCGCGGTGACCCTCGCCCGCCGCTCCCCCGGCGCACGCATCTGGGCGACCGACGTGAACGAGCGGGCCCGCGAGCTGTGCGCCGCGAACGCCGCCGAGCTGGGCCTCGGGAACGTGGAGGTGCACGGGCCCGACGAGGTGCCCGACGCCGCCGTCGACGAGCTGTGGTCCAACCCGCCCATCCGCATCGGCAAGACGGCGCTCCACGACCTGCTGGGCACGTGGCTGGACCGCCTGGCACCGGGTGGGCGGGCGCTGCTCGTGGTGCAGCGCAACCTCGGCGCCGACAGCCTCGCCAGGTGGATGGACGGGCAGGGCTGGCCCACCGAGCGGCTGCTGTCGCGCCGCGGCTTCCGCATCCTGGAGGTGAGGGCCCGTGCGGCAGCTGCGACCGACTGACCTGAAGCGCCTCCACCGCGGTTGGCGCCGACGGACGCCCGGCCGCCTGGGCCTGATCCTCGACGGCATCCAGGGCCCGCACAACGTCGGCAACATCCTCCGCACCGCCGCCGCCTACCGGGTCGCACGCCTCTGGTGCACCGAGAACGGAACGGGCGTGGACCACCCGCAGGTGGGGCGCACGTCGATGGGCAGCGAGCGGTTCTTCGAGGTCGAGGCGGTGGCCGACGGCCCGGCCGCGGTCGTCGCTGCCCGGGCGCTCGGGTTCCGGGTGCTGGCCGTGGAGCTCAGTCACGGGGCGCTGCCGGCGCACGAGGCCGACCTGACCGGCGACGTGTGCCTCGTCCTCGGGCACGAGGACCACGGCGTGTCGACGGCCACCCTCGACGCCTGCGACGGGGCGGTCTACCTCCCGTTGCTCGGCAAGATCGGATCCCTGAACGTGGCGACCGCCTGCGGCATCGCGTGCGCCGAGTGGGCCCGCCAGCAGTGGACGGCTTCCGACGAAGGCGCCGCGAGCAACGGGGACGACAGCGACGGGGATGGCAGCGACGAGGCAGACCCCGGGGAGGATGACGAGGGCTGATCCCGCGTCGGCCCCAGCGGCGGGTCAGCTCCTGATCCGCATGGGGTCGATCTGCAGACGCAGTCGCCCGGGCGGGCGAGGAGTGGCTGCCAGCGCGTCGAGCAGCAGCTTCCGGTCGTCCGCCACGAGCGTCCAGTCACCGCCCGCGCCGCCGCCCGCCACCTCGATGCCGATCGGACGCCCGAACGCCTCCATGAACGCCGGCGCCGCCTCGCCGCCCACGATCGCGATCGTCACGGCCGGCGGAAACCGGGCGACCTCCCGTCGGGTCGCCTCGGCACTCGACACGATCGACGGGTCGGCGAGCGTCGCGGCACGGATCACCTCGTGGTCAGGGACGCGCGTCTGCACCACCACCCGACCGTCTCGACCACCGACCACCCGCGACGCCCGGGCCAGCAGCGCCAGCGCCTCCTCTGCGGCCCGGTAGCGCGGGGCGAACAGCTCCTGGTCGAGCTCGAGGAAGACCACGGTGGCGGCGGAGCGGACCCGGTGGAGCACCGCCTCGGTGCCGATCGCCACCCGTGCGCCCGGCGGGCTGTCGGGACCGACCTCCTCGACGGGCTCGCCGAGGAGTGCCTCCAGCTCCTCCCGCGCCCGGGTCACCCCTTGCCGGAGCAGCGCCGTGGCACTGCTGCCGCAGACCTGGCAGACCACCGGCCGCTCCGCCTCGCACCGTCGGCACCGCAACACGCCCTCGGCGGGTTGCTGCAGCGGGCCCTCGCATCGCTCGCAGGCGAGCAGCGCCCGGCACGACCGGCACGCCAGCAGCTGCGCCCGCCCCTTGCGGTTCAGCACGCACAGCACCGGGTCGTCGCCGCGGAGGAACGGCACCAGCTCCGGCGAGTAGAGGCCGCTGCGGGCCAGGTCGTCCTCCGTGCGGTCGACGACGTGGATGGCGGCCCAGCCCGAGCGCTCGATGGCTCGGTCCCCGACGACGAGGGGCGACCGGGCCGTGGCCTCCAGTGAAGGCACCGGGGACACGAGGGTGGCCGGGACCCGGGCCCGCCGGGCTCGCTCCAGCACCACCTCGCGGGCGTGCCAGGTGGGTGACCCCTCGCTCTGGAGGGCCTCGTCGTGCTCGTCGAGGAGCACGACCCCGGCGAGGTCGGGCATCGGGGCGAACGCTGCCGACCGTGCGCCCACCACGGTGACGCCTCCGGCAGCTGCTCGCCCCCAGTCGTCGGGGTGGAGCGCCGTGCGCACACCCGCAGCGCGGAGCCGGCGTGCCAGCGCGGCGGCCTGGGCGACCGATGGGCACACCACGAGGTGGGGGCCGTGCGAGCAGGCCTCGAGCACGATCTCATCGGTGGGGTTCGCCGGCGCCACCCGCAGCACCTGCCGCGGCGGACGGGGATCGGCACCCGATCGTGGCGCCGGCGGGCGTGACGAGACTGCCGGGACCATCCGCTCCGGCGACGCGAGGCGGAGGAAGGTGGCGAGCCGCCCGGCCCACCTCCACGCCGCCCACCGGCAGAGGTCGAGCACCTCAGCCGACGGGCCTGCGCCCGAGATCTTGGCGAGCGGCTCGATCCGCACCCCGGGTGGAGGTTCGACGTCCACCTGCTCGACCCATCCGCCCACCCGGCGACCGGCCAGAGGGACGCGGACCATCGTCCCCACCCGGACGCGCTGCTCCCACCCCTCGGGAACCGAGTAGTCGAAGGAGCGGTCGATCGCAGGGACGTCGGGGACGACGCGGACGATCAGCCGCGGCGGATCGTCACCTGTGCCGGGCGGAGCCGGTGTGGGGCCGGGGTCCCAGAGCGTGGGGCCCCGACGGCGGGCGCTCAGAGCCCGAGGGCGGACTTCAGGTCGTCGACGCGGTTGGTGAGCTCCCAGGTGAAGCCCTCGCCGACCCGGCCGAAGTGCCCGTACGCCGCAGTGGGCTGGAAGACCGGGCGCCGCAGGTCGAGGTCCCGTGCGATGGCGGCGGGCCGGAGGTCGAAGACGTCCTTCACCGCACCCTCGAGCTTCGCCTCGTCCACCTTCGAGGTCCCGAACGTCTCGACCAGGACCGACACGGGGCGGGCCATGCCGATGGCGTAGGCGACCTGCACCTCGCAGCGGCTGGCAGCGCCGGACGCCACCACGTTCTTCGCCACCCAACGAGCGGCGTACGCGGCCGAGCGGTCGACCTTCGACGGGTCCTTGCCACTGAACGCACCGCCGCCGTGGCGGGCCATGCCGCCGTAGGTGTCGACGATGATCTTGCGGCCGGTGAGGCCGCAGTCGCCGACCGGGCCGCCCACCACGAAGTTGCCGGTGGGGTTCACGTAGACGTCGTAGAGGTCGTCGGCGAACTGCTCGGGGATCACCGGACGGATCACGGCGTCGATGAGGTCGGGCCGGATCTCGGTGTCGCGGTCGACGCCGGGGTTGTGCTGGGTGGAGATCAGCACGGCCTTCAGGCGCACTGGGCGGTTGCCCTCGTACTCGAAGGTCACCTGGGTCTTGCCGTCGGGGCGGAGGTACGGCAGCACGCCGGACTTGCGGACCTCGGCGAGCCGTTCGGACATGCGGTGCGCGACGTGGATCGGCAGCGGCATGAGCACGTCGGTCTCGTCGCAGGCGTAGCCGAACATCATCCCCTGGTCGCCGGCGCCCTGCTTGTCGAGCTGGTCCTCCTCACCGGCGGCGCCGGAGCGGACCTCCTCGGAGTCGTCGACGCCCTGGGCGATGTCGGGAGACTGCTCGTCGAGCGCCACCATCACGCCGCACGTCGCGCCGTCGTAGCCGAACGACTCGCGGTCGTAGCCGATGCCCTTGATGGTCTCGCGGGCGATCGTCGGGATGTCGACGTAGGCGCTGGTGGAGATCTCACCCGCGACGATGCAGAGCCCGGTGGTCACCATGGTCTCGCACGCCACGCGGGCGGTCGGGTCCTTCGCCAGGATCGCGTCCAGGACGGCGTCGGAGATCTGGTCCGCCATCTTGTCCGGATGACCCTCGGTCACGGACTCCGAGGTGAACGTCCAGTTGCTCATGTGCCTGCTTCCTCTCCCCCACCGCCACGCTCCTCGACGATCACATCGAGGAGGGCGTCGGCGATCTCGGACTTGTCGCTGAGCGGCACCTCCACCTCCCGCCCGGAGGCGCAGAGGATCACCACCGCGTTGGTGTCGTGCTCGAACCCGACACCGGGTGCGGACACGTCGTTGCCGACGATCAGGTCGGCCCGTTTGCGTGCCAGCTTCGCTGCCGCATGTCGGCGCAGGTCGCCCGTCTCGGCTGCGAACCCGACGAGCGTCTGCCCCGACGGTTTGGCCTCGCCGAGCGCCGCGAGGATATCAGCGGTCTCCTCGAGCACCAGGTTGGGCGCGCCCTCGGCCTTCTTGATCTTCTCGTCGACCACGACCTTCGGTCGGAAGTCGGCGACCGCCGCTGTCATCACCACGACGTCGGCGGCGGCTGAGCGAGCGGTCATGGCGTCGAACATCTCCGCTGCGGTCTCCACGTCGACCCGTTCGACGCCGGGGGGCGTGGGCAGCGACGTGGTGGTCACGAGGGTCACCTGGGCGCCACGGCGGGCGGCGGCAGCGGCGATCGCATGGCCCTGCTTGCCCGACGAGCGGTTGCCGATGAAGCGGACGGGGTCGATCGGTTCACGGGTGCCGCCGGCGCTCACGAGCACCCCGAGCCCGGCCAGGTCCCGCGGACGCGTCGCCGCCCCGCCGAGGACTCGCGCGGCTGCCGCCACGATCCGCTCGGGTGAGGCCAGCCGGCCGTGGCCCACGTCGCCGCCGGCGAGCCGCCCTGGCTCGGGGTCGACCACGTGGACGCCCCGGGAGCGGAGGGTGGCGAGGTTGTCCTGCACCGCCGGGTGCTCCCACATCTCGGTGTGCATCGCCGGGCAGACCAGCACCGGCGCACGGGTGGCGATCAGCGTCGAGGTGAGGAGGTCGTGGCTGTAGCCCGTGGCGTACGAGGACAGCAGCCGAGCTGTCGCCGGTGCGACGATCACGAGGTCCGCGCCTTGGCCCAGGCGAGTGTGCGGGATGGGGTCGGCGTCGTCGAAGAGACGGGTCCGCACCGGCTCGGAGGCCAGGGCGGAGAAGGTGGTCTCTCCGACGAACCGCTTGGCCCCGGCGGTCATGACCGGCACGACGTGCGCGCCTGCGTCGACGAGACGACGGCAGACCTCCACGGCCTTGTAGGCGGCGATGCCGCCGGAGACGCCGAGGACGACGCGTCGTCCACGCAGCGCTGCGAGGTCGGTCGGGCCGACGGCCTGGTCGGTCACCGCCGGTGCGGTCCTCAGTCGGTGGGCTCGGCCTCGCCGGCCGCCTCTGCGGCGGCGTCAGCTGCCGCGGCGGCCTCGGCGGCCGCGACCTCGTCCTCGGAGGGGAGCTCGGCGAGCTGGATCTTGTCGGCGGCGATCTCCTCGAAGGCGATCGACAGCGACTTCGACGCGGTGGAGGTCACCTGCGGCGGCGGCACCATGCCCAGGCCATCGCCCAGCTGGCTGTAGTAGCTGTTGATGTCACGGGCACGACGGGAGGCGAGCGCCACGAGGGCGAACTTGGAGTCGGTCCGCTCCAGCAGCTCCTCCACGGGCGGATCCATCATCGTGTCGAATGCTTCGCTCATGTCGCTCCCGGCGCTGTGGCGCGCCTCGTGTCGGGGGTTGCGCGGCGTGGCCGCGGCCGGACGATGTTAGCAACCACTCCGGGGTGACCCCCAGCACCCGCCGGTGGAACTTCACCCCACCCACCGGTTCTGTCCTGCAGGGTGCGACGGATCCGTCGCACCCTGCGCGACGAAACCGGCCGTCGAGGCCTACTGCTGGCGCAACTCGGGCAGGTCGAGGCCGGCCTTCTCGATCTGATCGGCCAGAGGGTCGAGGCCGGGCAGGCGGTAGGGCTTCGCCCCGACGGGTGCGGTCCCCTTCGCGGTGACGCGCCCCCCTCCGGGCCCCTTCTTCTTGCCCTTCTTCTTCGCGTTCTTCTTCTTCACGCGGCTGACGGCGCCCTGGCCCATCTGCTGCATCATCTTGCGCATCTGGCTGAACTGTTGGAGCAGCTGCGCCACCTCGGTGGGCTGCGTGCCCGACCCCTTGGCGATGCGGGAGCGGCGGGAGGTGTCGATCAGGTCCGGGTCTACGCGCTCCTGGGGCGTCATCGAGCGGATGATCGCCTCGATGCGGCCGACCTCCTTGTCGCCGATCTCGACGTCGCGGACCTCCTTGGGGATGCCGGGCATCATCGCGACCAGGGAGGAGAGCTTCCCCATCTTCTTGATGGCCTGCATCTGGTCGAGGAAGTCGTCGAGGGTGAAGGTGCCTTCGAGCAGGCGTTGCGCCGCCTCCTCCGCCTCCTCGGCCTCGTACGCAGCCTCGGCCTTCTCGATGAGGGTGAGCACGTCGCCCATGCCGAGGATGCGCCCGGCGAGCCGGTCGGGGTGGAACTGCTCGAAGTCGTCGAGCTTCTCGCCCACCGACGCGAAGGCGATCGGGCGGCCGACCACCTCCTTCACGGAGAGCGCCGCACCGCCGCGGGCGTCGCCGTCGAGCTTGGTGAGGATGACGGCGTCGAGCTCGAGGGTCTCGTGGAACGACTGTGCGACGTTGACGGCGTCCTGGCCGGTCATCGCGTCGATGACGAGGAACGTGTAGTCCGGCTCCAGCACCTCGGAGATCTGGCGGACCTGCTCCATCAGCTCGGCGTCGATGGCGAGGCGGCCGGCGGTGTCGCAGATCAGGACGTCACGTCCGGTCCGCTGGGCCTCCTCGAGCGCTGCCCGGGCCACCGAGACGGGGTCGGTCGGCTCGCTGAACACCGGCACGCCGACCTGGCCACCGAGGGTCCGCAGCTGCTCGACGGCGGCGGGACGCTGGAGGTCGGCGCCGACCAGCAGCGGGTTGCGGCCCTGCGCCTTGAACCAGCGGGCGAGCTTGGCGGAGTTCGTGGTCTTGCCCGAGCCCTGGAGGCCGGCCATCAGCACGACGGTGGGCGGCTTCGATGCGAAGGTGATCCGCATCGTCTCGCCGCCGAGCGCTGCGGTCAGCTCCTCGTTGACGGCCTTGATGACGATCTGGCTGGGGTTGAGCGGTCCGTCCAGCTCGGTGCCGACGACCCGTTCGCGGATGCGGGACTGGATGGTGCGGACGACGCCGACGTTGACGTCGGCTTCGAGCAGGGCGACCCGGATCTCGCGGAGGACGGCGTCGACGTCCTCCTCGGTGAGGCGACCCTTGCCCTTGAGGCGCTTGAAGATGCCCTCGAAGCGGTCGGAGAGTGTTTCGAACATGGTCAGACGAGCCTACCGTCCGGCCCCGAACGCTCCGAGAAGCCCGGCCGCCGGAGCTGCTTCGCTACGAGGCGAAAGAGGCCCTCGCCTCGTACCGTGCTGACATGACGACCACCGGTGCCCTAAACCGGCTCAACTGACGGAGCCGGGGGTGGGTTGAGGGTGCGCACGCCGCCCGGCCCGTAGCTTCCGAGCTGTCTAGGAACGGCAGCGAGGAGCGAACGGCGTGCGCGTCAGCAAGGTACTCAAGGCGATCTGCGGGTTCTCCCGCGAGGTCGTGATCACCGACGTCGAGCTGGTTGAGGGCCGGCGGCCGCGGTTGGTGGTGTGTGTTCGCCCAAAGGTGCGCCGGCGGGGCCGCTGCGGTCGCTGCGGCGAGCTCGCGTCATGGTTCGACAACGGAGACGGGCAGCGTCGGTGGCGGCACCTCGACGCGGGGTTCGCCACGGTGGAGATCGTCGCGGTGGGTCGCCGGGTCGACTGTCGAGGGTGTGGCCCCACGGTCGCTGCGGTGCCGTTGGCCCGCCACGACAGTGCGTTCACCCGGGCGTTCGAGGACGTCGTCGTCCACGACGCGATCGTGGGGAACAAGCAGGCCGCGGCCGACCGCTACGGGGTGTCGTGGCCACCGCGGATGGTGCCAGGTGGATCACCGATGTCGTCGCGGTGCGGGCCCCCGACGCGATCGTCTGTTTGGACACGTTCCACGTGATCAGCTGGGCCACCGGAGCGCTCGATGAGGTCCGCCGGGCCGAGTGGAACCGGCTCCGCCAGGCGGGAGCGGCGAAGGCCGCGAAGGAGTTCAAGGGGCTGCGGTTCTTGTTGCGCCGCAACTGGGAGAACCTCACCGCCGGCCAGAAGGGCGTGATCCGCGACCTCGCCCGAGCCAACTCGAGAACGTTCCGGGCATGGCAACTGAAAGAAGAACTGCGCGACATCTTCGCCCTGCCGCTCCTCGCTGCGCGCCGGGCGCTCGACGACTGGCTCGCCTACGCCTCACGTTCGAAACTCGCGCCTTTCGTGAAGCTCGCCCGCACGATCCGGGCCTACCGCCCGTCGATCGAAGCGACCATCGAGTGGCGGCTCACCAACGGGATCGCCGAGTCCAACAACGCCTCGATCGGACGGATCCGCGCCAACGCCCGCGGCTTCCACGACCCCCAAGCCTTCATCACCATGATCATGCTGGACCGAGCCGGCCTCGCACCCCAGCTCCCCTGGACGACAGCCTCATGACCCCCGGCAACGTCAGTTGTCCCGAAATCCAAGGGCACCCATCGGGGCCGATTGACCGGGCTCACTCGGAGGCGAGCCGGGTGCCGAAGCCGGAGAACGAGGTCAAGCTTGAGGGGAGCCGGGCCGGCCCATCCACCGACCACCGCCAGGACGACCTGGGGGGCGTCGAAGTGGAGGAGGCCGCCCGCCGTCTCCCCCAGGCCCACGAGCTTCACGGGGATGCCCAGCTCGGAGGCGATGGCGAAAACGATGCCGCCCTTCGCGGACCCGTCGAGCTTGGTGAGCACCACACCGGTGACGTCCGTGGCCTCCGTGAACTGACGAGCCTGGACCAGGCCGTTCTGGCCCGTGGTGGCGTCGATCACCAGCAGCACCTCGGTGACGGTGCCGGCGCCCTTGTCGGCGACGCGGCGCACCTTCGACAGCTCCTCCATGAGGTTCGCCTTGGTGTGCAGCCGGCCGGCGGTGTCGCAGAGCACCACGTCGGCGCCGTTCGCAGCCCCACGTGCGATCGCATCGAAGATGACCGAGGACGGGTCGCCGCCCTCGGCGCCGCGCACCAGGTCCGCACCGGAGCGGTCCGCCCAGGTCCCGAGCTGTTCGGCGGCCGCGGCGCGGAACGTGTCGCCGGCCGCCATGACGATCGACTTCCCCTCATCGGCGAGGCGTCGGCCAACCTTGCCGATCGTGGTCGTCTTGCCCACGCCGTTGACGCCCACGAACAGCCACACGCTCGGCGGCTCGTCGGCCGTGCGGAGCTCGACCGGTCCGGCAAGACGGGCCTTCATCTCGGCCTTCACCGCGGCGATGAGGCCGTCGGCGTCCTCGATGCCCTCTTCCTTCACCCGGGCGCGGACGGCGTCGAGCAGCGCCTCCGCGGGACCGATGCCCACGTCAGCGACGAGGAGCGCATCCTCCAGCTCCTCCCATGCGGCCGCATCGATCTTGTCGCGACCACGGATGGAGCCGAGGGCTCCGGCGAACGCACCCCGTGCCTTCGCCAGGCGGTCTCGGAACGTGGGCTTGACCAGCTCCTCGACCGGCTCGTCGGGCGGGGCTTCCGGCGGAGCCTCGACCTCGGGAGGAGCGACCGGCGGCGCTTCGAGCGTGGGCGCAGCGTCCTCCGGCGCGAGCACCTCGGGCGGCGGCTCGAGCACGGTGGTGCCGCCAGGGCGCTCCTTCGTGATGGTGCCCGCCGGCGGGCGCGGCGGCTCGAGGGTCTCGGCCCTGCCCGAACGGCTCCGCGCCACGAAGAAGGCGCCAGCTCCGCCGACGACCACGAGCACGGCCAGGATGATCAGGACGGTCTCCATTCCCGCGATCCTAGGACCGCTCGGACGTGGGACCCGCTGGACGAACCAAGCTTCGTTTCATATGGTTTCAACGCATGTCACTACATCGTGTGCGACGTCCGCTCCGGATGGTCCTGGCGGTGGGCATCGTGTTGACGGTGACGGCGCTCGAGGCCGCAGCGGCACCACCACGCCCATCTGGCAGCGTCCGACCGGGGACGATCGTCGTCGGGCTCGACGGCGACGGCCGGGCGCCCCGGCGCAGGAGTACTGGCAGCGGAGCCACTCGCTACCGCTGCTCCTACTTGGCTGACGAGGCGGGCGCCGCCACCAGACGGCGCATCACCCTGGCGTCCGTCCCGCCCGGGGGCGCGTACTGGCGGCGCTGCACCGAGATCTCCACCGGACGCGCCGGGGCACTCCGGCGCTTCGTGGTGCCCGGCGCACCAGGCTTCTCCGACGAGCTGCCCGTGCCGCTCCCTCCCCCGGCGATCCATCTCAGCCCCGCCGCCGAGCACGGGACCGTCGTGGGGCTGGAAACGTGGATGTGGGTCGACGCGTGGGAGCCGGTCTCGCAACCCCTCACCCGCGAGGGCACCACGGTGATCGCGATCGGGGTCCCCAAGCGCGTCCGCTGGGAGGTGGCCGCCCCCGACGGGTCCACGACCTCGACCACCTGCGACGGTCCGGGCCTCCCCTACGGCACACCAGAGCCCGACGCGGACGGCCGCCAGCCGTGCACGCACCGCTTCACCCAGGCGGGGACCCACCAGGTGCGGGCCGTCATCGAGTGGGAGGTCGGTTGGATCGCCACCGACGGGTCGAGCCAGGAGCTGGGCCACACCACCTCGGCGGCCACGGTCCACCTCGCGGTCCACGAGCTCGACACCGTCATCGCCGCGAGCTGACCCGGCCGGCCAGCGCCCGCCCGCCGGTGGGTGCCGGCCCGCCCCGCAAAGCTGAGATCGGTGGCCGGTCGCGGGCACTCGACCCTCGCAGCGCCGTAGCTTGTTGTGCACGGGCCTCGGCTCGCACCCAGACCCCAGGACGAACCAGAGGCCAGCGTGGACCAAGCCATCGACCCAGAGCTGCAGCAGACCTGCGAGCGCATCCTCTTCGAGGTCAAGAAGGTCATCGTGGGGCAGGACCGGGCGATCGAGCGGCTGCTCGTCAGCCTCGTTGCCCGCGGCCACTGCCTCCTCGAGAGCGTGCCCGGCCTGGCGAAGACGCTCTCGGTGGAGACCCTCGCCCGCACGGTCGGCGGCACCTTCAACCGGATCCAGTTCACCCCCGACCTGCTGCCCGCCGACATCGTCGGCACCCGCATCTACCGGGCGTCGAGCGAGTCGTTCGACGTCGAGCTGGGCCCCGTGTTCGCCAACTTCGTGCTCACCGACGAGATCAACCGCGCCCCGGCCAAGGTGCAGTCCGCGCTCCTCGAGGTGATGGCCGAGCACCAGGTGACGATCGGTGGCACCACCTACGAGGTGCCCGAGCCGTTCCTCGTGCTCGCCACGCAGAACCCCATCGAGAGCGAGGGCGTCTACCCGCTGCCGGAGGCGCAGCGCGACCGCTTCCTCATGAAGATCGTGCTGGGCTACCCCAGCCCGCTCGAGGAGGTCGAGATCGTCCAGCGGGTCGGGGTGAAGGCGCCCGAGCCGGAGCAGGTGATCGACCCCGAGACCGTCATGGCGCTGCAGGAGTCGGCCGACCGGGTCTACGTCGACCGCTCGGTGCTCGAGTACGCCGTGAACCTGGTGCTCGCCACCCGCACGCCTGAGAACTTCGGCCTCGCGGATGTGAAGCCGTACCTCGAGTTCGGCGCCAGCCCCCGGGCCTCGCTCGGCCTCGTGCGAGCCGCGCGCGCCATCGCCCTGGTGCGCGGTCGCAGCTACGCGATCCCCCAGGACGTGTTCGACGTCGCCCCCGAGATCCTGCGCCACCGCCTCGTGCTCTCCTACGAGGCGCTGGCCGCGGGGATCGACAGCGAGGCGATCCTGGCCCGGCTGCTCTCAACGGTGGCCGCACCGCACATCACACCCAGCCAGGCTGCGTCCTCCGACGCCTGGTACGGCGGGCCCACGGACTCCCGCGCGTGGACGGCCTGATCCCGGCGCCACACGTCGCCACCGACCCGCGCCTCGCGTCGGTCCTGCGGCGCCTCGAGCTGGACGTCTCGCGCCGCCTCGACGGGCTGCTCCACGGCGACCACCGCGGCCTGGTCCCCGGGCACGGCTCCGAGCCGGGCGAGGCCCGCGTGTACCTCGACGGCGACGACGTGCGGCAGATCGACTGGAACGTGACCGCGCGGATGGGCTCGACCCACGTCCGCGAGACGATCGCCGACCGCGAGCTGGAGACGTGGCTGGTCGTCGACCGCTCCGCCAGCCTCGAGTTCGGCACGGCCGACCGCACGAAGGCCGACCTCGTGCTCGCTGCTGCTGCTGCCGTGGGCATCCTCACCGCCCGGGGCGGCAACCGCCTGGGGGCGATGATCTCAGGGCCGTCGGGGATCGACACCGTGCCCGCCCTCCAGGGCCGCCGGCACTCCCTCGGCATCCTGGCCCGCATCGCGGGTGCCCCCGGTGCCGACTCGGCGAACCCCATGGACCTCGGCGCCACGCTGCGCGCCTGCAACGGCGTCGCCCGGCGGCGCGGGTTGGTCGTGGTGCTCAGCGACTTCCTCGAGGATCCCGAGGGCTGGCGACACCAGCTGGGCGCGCTCGTCACCCGGCACGAGGTGCTCGCCGTGGAGGTCGTCGACCCCCGCGAGCTGGAGCTGCCCCCGGTGGGGATCGTGGGGTTGGTCGACACCGAGACCGGCCGCGTGCGGGAGATCAACACCTCCAACCCGGCGCTCCGCCGTCGCTACGCGGAAGCAGCGGCCGAGCAGCGGAACCGGATCGCACAGACGATCCTCGGCGCAGGGGCCGACCACCTGCGCCTGAGGACCGACGACGACTGGCTGGGCCGGCTGGCACAGCACCTGACCGCGCGCCGGCGACGGCGGGCGAACACGAACGTGGGAGCGCGGCGATGACCACCAACTTCCTGCACCCGGGGCGCCTCTGGTGGCTGCTCGCGGTGGCGCTCCTGGCGGCGGTGTACGTCGTCATGCAGTTCCGCCGCCAGCGGCACCTGATCCGCTTCTCGTCCACCACGCTGCTCGACACGGTGGCCCCGAAGCGGCCCGCCTTCGGACGGCACGCCGTGGCCGCCCTCTACCTCCTCGGGCTCGGCGCCGGCGTCCTGGGCATCGCCCAGCCATACGACGAGGTGCGGGTGCCCAAGCAGCGGGCGACGATCGTGCTGGCACTCGACACGTCGCTCTCCATGCAGGCCACCGACGTGCTCCCGAACCGCCTCGAGGCCGCGAAGATCTCCGCCAAGCAGTTCGTGGACAGCCTCCCGAAGTCGCTGAACCTGGCACTCGTCTCGTTCGACACCGGCGCGCGGGTGGACATCAACCCCACCACCGACCGCGAGGCCGTGAAGCGCGGCATCGACAAGCTGAAGCTCCACGAGGGCACCGCCATCGGCGACGCCGTGGAGACCTCGGTGGAGCTGATCGAGGACGTCCCGCCCGCCGAGAACGGCGAGCCGGTCCCGGCGGTGGTGGTGCTGCTGAGCGACGGGTCGACCACGGTGGGCACCCCCACCGAGGACGCGATCCCGATCGCCCGGAAGGCCGAGGTCCCCGTGTGGACGATCGCCTACGGGACCCCCGAGGGTGTGATCGACGTGACCCTTCCCGACACCGGCGAGACCGCCCGTGTGCAGGTGCCGGTGGACCCAGCGGCCCTCCAGCGACTGGCAGAGGGCACCGGCGGAAGGGCGTTCCTCGCCGAGAGTGCGTCGGACCTCAGCGCCGTGTACGAGCGCCTGGGCAGCTCGATCGGCTACGAGACCGAGGAGCAGGAGGTCACGTGGCGGTACCTGGTGGCCGCCATCGTGGCGCTCGGGCTCTCGGCCACCGCGTCGGTCCTCTTCTACCAGCGCCTCCCCTGAGCCGGCTGACGTCTCTCCGATCTCGCGTCGCGTCGCCGCACGGTCGGTAACGTCGGGCGCCATGTCCCCCCGCCGCCTCGCTGCTGCAGCCGTGACGCTCGTGGCGCTGCTCGCCACCGCGGGCTGCGGTGACCCACCTGTGACCCGTGACGAGTTCATCGAACAGCTCCGCTCCATCACGTCGGGGGTCGACGAAGCCACGCCCGAGCTGGCCGGATGCATCTACGACCGGATCTCCGACGACGAAGACCTGCTGGAGGCGGCGTCCTCCGGTGCCGACCTGCCGAAGGAGCAGGAGGAGCGGCTCGAGGGGATCACGTCGGACTGCTGGGAGCGCGTCAACGCCCCCGAGGATCCCGAGGACGGCGGCGACGACGGGGACCGCGAGGACGGGGACCGCACCACGACCACGACCTCCCGCTCGGGTCGCGACGACGACTCCTGAGGTCAGTTGCTGGAGGCGCCGACCTTCTCGCTGAGCACCTTCGAGGAGCCGCCCGGCTCCATCGTCACGCCGTAGAGGACATCCGCTGCCTCCATCGTGCGCTTCTGGTGGCTCACGATCAGCAGCTGCGCCGTGGTGCGGAACTCCGCCACCAGCCCCAGGAAGCGGTGCAGGTTCACGTCGTCGAGCGCCGCCTCGACCTCGTCCATCACGTAGAACGGCGACGGGCGGCTCCGGAACACGGCGAACAGGTACGCCAGCGCCGTCAGCGACCGCTCACCACCGGAGAGCAGCGACAGCTTCTTCACGTTCTTGCCCGACGGCCGTGCCTCGATCTCGATGCCCGTGTTCAGCAGGTCGTGCGGCTCGGTGAGCGTGAGACCGCCGGTGCCGCCCGGGAACAGCGTCTCGAAGAGCTTCGAGAAGTTCTGCGACACGTCCGCGTACGCGGCGGTGAAGACGGTGACGATCTCCTCGTCGACCGCCCTGATCACCTTCGACAGCTCACGGCGGGCGGAGCGGACGTCCTCCAGCTGCGACTCGAGCAGCTCGGCACGCTCGGACAGCGCAGCGAACTCCTCGAGGGCGAGCGGGTTGATCGGGCCCATCAGCTTGAGGTCGCGCTCCAGCTCGCGGACCCGGGCAGCAGGTGACGTGCCCTCGGGCAGCTCCGGCAACGGAGCCTCCATCGCCGCCTCCGGCTCGCAGTCGAGCTCGCGGCGCACCATCTCGGTGACGCCCTCGAGGCGGATGTTCGTCTCGGCGTCCTCCAGCTCGGCGCGCTGGACCCGTTCGCGGACGACCTCCAGCTCCTTCTCCGACGCGGCGCGCTGACGGCGCAGGTCGTCGAGGCGTGCGGTCACCGCCCGGGTGCGCTCGCTGTGCCGCTGGCGCGCCGCACGCAGGCCCACCAGGACCTCGTCGATCCGGACGAGGCGGGCGGCGACGACCTCGGCGAGGCGGGCGACGACCTCCGCACGGGCGTCGAGCTCCTTCCGCCGCTCCCCCGCCGCCGCACGCTCCTGGGCGTGCCGCTCGAGGCGGGTGTCGACCGCGGCGATGCGATCCTCGAGGAAGCGCCGGCGCTCTTCGATCGCCGTGCGCCGCACCTCGGTGTCGGTCCGCAGGGCGCCGACTGCTGCCGCCTGCTCCTCGAGGGCCGTGCGGGCGGCGGCGAGCGCCTGTTCCCGCTCGCTGCGCTCCATCTCGGCTGCTTCCAGCGCCGGAAGGCGGGCTTCGAGGCCGGCCATCCGCTCGGTCTCCGCCTCCGCTCGGCGAGCGAGGTCGTCGAGGTGGGAGCGCACGGCCGCCAGCTCCGACTCGCACTCGGACCGATCTCGCTCCGCTCGATCGAGCGCACGGGTGGACGACTCCAACCGGGTCGCGGCGGCGTCGCGGTCGCGGCGCGCCTCGGCGGCTGCCGCCGAGGCCACCTCCGCCTCGTGGCGGGCGGCATCGAGCGCAGCTGCAGCCTCCTCGGCCACCAGGGCCGACCGGGTGGCAGCCTCGGTCGCCTCGGCGAGGGCAGCGCCGGTCGCACCGCTGGTCCGCAGGCCCACCGTCCAACCGGCCGGCGAGAAGCGGTCGCCCTGCCGGGAGACGACGGTGGCGTCCGGGTGAGCCACCGCGAGGTCGCAGGCCTCCACCCACGTGTCGCCGGCGCAGCCGACGTGGCGGAGCAGCGAGTCGAGCACCTCATCGACGCCTCGGCCCACGCCGCGGACGTGCGGCCTCACCGGTTCGCCGACCGTCGAGGGCGCACCCGGAGCAGCGACCCGACCGAGGACGATCAGGGAGGCGGCGGAACCGTCGGTACCCAGCTGGGCGAGCGCCGTGCGGGCGGTGTCGAGGTCGCTCACCACGACAGCGCCGAGCGCCTCCGCGAGGGCCGCCTCGACCGCCGCCTCCCACCCGTCGTCGACCTCGATGACGTCGAGCAGCGTGCCGACGACGCCGTCGAGCTCGGCCAGCCGCTCGGCGCCGGCCTGCTGGCGGGCCGCGTCGAGGGCGCTGTGCAGCGCCTCGGCCCGAGCCTCCCAGCGGTGACGCTCCCCTGCGGCTTCCGTCGCTGCGGCCTCCGCGGCAGCACGGGCTGCAGCGGCACGCTCTGCGGCCTCGGCCGTGGCGGGCACCAGGCGGTCCAGCTCCTCGGCAGCACGCGTGGCCTCACCGATCGCTTCGGTGGCCCGGGTCGCCTCGGCCTCCAACCGGCGAGACCGAGCCTCCAGCGACTCCAGCTGGGTCCGCAGCCGCTTGCCGTCCAGCTGGCTCCGCTCCATCGCGGACCGCAGCGCTGCGACCTCGGCGCGCACCTCGGCGGCTTCGCCGGTGGCGGCGCTCACACCGTCGCCCCACTCGGCCTCGAAGCGCGCACGCGCCTCGGCCAGCTCGGCCACCGCGGAAGCGAGGCGCTCGTCGTCGGCGGCCGCGCCGGACTCGTCGGCGAGCAGTGCGTCGAGGTCGGCGGTCAGCTGAGCGTGCTCGCTCTCGAGCGACGCCACCACCGTCTCGTCGACGAACGCCGTGCGCTCGCGGTCGAGGCCTCGGGCCCGTTCGTGCAGCACGGCCTCCAGGCCGAGGGCACGCTCACGCAGCGATTCGTAGCGGACGAGCGCATCGCCGAAGTCGGGCCCGCCCATCGCCGACAGCTGCGCCTCGGTGGCGATCACCTGGGCGTCGAGCTGGGCCAGCGCCTGACGGATGCGACGATCCTCGCCACGCAGGTCGGCCTGCTTGCGCGCCGAGTCGGCGATCTGCGTCCGCAGCCGGGCGATGTCGCGGCCGGCGAGGTGGCGCTTCAGGGCGCTCAGCTCGGCAACGACGGACCCGTGGCGGCGGGCGGCGTCGGCCTGCCGTTCGAGCGGCCGGAGCTGGCGGCGCACCTCACGCAGGAGGTCCTGGATCCGGGTCAGGTTCGCCTCGGTCGACGACAGGCGGCGCTCCGCCTTCTCCTTGCGGCGGCGGTACTTCAGCACGCCGGCCGCCTCCTCGATGATGAGCCGTCGATCCTCGGGCCGGGCGTTCAGGACGGCGTCGATCTGGCCCTGCGAGATGATCACGTGCTGCTGGCGGCCGACACCGGAGTCGGAGAGCAGCTCCTGGATGTCGAGGAGCCGACAAGGGACCCCGTTGATGGCGTACTCGCTGTCGCCGCTGCGGAAGAGCGTGCGGCTGATGGTGACCTCGGTGAACTCGATCGGCAGCACCCGGTCGGTGTTGTCGATCGTGAGCGACACCTCGGCGCGGCCGAGCGCAGGCCGCTTCGACGACCCGGCGAAGATGACGTCGTCCATCTTCTGCGAGCGCACCGCCGACGGCGCCTGGGCGCCGAGCACCCAGCCGATCGCGTCGACCACGTTGGACTTGCCGGAGCCGTTCGGCCCCACCACCACGGTGACGCCGGGCTCGAGTTGCAGCTGGGCCGGGTCGGCGAAGGACTTGAAGCCCTTGATCTGCAACATCTTCAGGAACACGAGGGACTCCCGCCGGCGCAAGGGCTACATCTGCGATTGCTCACAGTAGTAGGTGGTCCCGTTGCCGAAGCGGGCCTTGACCACAGGCCCCCGGGCACGCGGCGACATCTGCCCGTCACGTCCGTACACGGCGAGCATGTCGGTGTAGCCGCCCGGCTTGCCGAACAGGTCGGTCCAGCCGTCGGGGCCGACGGTGCTGCCTCCGTGCTTGATCGCCTCGTGGATGATCTCGATCGTCGCCCGGTAGAGGCGGCGGATCTCCTGGGTGGACAGCGACTGGGGCGTCCGGTCGTAGCGGAGGCCGGCCTCGAAGAGGATCTCGTCGGAGTACATCGGCCCGACGCCCACGAGGAACGACGGATCCATCAGGATCGACTTCAGCTTCCCCTGCTGGCGCAGCAGGCGCTCACCGAAGGCGGTCCAGGACACCGGTGCGTCGGCGAGGTCGAAGCCGGCCACGCCGACCGTCTCCGCCACGTCGTCGGCCGGCACCACGAACATCTCCGCCTTCTTCGACGGGTCGACGAGGCGCACGCAGCCGTGCTGGGTGAAGATCAGCGTGGCGACGGTGCCCTTCGGAACCTCGTCCTTGTTCTGCGCACGCAGCAGACGGCCCTTGTCCTTCAGGTTGATGCAGAGGACGTCGCCCCCGTCGAGCTTGATGGTGAGCGTCTCGCCCACCCGCGCGACGCCGCCGAGCTTCTGCCCTTCCAGCTTCGAGGCGAACACCTTCTTGTTCGTGTTCTTCTTCACGATGGCGGGAACGGCGACCTCGACCGTCTTCACCTTCTTGCCCGAGAGCTCCTTGTCCGCGTCTCGCCGCAGGATCTCCAGCTCTGGTAGCTCAGCCATGGTCGGTTCCGTTCTCCCGTGAGGGCTCGTCGTCGCTCGTCGCGGCCAGGATCCGCCACGCCATCTCGGCGGCCGCTTGCTCCGCCTCCTTCTTCGAACGCCCGGCACCCGTCCCCCGAGGCGCACCGGCCAGCTCGACCGTGGCGGTGAACTCCTTGGAGTGGTCCGGCCCGGTCTCGGAGACGTCGTAGCTGGGCGGTCCCACTCCGCTCGCCGCGGCGAGCTCCTGCAGCCTCGACTTGTAGTCGCTGAACTCACCGGTCTCGACGACCGTGAGGGTGCCGGCCAGCAGGCCGAGCACGACGGATCGTGCGGCTTCCATGCCGGCGTCGAGGTACACCGCCCCGATCAGGGCCTCGAGCGCGTCGGCCAGGATCGACGCCTTGTCGGCGCCGCCCGTGGATTGCTCGCCGCGGCCGAGGAGGAGGGTGGGCCCCAGGTCGATGCCACGGGCGACCTCGGACAGGGTCCGGCCGTTCACCAGCTCGGCGCGGAGCCGGGCGAGGATCCCTTCGGGGGCGTCGGGCATCGAGTGGAACAGCCGGTCGGTCACCACCAGGCCCAGCACGGCGTCACCCAGGAACTCGAGGCGCTCGTTCGACTCGACGCTGCCGTTCTCCGAGCACCACGACCGGTGCCGCATGGCCAGCTCGAGCAGGCTCAGGTCTTCGAAGGCATGCCCGATGCGCTCGGCCAGCGCCTCCAACTCCGTCGTCTCCACGTGCGTCACCCGAGCCGGCGCAGCACGTAGTCGACGGTCTCTCCCACCGAGACGAGCTCGACGAGGTCGTCGTCGTCGATCTGGAGACCGACGGTCCGCTCGCCCAGCTCGTCCTCGATCGCCTCGGCCAGCTCGAGGATGCCCAGCGTGTCGAGCCGGAGGTCGGCGAAGCTGGTGGACTCGCTGACCTCCTCGGGGTCGACCCCTGCGACGTCGGCGGTCCGCTCGATCACGATCGCCACGACCGCGTCACGGTCGATGGGGTTCCTGTGCGTGTGGGTCTCCGCGGGCAACAGCTCTCCTGGGCAGCGCGTCGACTCATCCGAGTGGTCTCGGGCCCAGTGCCGACGCGGCGGAACCGGATCATAGCCGAACCCTACCGACGGTGCAGGATGGCTTGAAAGGGGGCGAGGTGTCGCTTATCTCGCCGGATCCCACTGAAGAACTCGAACGAACGGTCCCCGACCGTGCGAGATCAACCCTCCGAGCGGGACCTCGGGCCACGAAAAGTTGAACGGGGTTCGCGAATCGCCCAGCTCAACGTGCGCGCCAGAGCCGACGAAGCGAGCCTGCGAGCGAAACGGAGCGGAGCGACCGAGACCGTGAAGGTCAGTCGAGGAGCGCAGCCGACGAAGCGAGCTTGCGAGCGAAACGGAGCGGAGCGACCGAGACCGTGAAGGTCAGTCGACGTCGATGGCCTGGCGGCCGTGGTACCAGCCGCAGTTCCCACAGACGACGTGGGGCAGCTTGGTGATGCCGCAGCGGGGGCAGAGGCTGCGTGCAGGAAGATCCAGCCGCCACGCCGAGGAACGACGGCTGCGGCTCTTCGACTTCGACGTCTTCTTCTTCGGAACGGCCATGGTGGCTCCTGGACGGGAGGTCGGTGCCCGGACGCTCCAGGCGGTTCGAGGGGCGCGCCACGTGGCGACGCGGAGGAGAGAGGCTAGCGGCACGAACGCCGATCGGCGAAATCGGCCCGCACCGTCACTCGTCGAAGAACGCGACTGTCACGAAGTTGGGCGGCAAGCGCCGAAGATCCGGACTGTCACGAAGTTCGAGCCCCGGAAGAACGCGACTGTCACGAAGTTGGGCGGCAAGCGCCGAAGATCCTGACTGTCGCGATCCTCGAGGGGAACCCGGTGGCGCCGAGGTCACTCGCCGGAGCCCGGCTGGCCGGGTTCGGGCTCGCGGAGCACGTCGAGCGCCGCCCACCTTGGATCGCGGGGCGGCTCGGCGGGTTCCTCCTCGTCGGCCTCGACGGTGACGGCGAAGCGCTCGGGCACTGGCCCGGCGCAGTCCTCGCTGCACAACGGGGCGGGCGGGAGGTCGAGCAGCACCGCGTCGCGGGCCAGCTCGGTCAGGTCGATGGAGTCGCCCTCGATCGGATACGTCTCCCCCTCCTGCACCTGGTCGGTGAAGGTCTCGGAGACCGAGACCTCGAGGCTGCCGCGCACCTCTTCGAGGCAGCGGCGGCACTCCCCCGTCCAACCCGTCCGGACGTGCCCGGAGGCAGAGATCCCACCGGCGATCGACTCGAGCACGAGGTCGACCTCGACATCTTCGCCAGCCGGGACCTCGGTGGAGCCGACGCGAAGCGCGTCGTCGAAGCGCAGGGAGCGGGTGACCTCCCGGCGCTCCCCCAGCCGGCGGCGCAGGTCGGCGACGTCGACGATGGGCCGGTCACCCGAACGTGACGCCGACGCCGGCACGGTCACTCCGGATCGGCGTCGAAGAACTCGGCGCCGAGGTCGTCGGCAGGGGCCAGCTCGATCTCCTCGACTGTGGCGGCGAGGCGCTCACGACCGGCGGCGACGGTGCGCTGGGTCTTCTCGAGGACCACCTGGAAGCTCGCCAACTTCTGGTCGCAGTAGTCCTCGGCCTCGCGCATCATCTGCCGGGCCCTGGTCTCGGCGTCGTCGACGATCTGGCGGGCCGAGGCCTCGGCGGCCTTCACGAGCTCGGTGCGGGCGACCATCCGCGCAGCGGTCTCGGTGGCGGTGTCGATCACGTCCTGTGCCTCGCGGGCCGTGCGTGCACGGAAGTCGTCGCGCCCCTTGAGCAGCCACCGGGCGGCGCGCAGCTCCTCGGGCAGCCGCTCGATCGCCGCCTCGATCAGGTCGAGGGCCTCCTCGCGCTCGATGCGCACCGACGTGGACATCGGGAGGTTGCGAGCGTTCTCGACCATCTCGAAGAGGTCACGGAGGATGTCCTCGGTGTGCGGGGGCCCGAAGCCCTCGTCGCGATCGGTCTCGGTCATCGGTCCGATCGCTCCTTCAGGCGTGCCGCCACGCAGGTCGGGACCATCGAATCGATGTCCCCACCGAAGCGGGCCACCTCGCGGATGAGCTTCGACGCCAGGAACGAGTAGGACGACGTGGTGGGGATGAACATCGTGTCCACCCCGCTGATCGCCTTGTTCATCTGTGCCATCTGCAGTTCGGACTCGAAGTCGCTGACCGCTCGGAGGCCCTTCACGATGAAGTTGGCCCCGACGTCGCGGGCGAGGTCCACGACGAGCGACGAGAACATGGTCACGCGCACGTTGTCGAGGTGGCTGCAGGCCTCACGGATGAGCTCCTGGCGCTCGTCGAGCGAGAACAGCGGTTCACCCTTCTGAGGGTTGCGGACCGAGGCGACGACCACCTGGTCGAAGAGGCGTGCCGCGGTCTCGATGACCTCCACGTGGCCGTTGTGGATCGGATCGAACGAGCCCGGGTAGAGGACGACGGTCACAGAGGCTCCCGGCGGAATGATCGAGGGACGAACGGCGCGGTCGGCCGCCGACGATCACGGTAGTGCGCTGCGGACGGACGCCCGCAACATCCCTCAGCTGCCGTCGACCTGCTCCCCTTCGGCCTCCACGCAGCGGGCGATCGTCACCCACGCGGCGCCGTAGCGGCGCTGCCGGACCACCTCGAACCGGGCGCCGGGTTCGACCGGCCTGTCGGCCTCTGCGACCAGCCAGCGACAGCGCAGCGCCTCCACGAGCTCGCTCCACGGGTCGTCGCCGTAGGGAGGGTCGGCCAGGACCAGGTCGGCGGTCCCGGGCTGCGCGCGCACCCAGTCGAGCGCCTCGGTCCGGTGCACCGACGCCTGGCCCTCGAAGCCGCAGGTCTCGAGGTTCTCCCGCACCGCCGCAACCGCGGCGCGGTCGCGGTCGACGAAGTGCGCACGCGCGGCGCCGCGGCTGAGCGCCTCGATCCCGAGCGCCCCGGAGCCGCACCAGAGGTCCCACACCACCGCGTCCCGGATCGCGTCGAGGGAGCCGAGCGCGTTGAACACCGCCTCGCGGGCCCGGTCGGAGGTGGGGCGGGTGGAGCTTCCCCGAGGTGCCACGAGGCGACGCCCTCTGGCGGTCCCTGCCACGACCCTCACGAGCAGTCCTCGGTCGGGAGGCAGCCCACCCTGGGTAGGGTGATCGGCATCGACGCTCCGGAGACGATCACCTGCATCGACTGCGGCGGGGTGTGCCACCTGCTCTCCGTCCGGGACGATGCCGCCGCTGCCGAGCCGGGCGACCCGGGGACCGGCACCGTCATCGCCGCGTACCGGTGCGAGGACTGCAACGACCGCTGGGACGTCGAGCTCGCCGAGGAAGACCTCTGACCCTGCCTGTGCAGGTCGCTCCAGCTCGTCTCGCCCACGACCATCAGTTCTTGAGCAGGAACTCGGTGTCGCCCTCCGCCAGGAACAGCTCCACCTCGTCGGCCAGCAGGGGCAGCGACGCGAGGCCCGAACCGTCGCCCACCAGCTCGATCGCCACCTGACGGGCCCGCTCGACCCATTCGCGATCCCGTCGCAGCGACGCGAGGCGCAGGTCGTTGCGGCCCTTCTGGCGCTCACCGAGGATCGTGCCCTCGCCGCGGAGGTCGAGGTCGACCTCCGCCAGCTCGAACCCGTCGGTCGTGCGCACCATGGCGTCGAGGCGCTCTGACGCCTCGCCCGTGATCTCCTCCCCTGCCACGAGGTAGCACGACGAGGCGTGCACGCCACGGCCCACCCGCCCACGGAGCTGGTGGAGCTGAGCGATGCCGAACCGATCGGAGTCGAGGATCACCATGATCGTGGCGTTCGGCACGTCCACGCCGACCTCGATCACCGTGGTGGCCACCAGCGCGTCCAGGTCGCCGGCCCGGAAGCGGTCCATCACCACGTCCTTCTCGTCGCCCTTCATCCGGCCGTGCAGGAGCCCGACGCGGAGCCCGGCCAGCTCCCCTGCCGCCAGCCGCTCGTGCGTCTCGGTCGCCGATGCGACCTCGAGCTTGGGCGAATCCTCCACGAGCGGGCACACGACGTACGCCTGCCGCCCTTCCGCGATCTGGGCGCGCACGGCGTCCCACATCGCCTCCTCGCTCGCGGCGGTGTCGACGCGGTGGGTGGAGATGGGCGTCCGTCCCGGTGGCAGCTCGTCGAGGACGGACACGTCGAGGTCGCCGTAGACCGTCATGGCTGCTGTGCGCGGGATCGGCGTGGCGGTCATCACCAGCACGTCGGGCACCGTGCCGTCGTCGTTCGTGGCGCGCAGGGCGTCGCGCTGCTCCACGCCGAAGCGGTGCTGTTCGTCGATCACGACCACCCCGAGGGAACGGAACTTCACGGCGTCCTGGATCAGCGCGTGGGTGCCCACCGCCAGGTCGACGCTGCCGTCGGCCAGTCCGGCGAGGATCCGCCGGCGCTCGGCCGCCGGGACACGGTTGGTGAGGAGCGCGAGGTGCAAGGGCCGCTCCGGCAGCAGGGTGCCCTCCGACCGCACGACCAGACCCTCGAGCGCAGCGCGGAGGCTGCGGGCGTGCTGCTCGGCCAGCACCTCGGTGGGTGCCATGAACGCGCCCTGGTGGCCTCCCTGCACCGCGGTGAGCAGCGCGGTGAGCGCCACCGCGGTCTTGCCCGAACCGACGTCGCCCTGGACCAGGCGGTGCATCGGCCGCGGACGGGCGAGGTCGGCCTCGATCTCGGAGATGACCCGCCGCTGGGCGCCCGTGAGGTCGAAGCCGAACGACTCGATCGCCGCGTCGACCAAGCCCGGCGCCACCCCCGCCCCGGGTTCCACCGCGTGGGCGATCCCCACCGAGTTCCGCTCGATCGTCACCTTCCGGTGGACCAGCGCGACCTGCAGGCGGAGCAGCTCGTCGAACACCAGGCGGCGGCGAGCTTCCACGGTGTCGGCCATCGACTCGGGCTCGTGGATCTGCCGGAACGCGCGGACGCGTTCGATGAGGCCCAGTCGACGGATCAGCTCGGCCGGGACGGGATCGGCGAGACCTCGGGGCTGGCTGCGCCGGAGGACCTGCGCGGCGAGGTCGGCCAGCTCCCACGTGGAGACACCCGACCGCTCCGACTGCGGGTACACGGGGATGATCCGGCCGGTGCGGTTCCCGACGAGGTCGACCACGGGGTTGGTCATCTGCCGTGATCCGCCGAACAGCTCGACCTTCCCGAAGAACACCGCCTCGGTGCCGGGGGTGAGCTGCCGCTCGCGCCACGCCTGGTTGAAGAACGAGACCCGCAGCACGCCGGAGCCGTCCCGCACCGTCGTGTTCACCATCACTCGACCGCCCCTGACCCGTCGGCTGTCCGTGCGCGACACGGTGCCCAGCACCATCGCCACGTCGCCGGGCGCGAGCTCGGAGATGCGGGCCTGCTTGGTGCGGTCGAGGTAGCGGCGGGGGTAGTGCATCAACACGTCCAACACGGTCTCGATGCCCATCGAGCGGAGCGCGGTGAGCTTCTTCGGACCCACACCGGTGAGCGAGTCGACCGCCTTGGCGTCGAGGTCGCGGAGCGTGATCGGCCGGTCGGTCACCGTCCCGCTCCACCGGTCGGTCTGCTGTCCCTCCGGTCCTCCACGCGGATCCTCGACGGCCGGCCGAAGGCCAGCGCTGCCTCGATGACCGCACCGATGTCGTCGGTGGCGACCGAGGCGTCCCAGGTGTCGTCGTCGGCAGCGACGACATCGACCTCGTCGCCGAGGGTCGACCACACCGCCACCAGCCGCTCCACCTGGGAACCGTCGAGCGAGCGGAGCGCCAGGCTGACCTCGTACCGCTGACCGAAGGGGTCGGGGTCGACGTCTGCCCCCTCGTGCTCGGCGTCGTCCCAGGCTCCGGCCGCGGCGGCGAGTGCGTCGAGCACCACGGTCCACCCGGCGGCACCAGCGTCGACCAACCCGGCGTCCGCCTGTCGCCCGGCGTCGGCGTGGGTGGTCTCGAGCGCGTCCATGGCCGCCTCGGCTGCATCGCGCGCCACCTCGGCCAACGTGCCGTCGTGGTCGGCCCTCGCGAGCGCGGCGGTGGCTCCGGCGAGCGCCACCGCGCAGATGGGCGATCCAGGCGAGACGGCCGCCAGCTCGCCGACGCGATCGGATCCCGCCTCGAGCGCCAGGGCCAGGCGCAGCCCGTCGACGCGGTCGTGCGCCGCCATCGCCTCGGAGAAGCCCCCGAGCAGCGCCACGACGAGGCGGCCCGCGAAGCCGGTCCCCTCGACCGACGACACGGCCGACAGCACCGGGCCGAGGGAGAGCGGTGCGCGCTTCGCCGCGTCGACCACCGCCGCCATCGTGGCGGAGAGGTTGCGCCCGCAGTCCGCGTCGTCGACCTCGTCGAGGCGGTCGAGCCCCTCGGCCTGCGCCTCGACCGCGGCGGCCGCGGCGACCAGTGCGTCGACGAGGGCGGCGGCGTCCCAGGTGGTGGTGGCGCTCACCCGCCGGACGCTACTTCCGTCATGGGCCGGGCCAGCGCCGCCGCGGTCCTCGCTCGGCGCGATCGCGCTCGGCGCTTGCATCGCTTCGGCCGATCGTTCCGAGAGGCGAGCGGGGCACCTCACGTACTTTGAGGTGCCATCGGAGGGGCTGCTACCGTGGTCGCCCACCGGGCGTCCGCTGTGTTCGACGCCCCCCAGCTCTGGAGCGCGTTCGATGGCCTCGGTCTGTGAGATCTGCAACAAGAAGCCCAGCTTCGGCATGTCGGTGAGCCACTCGCATCGCCGCACGAAGCGCCGCTGGAACCCGAACATCCAGCGTGTCCGCGCGATCGTCAACGGCTCGCCGCGCCGCGTGAACGTGTGCACCGGCTGCCTGAAGTCCGGCAAGGTCGCCAAGCCGCTCGCCCGCACCTCGGCCTGAGGAGGGCGACGTGCAGGGCGTGATCACGACGTACGACCCCGGCACGGGAACCGGCGCCGTCCTCCGCGACACCGACCTCGCTGAGTTCGAACTGGCCCGCGACGCCCTCGAGGGCAGCGTCTTCCGGATGCTGCGCCAGGGCCAGCGCGTCTGCTTCGACCTCGACGCCGACGGCTTCGCGACGCGCCTGTCGCTCGGTTCGGAGGTCGACATGGGTACCCCTGCGTACCTGCTCGACCCCGACCACGTCGTCGAGCCCGCAGCCGAGCTCCAGTAGCGCGGCGGCGGGGCCGGCTCACCATTCGCATCCGCCCACCGGGCGGAGCCACATCCCAGGAGGACCTCCAATGGCTGGCACCACCGACAACCAGAAGCTCATCGACTGGGTCGAGCACTGGCGGGCGATCTTCGAGCCCGACGGGGTGGTGTGGTGCGACGGGTCCGAAGAGGAGTACGACACGCTCGCGGCGCAGCTGGTCGAGGCCGGCACGTTCCAGCGCCTCGACGACTCGAAGCGGCCGAACAGCTACCTGGCGCTGTCGGACCCCTCCGACGTGGCACGCGTGGAGGACCGCACCTTCATCGCGAGCGAGCAGGAGATCGACGCCGGCCCGACCAACCACTGGCGTGCACCGGCCGAGCTCAAGGAAGAGATGCTCGCGCTCTTCCGTGGGGCCATGAAGGGCCGCACGATGTACGTGGTGCCGTTCTCGATGGGTCCGCTCGGCTCCCCCATCGCCCACATCGGCGTGCAGCTCACCGACTCCCCCTACGTGGCGGTGTCGATGCGGATCATGACGCGCATGGGCCAGCCGGCGCTCGACGTGCTGGGCGCCGACGGCGAGTTCGTCCCGTGCCTCCACTCGGTGGGCTACCCCCTGGTGCTCGCCGACGGCTCGACCCGGCCCGACGTGCCGTGGCCGTGCAACGACACGAAGTACATCAGCCACTTCCCGGAGACCCGTGAGATCTGGAGCTACGGCTCGGGCTACGGCGGCAACGCCCTGCTCGGCAAGAAGTGCTTCGCCCTCCGCATCGCGTCGACCATGGCCCGCGACGAGGGCTGGATGGCCGAGCACATGCTCATCTTGGGCATCACGCCCCCCGGTGGCGAGAAGAAGTACGTCGCCGCCGCGTTCCCGTCGGCGTGCGGCAAGACGAACATGGCGATGCTCATCCCGACGCTCCCCGGCTGGAAGGTCGAGACGGTCGGCGACGACATCGCGTGGATGAAGTTCGGGGAGGACGGCCGCCTCTACGCCATCAACCCCGAGGCCGGCTTCTTCGGTGTCGCCCCCGGCACCAACACCGAGACCAACGCCAACGCCATGGCCACCCTCGACGAGAACTGCATCTTCACGAACGTGGCCCGCACCGACGAAGGCGACGTGTGGTGGGAGGCCATGACCCCCGAGCCGCCGGCGCACCTCGTCGACTGGCGGGGCAACGACTGGGCCCCCGGCTCGGAGACCCCGGCGGCGCACCCGAACGCCCGCTTCACGGCTCCGGCGTCGCAGTGCCCCTCGATCGCTCCCGAGTGGGAGGACCCGAAGGGCGTCCCGATCTCGGCGATCCTGTTCGGCGGCCGGCGTGCCACCAACGTTCCGCTCGTGACCGAGAGCTTCGACTGGCAGCACGGTGTCTTCCTCGGCTCGGTGATGAGCTCCGAGAAGACCGCTGCGGCAGCCGGCACCGTCGGCGAGGTCCGCTTCGACCCCTTCGCCATGCTGCCGTTCATGGGCTACAACGTCGGCGACTACATCGGCCACTGGCTCGAGATCGGCCGCACGTCGGTCGAGCGCGAGGGCGATGCGTCGAAGCTGCCGAAGCTGTTCTGGGTCAACTGGTTCCGCAAGGACGAGAACGGCAAGTTCCTGTGGCCCGGGTTCGGTGACAACAGCCGGGTGCTCAAGTGGGTGCTCGAGCGGGTCGCCGGCGAGGGCCAGGCGCAGCCCACCCCGATCGGCAACGTCCCCACCATCGACGGCCTCGACCTCTCCGGCCTCGACCTCGACGCTGAGACGATGGCCAAGGTCCTGGCGGTCGACAGCTCGGCGTGGCAGGAGGAGGTCCGCCTCATCGAGGGCCACCTCGACGGAATCGGCGAACGCCTCCCGCAGGAGATGCGCGACGAGCTCTCCGGCCTGGAGAAGCGCCTCGCGGAGTGACGATCACGAGCGGATCTGACGTGAGGGCGGGGCTTCGGCCCCGCCCTTCACGCGTCCCGGCTCAGCCCACGCAGGCCGGCGGGCGGCGGCTCGACGCGCTCGACGGGCTCCGCGGCCTGGCGCTCCTGGGGATGATGGCCTGGCACGCCGAGCTCACCTGGGTGAAGGGCGGGTTCGCCCGCATGACGATCTTCTTCGTGCTCGCGGGGTTCCTCGCCGCCCGCTCGATCCTGTCGGCGAGGGACCGAGGTTTCCGTCACCCGTTCCTCCACTTCTGGGGGCGCAGAGCCCGGAGGCTGTTCCCCGTCACCGCCCTGGGAGTGGCGGTGGCGATCCTCGTGACCTGGCAATGGGGAGGCCCGGCCGCCACGACCAGCCTCTCCGGCGACGCGCTCTCGGCGCTCACCTCGTGGTCGAACTGGCGGTTCGTGGCCGAGTCCCGCAGCTACGGCGCGATGCTCGAACACCCGAGCGCCCTCCAGCACTACTGGTCCCTGTCGCTCGAGGAGCAGGCCTTCGTGGCGCTCCCGGCGGTGCTCGCGCTCGCCGCGCTGGTGGTGGGAGGACGGGACCGCTGGCGTGCCCGGGCCGCGGTGATCGCAGGCCTCGGGGCGGCGATGTGCGCCCTGCCCGCCTGGTGGCACCAGTCTCCCGACACCGTCTACTACGGGACGCACACGCGGGGCGGCGAGTTCCTGTTGGGCGCGGCACTCGCCCTCTGGTGGCGGGCACGCAGCCAGCCGTCGCCCGGCATGGACCGGGCGTGGCGCTGGAGCGGCGCCGCGGGGCTGGCGGTCCTGGTGGTGGTGATGCTCACCCTGGACCGCGGCCACGAGTGGCTCTACCGCGGCGGCATGGGGCTGTTCGCGCTGCCGGCTGCAGCCGTGATCGGTGCGGTGCTCGTGGGGGGCGGCGCGGCCGACCGCGTGCTGTCGGTGCTGCCGCTCCGCACGATCGGCCGATGGGCGTTCCCGATCTACGCCTTGCACTGGCCGATCTTCATCGCTCTCGACGAGGAGCTCGCCACGGTCGAGCGTTGGCAGGTCGTCCTCGTGGAGATCGCCGTGTCGATCGCCATCGGCGGCGCGGTGCACGTGTGGTTCGAGCGTCCGCTGATGCCCGACGCCGCCGGGCGACCGGCACGCGTGTGGGCGCGCCCCGTCTTCGCCGCACCGGTCGCTGTGCTGGCGGGCCTCGCACTCCTCGCCGGGGCCGTGGCGGTGCCCTACGCCGAACCAGAGGTCGACTTCGAAGCAGCCGAGGCGGCCCAGCCATCGCTGTCGGCCGATGAGGTGGACGCCATCCTCGAGGCACCGGACGGCGAGGTGGCGGCAGATCAGATCGGCAGCGGACTCACCCAGGAGCAGGCCGAGGCGGTCCTCGCCGAGGAAGGGGCGGGCGTGGACCAGCTGGCGTTCCGCTTGGACGACCACCACGCGACGGCGCTCTTCGGCGGTTCGACCGCGCTGACGCTCGCGCTCGGCTCCGGCCCGTGGGTGGACGAGACGGACGGCCACCAGTCGATCCCGGGCTACGCGGGGCTGGGCTGCGGGCTCCTGACCCGAGGGGAGCGCGGCGAGGCCGGAGCGGCGGAGGGGGATCCGATGGCCCGCACCCGTCCGCCCGCCGAGTGCCTGGAGCGCGCCCGCCGCTGGGCCGCCGCGGCGAAGCTCCGGTCGGTGGACGTCGCCGTGGTGGTGGCCAGCCAGATGGACCTCGTCGACTGGCGACTCGACGGGGACGACTCGTGGCGGACGGTGGAGGATCCACTGATCGCCACCGCGATCGAGCGCGAGCTCTACGAGACGGTCGAGCTGTTCCGTTCGGTCGGGGTCGGGCGCATCGGGTTGACCACCTCGGTGTTCCCGCCCGACCCGTCGCTCGTGCGGAACCGCAGCGTGGACGACGACCGTGCCACCTCCTACGACCGGGTGGTGCGACGCGTGGCACGTGAGCTGGGACTCGACCTGATCGACCTCGGCGGCTGGACCCGGAGCCTCGACGAGGACCAGTTCCTCGAGTGCTTCCCGGACACGTGGCACCCCACCGAGCGGTGCGCCGAGCGCATCTGGATGGAGCTCATCGGGCCAGTCGCGGTCCTTCCGCCGTCGGGCTGAGCCGCCACCTACCATGACGCCCCACGGCCCGGAGCGGGGACGGGCCCATCAGAACCGCGGGATCGGAGAGCCATGTCCGTCAAGGCCTACGTGTTGATCCAGACCGACGTCGGCAAGGCCGCGTCGGTCGCGAAGGCCGTGCGGGAGCTACCGCACGTCGAGCGCTCCGACGACGTCACCGGGCCCTACGACGTGATCGCCCTGGCGGAGACCGACAGCGTCGAGGAACTGGGTCGGATCGTCGTCACCCGCATCCAGATGGTCGAGGGCATCACCCGCACCCTCACCTGCCCCATCGTCGGCGACTGACAGCGCCACCCCCTCGCCGCCTCCATTCACGGGAGCCACAACGCCATTTCCGCTGGTTCGCGGGGCGGAGGATGCGCTTCTCTTCCGAGAACCGCATCCTCCGTCCCGCGGATCCTGGTGGATGCAGCCGACCACCGGCGACAGAGCGGATCCAGGAGCGTGTTCTACGCCTTGTAGACTGATGCGTATGACGACTCCGGTGCCGACTCGCTTCTCAGACGAAGAGCTCGCGCTGATCGACGAGCTGGTCGACCAAGGCGTCGGGGAGAGCCGCTCCGCGGTGATCCGGCAAGGTGTCCAGCACCTCGCGGACGCAGTTCGTCGAGCCAACGTCGGCGCCGCCATCGCCGCGTCGTACCGACAGCAGCCGCAGACAAGTGTCGACGATGCGCTCGCCATGGCGAGTGCGATCGCTCTCACCGAGGCTGAACCTTGGTAGCCCAAGCCGAGCTCTGGCTCATGGAGACGCCGAACCAGAAGCGGCGGCCCGTCCTCATCGTCTCGCGCGACGAGGTGATCCCGGTCCTGCACAACGTCGTCGTCGCTCCGGTGACGAGCACCATCCGGAGCATCCCTACCTGCATTGCGGTCGGGACCGACGAGGGCATCGATCACGACAGCGTCGCGACGTTCGACAACCTCGCCGCGGTGCCCAAGTCGGTGCTCACCACGAGGCTGGGTTCGCTCGGCGCCGATGGTCGAAACCGGATCTGTCGCGCACTCGAAGCGATGGCGAACTGCTGATCAGCTCAGACCCAGCAGAAGAGATCAGAGGCCGACGACGACGGCGCGGAGGCCGAGGCCCATCAGGAACAGGCCGCCGAGGCCGTACAGCAGGTAGAGCCAGGCGCGCAGCTGGGAGCGGTAGGCGAAGAGGATCGCCACCGTGATCAGGGCGACGAAGCCGTAGAACACGTGGAAGTCCGTGGTCTGGATGTCCTGCACCGCGAGCATCCACACGCCCAGGATCACCTGCACGAAGATCGTGAGCTCCGCCGCCACGACCGACCACCAGAGAGGTCGGACCCGCAGCGGCGCCAACCAGTGCGCTCCCAGCGCCCAGAGCCCGGCGACGGCGTTCGAGACGATGACCACCCACGCCCACGTGATGTGCAGCTCGCTGACGGTCACCTCGTCAGCTCCGGCTCTGCGTGCGGTGTGGGAGCATGACCGGACATGCTGCACGCCCGCCTGCACATCGCCCAACTCCACGCGGACGGCCTGCCGATCCCCCTCCGCCACGGTGACCTGGTGGTCGTCGCCCGGGCGGAGTCGGCGGCGCTGGACTGGGAGGTGGTCGCGCACACGATCGACCCCCACCACGTCGCGCCCGGCGAGCACGGGCTGACGATGAGCTGCGTGCACGGGGTCGACGACGAGGGTCACCTGCGCTTCGTCGAGCTGAGCGGCACGGCGTTCCTGGTCCGAACCGTGCAGAACGCGGTCGTGTTCCGAGGAGGCGGACACCTCGAAGGCTTCGACCTCCAGATGCTCGTGTCCTAGGCGGGCTGCGGAAGGAGCCAGGGGCGCATCGGCTCGTCCTCGCCCCGCGGCGTGCCGCACTCGATGAACCACTCGACGCCGAACACCTCGGCGAACCGGTCGACGGGCATCGCGAGGAAGAACGAGTCCTCGGGGATCTGCGACGCGTGCGCCCGCATCGACTCGCGCTTCACGTCGACGTGTGCCGTGACGTCCACGGCGTGGGTGATGAGCGCCTCCGGCTTCCCGAACGACTCGTCGTCGGGCGGCGCGTCCTCCATCGACATCTCACCCCGCTCCACGGCTGCCTGCACCGACCGGCGGATGGCGTCGCGGTTCATCGTGCCCTGGTACACGTGCGGCACGCCCGCCAGCTGCGCCGCTCGCATGCCCACGCGGTGCACCTGCACGTGGTCGGGGTGCCCGTAGCCGCCGTTGTCGTCGTAGATCGTGAGGACGTCGGCTCCCTCGTCCCGGAGGATGGTGGCCAGCCGTTCGGCGGCTTCGTCGAGGTCGGCCATCCAGAAGCAGCCCGGCTCCTCGTTCGTCGGCAGGCCGACCATCCCCGAATCGCAGTAGCCGAGGAACTCCACCCGATCGACGCCCAGGATCTCGGCTGAACGCATCGTCTCCTTCTCGCGGCGCGACGACAACACCTCCCCCTCGTCGAGGAAGCCGTCGGCCACCTCGCCCAGCTCGCCCATGGTCGCCACCACGAGGACGGTGCGGTGCCCGTCCACCGCGGCGCGGGCCATGGTGCCGGCGGTGCCGATCGACTCGTCGTCGGGGTGGGCGTGGAAGAAGACGAAGGTCGCCACGAGCGGCAACCTACCGCCGAGGCCAGGGGTCAGGCGACGGCGCCGGACTTCCGGAGCGTGGCGATGTCCTCGTCGGAACGGCTGAGCCACTCGGTGAGGATCTCGTCGGTGTGCTGACCGGCGTGCGACGGCGGGCGCTGCACGCCACCGGGCGTCTCGCTGAACCGCGGGGCCGGCGCCGGCTGGGTGAGGCCGGCCACCTCGATGAAGGTCTGGCGCTCGACGTTGTGGGGGTGCTCCGCCGCCTCCGCCATCGAGAGGACCGGGGCGAAGCACACGTCGGTCCCCTCCATGATCTCGCACCACTCGTCGCGGGTCTTCGAGCGGAAGATCTCGGCGAGGCGCTCCTTGAGTGCCGGCCACTGGGCCCGGTCCTGCTGGTGCGGCAGCTCCTCGCCCTCGAGGCCGGTGAGGCGGAGCAGCTCGGCGTAGAACTGCGGCTCGATCGACCCGATGGACACGTGGCGACCGTCGGCGGTCTCGTAGGTGTCGTAGTAGTGGGCGGCGGTGTCCAACATGTTGGTGCCGCGCTCGGGGTTCCAGATGCCCATGTGGGTGAACGCCCACATCATCGTCATGAGGATCGCCGAGCCGTCCACCATCGCCGCGTCGACGACCTGGCCGCTGCCGGTGCGCTGAGCGGAGACGATGCCGCACGCCACACCGAACGCCATGAGCATGCCGCCGCCCCCGAAGTCGCCGACGAGGTTGATCGGCGGGGTGGGCTTCTCCCCCGCCCGCCCGAGGTGCTCGAGCACGCCGGAGAGGGCGATGTAGTTGATGTCGTGGCCCGCCGTGTGCGAGTACGGGCCCTCCTGGCCCCAGCCCGTCATGCGGCCGTACACCAGCTTCGGGTTCCGCTCGAGGCAGACGTCGGGGCCGTAGCCGCCGCGCTCTGCGACACCGGGCCGGAAGCCCTCGACCAGCGCATCCGCGTGCTCGACGAGGTCCAACAGCGTCTCCACGCCCTCGGGGGACTTGAGGTCGATGGCGATCGAGCGGCGCCCACGGTTGAGCACGTCGGCGGGCGGCGAGGCCGGATCACCGCCGACCGCGTTCGACGCACGGTCGACGCGGATCACGTCCGCACCCATGTCGGCGAGCATCATCGCCGCGAAGGGGCCGGGGCCGATGCCGGCGATCTCGATGATGCGAAGTCCGTCGAGTGGTCCCATGGCTGCCTCCGTAGGGGGGTGCGGGCGTCGCCGCGGTCAGGCCGCGTGAGCGGCGATGTGGTCGATGGTCACCTCGACGTAGTGGGGCCACAGCGCCGGCGGCATGTCGTGGCCCATGCCCTCCACCTCGACGAACCGGGCACCCGGCACCAGCTCGGCGGTGCGCCGACCGCCCGAGATGTCGACGAGCGGGTCCCGGTCGCCGTGGAGCACGAGGGTGGGAAGGTCGAGCTGGGCGAGGCCCTCGGCACGTGAGCCCGAACCGACGATGGCGGAGAGCTGGCGCGTCGTGCCGACGGGGTCGTAGGCGCGGCTGACGGCCTCGACGGTCCGGGCGCGGTGCTCCTCCTCGTCGAAGAGGTCGCCGGGGCTGCCGATCAGCCGAGCGAGCGCTACTCCCGCCTCGATCGCGTCGTCGAGCGTGGCGGCCGGACCGGAGAGGGCGAGGAGGTCCGTGAGGATGGTCGGGTCGGGCCCGCCCACGCCGGGCTCACCGGTGGTGGACATCACGGAGGTGAGCGTGTCGAGTCGGCCCGAGTGCTCGATCGCCATCGTCTGGGCGATCATCCCGCCCATCGACGCGCCCCACACGTGCGCCGTCTCGATGTCGAGCGCGTCCATCAGCCCGACCGCGTCGGCGGCCATGTCGGAGAGCGTGTAGCTCCAGTCCTCGCGGTGCGTGGAGAGGCCCACGTCCCGGTTGTCGAAGCGGATCACGCGGAGGCCGCGGTCGGCGAACGCCTCGCAGAACCCAGGGCGGTAGCCGGTGGCGTGGGCGCCGAGCCCGCTCACCAGCAGCAGCACGGGAGCGTCCGGGTCTCCGAACTCGTCGTACCAGATCTCGATCCCGTTGGCCCCCACGATCGTCACCGCGGAATGGTCGCCGATGAGATGGGACGGGTCAAAAGCCGGCGACCGCTGCGTGCACCACGTGCCAGGTGTCGTCGAGCACCACGACATCCTCGGGGCCGCCCGGTCGCAGGCGATCACCGCCGGCGGCGCGCAGCACCACCTCGGTCGGGACCCCCAGCGCGATCATGTGGCGGACGCAGGCGTCCATCGTGGCCACGCTGCCGGCCAGGGTGCCGTCCGCGAGCCGAGCGGCACCGTCCCCGATGGTCACGGTCGCTGCGCCGCTCCCCCACTGGGTGGCGTCGGTGCCGGCGGGACCGATGGCGTCGGTGACGAGGACCATCCGCTCCCCCGCCGCCGTGGCCACGAGCCGGAGCGCGTCGTCGGCCACGTGGACGCCGTCCGCGATCAGGCCGACGCTGACCCGCGGGTCTGCCAGCGCCGCGCCGGCAGGTCCGGGGTCGCGGCCGGCGAAGCGGCGGTGGGCGTTGAAGCAGTGGGTCAGCATCGAGGCGCCGGCGTCGAAGGCCTCGCGGCACTGCTCGGCCGTGGCGTCGGAGTGGCCGATGCTCACCCGCACGCCACGGGCGACGAGGTGGCGGACCAGGTCACGCCCACCCGGCAGCTCGGGCGCCACGGTGACGAGGTCGACGGGCCCGGCGTCGAGGAGGCGATCCGCCAGGTCGAGGTCGGGGTCGAGCAGCCGGGCGCGGTGGTGCGCCCCGGCCCAGGCGGGGTTGAGGAACGGCCCCTCGAGGTGGGCGCCCAGCGCTCGGGCCCCCGCCGGCGGATCCGCGTGCACCTCCCTGAGCACGCCCAGTGCGTCGACGTACTCCTCGGGGGTCGCCGAGTAGAAGGTGGGCAGGTAGGAGGTGACGCCGTGGCGGAGCAACGCCTCCCCCACGGCGGCGTAGCCCGCTCGGTCGGTTCTCTTCAGATCGACCCCGGCGAAGCCGTTGAGCTGCCGGTCGACGAAACCCGACACGGCGACGTGGGTCCCCCTCGCCGGTTGGAGGCCCACCGCCTCGATCCGCCCGTCGGCGATCGCCACGTCGCCGGGCAGCCACCGCCCGTCGACGAGCGCCGCCGAGACGCCCAGCCGCGTCATGGGGCGACGTGTTGCGGGGTGCCCCCTTCGGCCGCCGATCGGTAGGCGGCGTCGACCAGCACGTGTGCCCGAACAGCGTCCTCGATCGTGGGGCCGGGCGACGGCCCGCCTGCCTCGACGGCCCGGAGGAACAGCTCCTCTGCGATCACCGCCTCGATCCCCCGCTGGGCGAGCCAGGGCTCGATCGTGGCGTCGTCGACCACGCCCGTGTGCGTGTCGTCGGGGTCGGACGAGCCGAGGGGCTGCCGCTGCCAGCGGACCGGGCCCACCAGGTCGCCCTCCAGCGTGGCGAGGCTCCGCTCGCTGAACGCTTCGAGGCGGCGGAGCGACGGGCGGCTGAGGATGTCGTGCCACACCGAGGTGAGGGTGGCGCTCGCGCCGCTCTCGTAGCGGGCGAGCAGGGACACCGAGTCCTCGATGCCGTCGAGACCGTGGAACCCGGCCGTGTGCGCCGAGATCGTCTCGATCGGGCCTCCCAACCACTCGAGCATGTCGAGGTCGTGGATCGAGTGCTCCAACAGCGCGCCCGCTCCGGCACGCTCGCGGTCGCCCCGCCAGTCCGAGCCGTACATCCCCTGGACGGGGATGTACTGGTCGTCGCGGAACGTGATGTTCATGAGACGGCCGGCCTCGGGGTCGCGGACCAGCTCGCGGAGCGCCAGCAGCGCGGGCGAAGACCGCAACACCAGGCCCACCATGTTCACGACGCCCGCTTCCGTCACCTCCACTGCCATCTGTCGGGCCGTGGCGAGGTCGACCGCGATGGGCTTTTCGAGGAACACGGCCTTCCCGGCGTCGAGCACCGCACGGAGGTTGGCCGGATGCGCTGCCGTCCAGGTGCAGATGAAGACCGCGTCGCTCGCCTCCACCACCGCTTCGGGCGAATCGAGCACCTTGGCGCCCTTCCACTCGCTGAAGGAGGCCGCACGTTCGGGATCGGGGTCGTGCACGGCGACCACGGCGTGGTCGGTGTCGCAGCGACCCAGCTGGAACGCATGCAGGTTGGCGATGAACCCAGCGCCGAGGAAGCCGACTCTGACCGTCACGGCGGCGATGGTAGGTGCGGCGGCCCGGCCCCTGCCGCGGATGCGGTCGGGGCCGGACGGGCCGTAGGGGTCAACCCAGGGTCAGGGAGCGACCCCGACCGTGTGGCAGGCGTGCATCGCCAGTGCGGTCAGATCGACCGTGAAGGACGCGACGCACACTCGGCGCGCGCCGGGGTTCGCCCGGATGAAGGCCGCGTAGCCATGGTCGTCGCCGTGGCGCGGGTAGAAGAAGGCGAGGCCCCACATCGGACGGTTCGCCGGCACGAAGTGCCACTGGTCGTCCACCACGATCCACACCCACACGGGAGCCGTGTTCGCCGTGTCGAGGGCCCAGCCTGCCACCCCGATCGTGCGCTGCCCACCGCCGATGGCGGTGATGGCGCCCTTCGGCTCCGACGCCACCGCGCCCGGCACGGTGATCGGCTTGCAGCCGATCAGCACTCGCTGGCGGTCGGTGGTGTCCACGGCTCGCACGCAGATCTCGTGCGGGCCGGGTGCGAGCGACATCGAGAACCGGTGGCTGAACCCGTGGTGATCGCCGTACAGAGGGTGGACGCGCCCCACGTCGGGACGGTGGCGGAAGGCGATCGTGCCCGCCCTCGGCACCCCGTCGACGAAGAACTCGATGTCCACCGGCTCCGTGGTGTCGGGGTCGATGGCCCAGCCGGCGACCTCGATGGTGCCGTTCGACCAGGTGGCCACGTCGAACGATCCGAACGGACGGCCGGTGGGCAGGTTCACGCTGGTGCAGCCGAAGCTGAGGTCCTCGCCCGGCCCGACGTTGACCCCGGCGAGGCAGGCGGTGATCGTGCCGCCGGTCAGCCCGGTGACGGTGATCTCGAACCCGTGGGCGTTCCCGTACGCGCCCGGCACCCCGGTCAGGTCGTTGCGGGGCCGGTCTGCCCTCGCCGTGATGGTGCGCCCCGCGATCGTGAGGCGGACATCCGCCGGCCCGTGGGTGTCGGGGTCGACCACCCAGCCCGTCACGGTCACCGCGCCCGGTCCGCCCGTCATCGACGAGATCCGGCCCACCGGCGGTCCGGTGCCGGGGAACCCGACAGAGACGTCGCTGCAGCCGGCGTCGACGTCGACACCCGGACCCGGGTTGAGGAACGTGACGCACGCCCGGTAGCGCCCAGGCGGCAGGCCCTGGAGGGTTGCGGTGAACCCATGAGCGGGACCGAACGCCGGGTAGACGGCGGCCACGTCGGGGCGGTTGCCATCGGCCGTCACGGTGACGCTGCGCCCGGGGATCGACAGGCGGACCTGACCGGTGCCGCCGGCCACGTCGGGGTCGATGACCCAGCCCTGCACGGTCACCGTGCCGCCGCCACCGGTCCTGACGTCGACCGAGCCGAACGGCATGTGCTCCCGGTACAGGCGGTCGTAGTCGGCCTTCGCCACCGAGCGCACCGCACCCAGGCGCGAGTAGAGCTGGCTGCCCGGACATCCGGTGGCCCCCACGTCGCGGTGGGCGATCACGCGCGGGAACGTCCGGGTGACGCCGGCGGGGATGGTGTTGCTGCCGCCGGAGGTGAACGCCACGGTCCCGCTCGGGTCGGCGCCGTCGAGGAACAGCTTCCAACCGATGACCCGTCCCGCTGCGTCGAGCGCTGCAGCGCTGGGGACGGCGTTGGTGAAGTCGCCGAGCAGCATCACGCCGACGGTCCCGGTGTTGAAGCCCCCGGCGTGGGCGCCCACCACGGCCCGGTCGATGCCCCCTCCGCGGCCCTCCCAGATGCGGCCGAAGCGGTCGACGACGAAGTTGTACCCGATGTCGCTCCAGCCGTTCCCGTCCATGTGGTACGCCTGGATCGAGCGGATGATCGCGGGGACCTCGGCGGCCGAGTAGCCGTTGCCGGTGACCGAGTGGTGCACCACGCCCATGCGGACGGCGGACCCGTAGCTGGCGCCGGACCTGGCCGGCCGGGCACCCCAGGCGGAGCGGGTGTGGATGGGCGGAGCCGCCTCTGCCGCCCCGGCGGGCTCGGCGTCTGCGGCGACCACCTCGGCGCGCTGCTCGTTGCGGACCAGGATCACCTCGGCGTCACCCACCTCCTCGGGCAGGTTCACCTCGAAGGCGTCGGCACCGCCGACCCAGATGCCGTCGGTGGTCTCGCCCGTGCCGATCGAACGGCTGGCGATCTCCTCGGCCGAGCCGTCGTCGGGCCCGCCGCCGTGGTGGACCTCGAGCTCCATCCACTCGGACCACTCGCCGTCGGTGCGGGTGCGGACGAACATCGGCTCGTGGGTGTGGCCGCCCGGGGAGAGGCCGATCATGTCGAAGCGGCCGGCGTCGAGCGACGCCGCCTCGACGCGGCGTGACTGCTCGACCCCAGGGGGCGCCTCCTCGGGGGCGCCCGGAGGTGTGGCCGCTTCCTCGGCGGCCACCGGTTCGATGCCGATGCGGACGCTGACGGCCTGTTCGACCCATCGCAGCTGTGGCACCGGCGCCAGCGTCGCGACCAGGGCGACGGCAGCACCCACCAGCACGTGGGCGGTCAGCCGCCGGTGACGTGGCCTCCCGGCGCTTCTGTCCCGCAGGGTGCGACGGTTTCGTCGCACCACGCGTGACAGAAGCGGGGTGGAGGTGGGGTGCGGGCGCGACGCTCCGGCCGCCAGGTCCCCTCGACGCATGTGTGACTCCTCGTCGTCGTGCGGCTCGGGCCGGAGTCTAACGACCACTCTCCGGATCGCTACCCGCGCACTCCGTGCTGGCGCCACCTCGGTGCGTGGCACGGTGCGGTCCCCTCCGGCCTCGCGCCGCCCCACCGCGCTCCCCTACGTTGGCCGCCGTGACGACGAGACGGGTCTGGGCACCGGGTCGGGTGAACCTGATCGGGGACCACACCGACACGACCGGCGGGCTGGTCCTCCCGATGGCGATCGACCTCGGGATCACGATGGAGGTCACCACGCTGGTGGGTCGGATCTCGCTCCGGTCGGACGTGCAGGCCGAGCCGCTCGAGGTCGACCTCCCGATCGCCGACCCTCAGCGGGTCGAGCCGGCGTGGGGCCGCTACGTGGCCGGTGTAGCAGCGCAGCTCGGCTCGACCGATGGCATCGAGGGGACGGTCAGCTCCACCTTGCCGCAGGGGTCGGGCCTGTCGTCGAGCGCCGCTCTGGAGGTGGCGACCGCGCTCGCCCTCGGGGGCCCGGACGACCCCCGTGAGCTCGCCGCGCTCTGCCGCGACGCCGAGGAGGCCGCGAGCGGGGTGCCGTGCGGGATCATGGACCAGCTCGCGTCAGCCGCAGGGGTCGAAGGGCACGCCCTGCTGATCGACTGCCACTCGCTCGACATCACGCCGATCGCGGTCCCGGCTTCGGTGGCGATCACCGTCGTGCACTCGGGCCAGGAGCGGGAGCTGGCCGGGTCGGCCTACGCCGAGCGCCGCGCCCAGTGCGAGGCCGCCGAGGCGGTCATCGGACCGCTGCGGACCGCGACCCCGGCCGACGTCGCTCGACTGGACGACCCCGTCATCCGGCGGCGAGCGCGCCACGTCGTCTCGGAGAACGAGCGGGTCCGCCGGGCCGCACGCGCGCTGCTGGAGGGGGACCTCGGTGCGTTGGGCGACGCCATGGCCGCCTCGCACGCCTCGCTCCGCGACGACTTCGAGGTGTCGACGCCGGTGCTGGACGCGCTGGTGGAGGAGCTGGCAGGAACGCCGGGCGTCATCGGCGTGCGGCTCACGGGCGCCGGCTTCGGCGGGTGCGTCGTGGTGGCGCACGACCCGGCGGTCGACCCGGCGGTCGTTCCGGGTGCGGGGCGCCGGGCGTGGCGGGTCAGGGCGTCCGCGGGCGCCTCGGTGAGCTGAGTCCGATCCGCGGGAGCCCTTCCGGGCTGTCCCCAGCGCGGCCCGTCCTCTACATCCGCTCGAGCAGCTCGGCCTTCTTCGCCTCGAACTCCTCGTCGGTGATCACGCCGCGCTCGCGCAGCTCGTCGAGCTCGGCGATCTGCGCGGGGATGGACGGCTCGTGGTGCTGCCCGCCTCGCACCGCAGCCCCGAGGCGGTCCTGGCGCCGGTTCTCGTAGTTCTCCATCTCCCGGTAGATGACCTTCTGCACGTGCGCGGGCCGCCGGATGTCGGAGAAGTCCTGCCGGGAGTGCTCCCCCGCCGACTCGATCCCGATGTCACCCGCGCCCAGCACCCGCTCGAAGGCGCTCTGGTTGAAGAACACGGTGTTGATCCGGTCGAGGGGGATCTCCACGCCCTTCTTGGCGATGACCCCGGTGCGGAAGATGCACCGCTCGTTCGTGACGACGAAGTCGGTGGTGGCCCACTGGACCACCCGGACGAGGAACCAGAGGAGGGCGAGGAGGAGCAGCACCGCGGCGCCCCACTTGGCGGCGGAGTGGTACCACTCCACGTCGCTCGACGCCTCGGGCTGGATGACGAGCGCCGTCACCGCCGCTGCGATCGACACCACGAGGAGCACGGCCCGAGGGGTCAGGAACCACCAGTGCGGATGGAGGTCCAAGACGACCTCCTCCTGCTCGTTCAGGTGCGACTGCGGGATGCCCATGGCGGAAAGGTAGTTCTCGTGACCACGCCCGGCCCGCAGGACCGTCACACCCCTTCGGTAGGGTCGCCGCCGATGGAGCTGTGGGACGAACAGGATGCGCCCGCCCGCACCGACGGGTTGCTCGCAGGGCTGAACGACGCGCAGGCCCGCGCCGTCACCACGCAGGCCGCCCCGCTCGCGATCCTGGCCGGTGCGGGCTCCGGAAAGACCCGCGTGCTCACCCGGCGGATCGCGCACCGCGTGCTGCAGGGCGAGATCGAGCCCAGCCGGGTGCTGGCGGTCACGTTCACCCGCAAGGCCGCGTCCGAGCTGCGCCAGCGCGTCGGCGCCCTGGGCCTCGGCGCGCCGGTGCACGCCGGCACCTTCCATGCCATCGCCTTCTCCCAGCTCCGCCAGCGCTGGGCCGAGCGCGGCATCACACCGCCCTCGGTGCTCGACCGCAAGGTGGGCTTCATCGCCCGGCTCATGAACACCCGGTCGCGCTCGGCGCCGCTCGACGTCGCAGGCGAGATCGAGTGGGCCAAGGCTCGCCTCATCCCGGCTGACCGCTACCCCACCGAGGCGGCGAAGGCGGTGCGGTCGCCCGGCGTCGACCTCGACACCGTCGCCAAGGTGTTCGCCCGGTACGAGGAAGAGAAGCTCGCTCGCCGGATGGTCGACTTCGACGACCTGCTGCGCCTCGCCACCCGCGACATCGTCCGCGACCCCGAGTACGCAGCCGCCCGCCGCTGGCGCTACCGGCACCTCTTCGTCGACGAGTTCCAGGACGTCAACGCCCTCCAGTTCGAGCTGCTGCAGGCGTGGCTCGGCGACCGCACCGACCTGTGCGTCGTGGGCGACCCGAACCAGGCGATCTACTCGTGGAACGGCGCCGACGCCTCCTACCTCACGCGGTTCGACGAGTGGTTCCCCGGCGCCGAGTACGTGGAGCTCAGCCACAACTACCGCTCCACGCCGCAGATCCTCGGCGTGGCCAACACGGTGCTGGCGGCGCCGATCGACCAGGAGCAGCGCCGCCCCGGCACCCGGGCGCCGGTCCAGCTGGTGCCCACGCGGGGCGACGGGCCGATCCCGAAGGTGGTGATGGCAGCCGACGAGGAAGCGGAGGCCCGTTCGATCGCCCGCCGTGTCCGCGACGCCCACGCCCCCGGCCGCCCGTGGTCGGCGCAGGCCGTGCTGGTGCGCACCAACGCGCAGCTCCCCGTCATCGAAGAGGCGTTCCGCAAGGCGGGCATCCCGTTCCGCAGCCGCGGCGGGCAGCGGTTCGGCGAGCTCCCCGAGATCAAGGACGCGCTGCGCGCCCTCCGGCGGGGCCCGGGTCGCCTCGACGAGAAGCTGCGCGAGCTCGAGGGCAGACTTCCCGCCGACACGGCGCCCGACGGCTCCACCCCGGTCGCCGACGACGACGAGCTCCTCGACTCCGAGCTGGCCGAAGGGTTCGACGACCCGGTCGACGACGACGCACCGGCCGGTGGAGCCAGCGCCCCAGCGGCCGGGGTCACGGGCACCACGTTGGGGCTCACGGCCGAGCGGGCAGCGAACGTGGCCGAGCTCGTGCGCCTGGGCCGCGAGTACCTCGACCTCGACCCCGAGGGGACCCCGTCCGGGTTCGAGTCGTGGCTTGCGTCCTCGCTGAAGTCCGACGACGGGACCGGTGGCGGCGACGCCGTCGACCTCGCCACGTTCCACGCGGCGAAGGGCCTCGAGTGGCCGATCGTGCACGTGGCCGGCCTCGAGGACGGCATGGTGCCGATCCACCACGCCACCACGTCCGAGGCCCGCGCCGAGGAGCGCCGGCTGCTCTACGTGGCGCTCACCCGCGCCGAGCAGGTGCTCTGGTGCTCGGCCGCCGAACGTCGCACGTTCGGCACCAAGACGGTGCGCCGACGCCCCTCGCCGTACCTCGAGAGCATCCACCTGGCGCTCGAACTGCTGAGCGACCGCCACGACCCCGTCGACCTGGGCCGGGCGGTGGCCAAGCAACGTGCGGTGATCCGCTCCAGCCAGGGGTCGTCTCGGAAGGAGCGGAGCAAGCGCGGCGTCGACGTGGCCGAGGACGACCTGCCGCTCTTCGAAGCGCTCCGCGAGTGGCGTCGCCAGCACGCCAAGGCGGCCGACGTCCCGGCCTACGTCATCTTCAACGACGCCACGCTGCAGGCGGTGGCCGCTGCACGGCCGTCCAGCCAGCGGGCGCTCCTCGCGGTGCCGGGCATCGGCCCGGTGAAGGCGCAGCGGTTCGGCCCCGACCTGCTGCGCATCGTCGCCGAAGCCAGCTGACCCACCCCGCCTGACCCTTCCCCGCCTCTCCCACCCGCCCCCGTTCTGGGGTGCAAGGTCGGCCCGATCGGGCCGACCTTGCACAACGAAATCGAGCGCGGGTTGGGCCGGCCCGGCATCTCGCCGCTCACTTAAGGTGACCAGCGCAGAGAGGGGGTCGGGGAGATGGACACCTGAGCGATGAACCCGCAGGTCTACAGCTGGCTCGACGGCGGGCGCATCGTGGAGGCGCTCCTCGGGCGCGGCGCCTACTTCATCGCGGACCACACCTATCGAACGGAACACGATCGGGTCCTGGTGCTGGGACAGATGCTGCAATGGGCGGCCGAGCGAGACCGTGTTCAGGACGCAGCCGACGCCTTCGTCGAGGCACTGCGAGAGATCGCCGAGACCGGGGACGTCGACGACGCCTACGACCTGGTGTGGACCTATCTCCTCGTCGCAGACGAATGGGGACCGCTCCCGATCGACCACGAGGTGCTCCTCCGCGGGCTGGACGAGCTAGATCGGAGCGCATCCGGCGAGGTCACCGACGCCACGGCCGAGGTCCGCCGCCTGGTCCGCGAGCGCATCGCCTCGACGAACGAGTGAGCCCGAGCGCGGGTTGGGGGCGTCAGTCCTTGCTCTCCCGCACGATCACCACGGGGCAGGGCGCGTGGCGGGCCACCCGCTCCGCGACCGAGCCGAGGAGGAGCCCGAGGAAACCGCCGTGGCCCCTCGCTCCGACCACCAGGAGGTCGGCGCCCTTCGCCTCCTCCATCAGCTCATCCGCTGCGCCCCCGCAGCGCACCACCCGCCGCACCGGACGCCCGAGCGCCTCCTCGGCGGCCTTCGCTGCGTCCTCCAGGTCGGAGGTGGCGGCATCGCGGATCGCGTCGCTCACCTCGACGTAGCCGTAGGCGGCGTCGCCGACGTACGGCGGGTGCCACGTCCGCACCACCACCAACTCTGCGTCCCGGAGGCGTGCTTCCTCCACTGCCCAGTCGAGCGCCAGCTGCGCCTTGGGCGACCCATCGGTTCCGACGACGATCCGTGCCATGCCTCCCCGACCTCCTCGACTTCGGGAGCGGACTCAGGTTCCATCGCACCACCGAGCGCCGTCGGCCACCAGGGGCAAAGGTCCAGAGGTGCCACCGACAGGTGACCCTCGTACGACCCACGGCCCCCTCCGCGCAGGACGAGCTCGGGCGGGAAACGACCGCGTTCCGGTCGTTTCCTGCCCGAGATCGAACGGTCAGGCGCGTACGTTGGGTGCGTGGAGCACGTCGCGCTGTTGCGAGGGATCGGACCGGGCAACCCGAAGATGCGCAATGCCGTGCTCGTGAAGGTGCTCGAAGGTGCGGGGCTCGATGACGTCCGAGCGGTCATCTCCAGCGGGAACTACGTCTTCCGCAGCGACGAGACGAAGCGACCCTCCCTGGAGGACCGGATCGAGGCGGCGTTGCTCGATCACCTGGGCGCGCCGTGCTCGACGATCGTCCGGAGCCGCAGCCAGATCGAATCGCTCACCCGCCTCGACGTGTTCGACGGCTACGACGACCACCCCACAGCCCGGTGCAACGTCACGTTCCTCAAGCGGCGGCCGTCGTCGAAGGTCGAGCTGCCGCCCGACGGCGACGGCTACCGGGTGCTGACAGAGCAGCGGCAGGCGGTCTTCTTCGTGATCGACACCACCGGGGCGAAGACGCCGGACGTGATGTCGCTGATGGAGCGGACGTACGGGAAGGCCGTGACCACCCGCACCTGGAAGACCGTGCACCGCATCGCCCGAGCATTCGAGCGCTGAAGCCGCTCCCCCTCGGGGTTCTGTTGTGCAATGTCGGCCCGATCGGGCCGACCTTGCACAACGAAACAGGGGTGAGCCCCGCCGACGAGGCCCCTACGAGGCGTCGCCCATCAGATGGCCGCGCTCCTCGAGCAACGCCCTGAAGCGCTCCCCATCGAACGAGATGAACAGCCCCTCGGCCTCGCCACACAGCGTGTCCCCGGCGAAGATCCGGCCCACCGTGGAGATCTTGCGGCCCTCCACGCCCGTCAGCTCGCCCTCCAGCCGGAGCTCGGTGCGCAGCGGCGTGGGCGACCGGTAGTTCACGATCAGTCGAGCCGTCATGCCGGCCGTGCCCGACAGCGACTGGGTGGCGCCGAGCAGCTCGTCGAACGCGGCGGCGACGTAGCCCCCGTGCACGCAGCCGGGAGGCCCCTCGTACGCGGCCCCGAACGTGACCGTGCCCTCCACCCGGTCCTCCCGGTAGCGAAGGTCGATGGGAGGCGACAGCGGGTTGGCCAACCCGATGAACGGGCTGTGGTCGAAGAAGGCGAAGGCCTCGGACTCGTCGGCGCGGAACTCACCCGACATCATCGCCCGCGCCTGCTCGGTGATCGCTGCGCCGGCGTTCGCCGCCTCGGCGAAGCCCTCGTAGGACAGGCCGGTTGGCATGTTGGCCAGCAGCTCGGCCACGGCCTCCAGGGCGTCGGCCGCTTCTGCCAGCTGCTCGACGGTGGCCGTCGTGGAGACGAGGTGCTCGATCACGGCCCGGTTGGCGGCCGCGAGCCGGTGCATCTCAGCGCGCCGCGGCGTCATCTCCAGGGCGTGCAGCCGCTCGATCCGGCTGCTCGCGAGGTCGGCCGCCGTGGCGTCGGCCTGGTCGTCGTCGAGCGTCATCGTCAGGCTCCTCGCGGCAGGTCGAACAGGCCGAGCACAGGCGCGTGGTCGGAGGGCTTGGTTCCCTTGCGTGCGTTGCGGTCGATGAGATCCGAGACCGAGTGCTCGGCCAGCGCCCGCGACGCGAGCAGGTAGTCGATCCGCATCCCACGCCGCTGGTGGAAGTCGCCGGCGCGGTAGTCCCAGTAGGAGAAGAGGCCGCCGGCGTCGTAGCGCTCCCGGAACACGTCGACGAGACCCCACTCCTTCAGCTCGGCGAGCGCCTGCCGTTCCGGCTCGCTCACATGGGTCGACCCCTTGAACGCCTTGGGGCTCCACACGTCGCGGTCGTCGGGAGCGATGTTCCAGTCGCCCAGGATCACGAGCAGCTCGTCGGGGCTGTGGTGGGCGTCGAGGTGCGCCCGCAGCCGCTTCAGCCAGGCGAGCTTGTAGTAGTAGTGGTCGTGACCCAGCTCCCGGCCGTTGGGCACGTACACCGAGGCGACGCGCACCCCGCCGCAGGTGGCCCACACGATGCGGGCGTCGGGGTCGGCGTCCGCACCGTCCTCGAACCCGGCGATCGGGTCCTCGAGCCCGACCTTGGACAGGATCGCCACGCCGTTCCAACGCCCCTGGCCGTGGTGGACCGACTCGTAGCCCATCGCCGCGAACGCCATCGCCGGGAACTGGGCGTCGCTCATCTTCGTCTCCTGCATGCAGAGGACGTCGGGCTGCACCTGCTGGATCCACTCCTCCACCCGAGGCATCCGGGCGTTCAGCGAGTTCACGTTCCAGGTCGCGATCAGCACCCGAGCGAATCTAGCGGCGGCCCCGAAACCTGCCGCCCGGTGCCCGGATCGGCGCCGACGGGGGCGGGGAGGCTACCCGGAAGCCCTCCTGCAGACCGATAGGCTCGGCTGGTGTGAGCGACGATTTGCGCAGCGAGACACTCGGTCCCAACGCCTGGCTCGTCGACGAGATGTTCGAGCAGTACTCCTCCGACCCCTCGTCGGTCAGCGAGAACTGGCAGGACTTCTTCGCCGACTACCGCCGGCTCGGCCACAGCGCACCCCCGGGCTCGCACGGGAACGGATCCGCCGACGGCGCCACGGCTGCACCTGCCGCCCCTGAGGCCCCGACACCGGCAGCGCAGGCACCCCAGCAGGCACCTGCTCCGACCGCGCCGGCCCCTGCACCGGCCGCCGAGGCGCCCGCGGAGGAGCCGGGCGAGCCCATCCGCGGCGTCGCAGCCCGCATCGTCGAGAACATGGAGCGGAGCCTGGCGGTCCCCACCGCCACCAGCTACCGCGAGATCCCGGCGAAGCTGCTCGAGGTCAACCGCTCGGTGATCAACGGCTACCTCGGCCGCACCCGTGGCGGGAAGGTCAGCTTCACCCACATCATCGGTTACGCGATCGTCCGCGCCATCGCCGACCACGTGCCGGTGATGAACAACTCGTTCGTCGAGGGGGCCGACGGCAAGCCGCGGGTCGTGAAGAGCTCGCAGGTCAACCTCGGGCTGGCGGTCGACCTCGAGAAGCGCGACGGCAGCCGCACGCTGGTCGTGCCGGTCATCCGCGACGCCGAGTCGAAGTCGTTCGCCGAGTTCATGGCGGCCTACGACGACCTCATCCGCAAGGCCAACTCGAACAAGCTGACGCCGGACGACTTCGCGGGCGCCACCGTGACCCTCACCAACCCGGGCACGATCGGCACCGAGCGCTCCGTCCCGCGGCTGATGCAGGGCCAGGGCGTCATCGTGGGCGTCGGCTCGCTGGCCTACCCCACCGAGTACGCGGCCGCCGATCCCCACACGATCGCCGACCTCGGCATCTCGAAGGTGATGACGATCTCGTCCACCTACGACCACCGGATCATCCAGGGCGCCGAGTCCGGCATCTTCCTGAAGAAGGTGGCCGACCTCCTCCTCGGCGACGACGAGTTCTACGAGTCGATCTTCGAGTCGATCGGGGTGCCGTACACCGCGGTCGAGTGGCGACGGGACGTGAACCCGGTCGACCGCGAAGAGTCGATGCTCGTCAAGCAGATGCAGGTGGCGCAGCTGATCAACATGCACCGCGTGCGCGGCCACCTCATCGCCGACCTCGACCCGCTCGCCGCCGAGCCCCCGCACATGCACGCCGAGCTGGACCCGGCCACCTACGGGTTGACCATCTGGGACCTCGACCGCGAGTTCCTCACCGGCGTCGACCAGAGCGTGTACGCGCCGGTGGGCGGCGAGGAGCGGATGAAGCTCGGCGACATCCTCCACACGCTGCGCGACGCCTACTGCCGCACGATCGGCATCGAGTACACCCACATCCAGAGCGTCGAGGAGAAGCGCTGGATCCAGGAGCAGGTGGAGGGTGCGCCGCTCAGCATCGACCCCGACGAGCAGCGACACATCCTCGACCGGCTGAACGCGGCCGAGGCGCTCGAGAAGTTCCTGGGCACCAAGTTCGTGGGCCAGAAGCGGTTCGGCCTCGAAGGCGCCGAGTCGCTGATCCCGATCCTCGATGCGATCCTCCAGCGCGCCGCCGACGACCAGCTGCGCGGCGCGGTGCTCGGCATGGCGCACCGCGGCCGGCTCAACGTGCTGGTCAACATCGTCGGCAAGTCGCAGGAACAGCTCTTCAAGGAGTTCGAGGGCTGGGTCGACCCCGACTCGATCCAGGGCTCCGGCGACGTGAAGTACCACCTCGGCCAGACGGGCATCTTCACGTCCCGCAAGGGCAACACCATCCCGATCGAGCTCGCCGCGAACCCCAGCCACCTCGAGGCCGTGAACCCGGTGGTCGAGGGCATGGCTCGGGCGCACATGGACCAGATCGCCTACGACCGGAGCTTCAAGTTCCCGGTCCTCCCGGTGCTGATGCACGGCGACGCCGCCTTCGCCGGCCAGGGCGTCGTGGCCGAGACCCTCAACCTGTCGCTCATCAAGGGCTACCGGGTGGGCGGCACGGTCCACGTGATCATCAACAACCAGCTCGGGTTCACCACGTCGCCCGACGCAGCTCGCAGCTCCGAGTACTGCACCGACGTGGCGAAGACCGTGCAGGCCCCGATCTTCCACGTGAACGGCGACGACCCCGAGGCGTGCGTCCGGGTGGCGAAGCTCGCGTTCGCCTACCGCCAGCGGTTCCACAAGGACGTCGTGATCGACATGGTGTGCTACCGCCGCCACGGTCACAACGAGGGCGACGACCCGAGCTACACCCAGCCGCTCATGTACCAGGCGATCGACCAGCGGCGGAGCGTGCGCAAGCTCTACACCGAGGTGCTCGTCCGTCGTGGCGACATCTCCCTCGAGGAGGCCGAGGCAGCGCTCGCCGACTTCAACGCCAAGCTGCAGGGAGCGTTCGAGGACACCCGCGAGCAGGCCCCCGGGTCCGAGGTCATGGCGCTGCCGCCGCCCCCGGCGGCGGGCGTGTTGCCGCACGTGGAGACCGGTGTGTCCAAGGACCGCCTCGACCGCATCTACTCGGCCCTCTCCACGGTGCCGGAGGGCTTCACGATCCACCCGAAGCTGGTCCGCCAGTTCGAGAACCGCACGAAGATGTACGAAGGCGGCGAGGTCGACTGGGCGCTCGCCGAGGCGTTCGCGTTCGGTTCGCTGCTGCTCGAAGGCACCTCGGTCCGCCTCGCAGGCCAGGACTCGCGTCGCGGCACGTTCTCGCAGCGGCACTCCACGCTGGTCGACTACGAGACCGGTGAGGAGCACCTGTCGCTCGCGTCGCTCTGCTCCGAGGACACCCAGTTCTGGATCTACGATTCGCTGCTCTCCGAGTACGCCGCGCTCGGGTTCGAGTACGGCTACTCGGTGGTGAACCCCGAGGCGCTCGTGATCTGGGAGGCGCAGTTCGGCGACTTCATGAACGGCGCGCAGATCATCATCGATCAGTTCCTCGTGTCGGCCGAGGACAAGTGGCACCAGACCTCCGGGCTCGTGATGCTGCTCCCCCACGGCTACGAGGGGCAGGGTCCCGAGCACAGCTCGGCCCGCATCGAGCGGTTCCTGATCCTCTGCGCCGAGGACAACATCCAGGTGGTCAACGCCACCACGTCCGCGCAGTACTTCCACCTGCTCCGCCGTCAGATGCACCGCAGCGTCCGCAAGCCGCTCGTCATCTTCACGCCGAAGTCGGGCCTGCGGGCGAAGTCGTACCGGTCCACCGTCGACGAGCTCACGAAGGGCAGCTTCCTCGAGCTGCTCCCCGACACCTCCGGCGTCGACCCGAGCTCGGTGACCCGCCTGATCCTCGCGTCCGGGAAGGTCGGCCACGAAGCGATCGCCAAGCGCGACGAGCTGGGCGCGCCGGTGGCGGTCGCTCGCGTCGAGCAGCTCTTCCCGTGGCCGTTCGAGGCCATCGCCGCCGAGCTCGCTCGCTACCCGAACTGCCGCGAGATCCTCTGGTTGCAGGAGGAGCCCGAGAACATGGGCCCCTGGAACGGCATCAAGGGCAACCTGTACGAGGCACACGGCGACCGCTACCGGATCAAGCGGATCAGCCGTCCCGGGTCGGGAAGCCCCGCCACCGGCAAGGCTGCGATCCACGCTCAGGAGCAGGCCGAGCTGCTCAAGCGGGCGTTCGAGCCGATCTGACCCGTTCGACAACCGGTTTCGTCACGCAGCGTGCGACAGTTCTGTCGCAGCCTGCGTGACAGAACTGGGTTGTTTCGGGAGTGGGTGCCGGCCCGTCAGGTGGTGAGCGGGACGCCGAGGACGGCTTCGAGCTCGGCGAGCGCCACGGCAGGGTCCTCGACCTTGATCGTGGTCATGCCCATCGCACGCGCCGGCTTGAGGTTCACACCGAGGTCGTCGAGGAACACGACCTCGGCCGGCTCGACCTCGGCCATCTCGCACGCCAGCTCGTAGAAGCGCCGGTCCGGCTTCCGCACGCCCACCCGCGACGACTCCACCACGACGTCGAAGAGCGCCACCACGTCGCGCCACTCGGGATGGTGGGCCGCGCCGCGGTCGTCGGCGCCGGTCACGAAGTTGTTCGTCAGCAGCCCTGTCACGAACTGCTCGGAGCAGCGACGCACCGCCTCGACCATCGCCGGACGGAGCTCCCCTGACAGGCACGCCAGCACCGCCCGTCCGTCGACCCGGTGTCCGGCAGCGGCGGCCTCGGCCTCGAACGCCACCACGAAGTCGTCGATCCCGATCTCGCTGCGCTCGAGGCGCGCCCACGCGTTGGTGTCCGGGGCGGTCGCGTTGAGGGATCGCAAGAGCCCTTCTGGGAGGCCGCTACGCTGCTCGTACGACGCAAAGGCGTCGAACGGTGAGCTCAGCACGACGCCGCCGAAATCGAAGAACACGGCTCGGATCACGAGGGTCAACCCTACGGGTTCGGTACGTCGGCGGGGTTCGCCCGCGCCACGTCCGACCCGGTCGCAGGTCTCTCACCCAGCCGGGAACCGGAATCCAACCCATGAACAACATCCTCGTGGTGGACGGGTCGAACATCGCCACGGAGGGCCGCAAGGTCCCGAGCCTGGCGCAGCTCGACGAAGCCGTCCGGGCGTTCCTGAAGCAGCACTCGTTCGAGAACGTCGTCGTCGTCGTCGACGCGACCTTCGGGCACCGCATCGACCCCTCCGAGTCGGCGCAGTTCGAAGAGGCGATCCTCGCGGGCGAGCTCGTGACACCGCCGGCGGGGGCGATAGGTCGAGGCGACGCCTTCATCCTGCAGATCGCCGACCAGGCCGGCGCCACGGTGCTCTCCAACGACAGCTTCCAGGAGTTCCACGGTACGTACGAGTGGCTCTTCGACGAGGGCCGCCTCATCGGCGGCAAGCCGGTGACCGGCATCGGCTGGGTCTTCGTCGGACGCACACCCGTGCGGGGGCCGACCAGCCGCCGCGCGGTGCGCGACGCGAAGAAGAAGGGCGACGGCGGCTCCTCGTCGCGCGGCCGCCGGTCGCCTCGTTCGGGCGCTCCCGCCAAGATCGACACGCCGAAGCTGAAGGCGGCGCCGGGCGAGCAGCCGAAGATCGGCGACTCGAAGCCAGGGTCCACCGCCTCGAAGAGCGGGGGCACGGCCAAGCGCGGAGCCGCCGCGAAGAGCGGCACCGGTGCGAACGCCGACGCCGCGCCGGCCAAGAAGCGGCCGTCCCGACGCAGTTCGAAGCCCGCAGAGCCCGTGAACGAGCCCCTCGAGTTCCTGGGCTTCGTCACCGAGCACCAGCTCGGCGATGTCGTGCAGGGCGAGGTGGTCGAGTTCGCCTCGCACGGCGCGTACGTGGCCGTGTCGGGTGCCCGCTGCTACCTCCCACTGAAGTCGATGGGCGACCCGCCTCCTCGCAGCGCTCGGGAGGTCTTGTCACTCGGAGAGACGAAAGATTTCGTCGTTGAAGCTGTCGATACCCCGCGCCGCAGCATCGACCTGTCACTGGTGGTGACGACGTCCGACGCTCAGGGTGTCGACATTCCCACCGATGATGAGACCGACCTGATAGAAAACGCGGTGCAACCACCGCTTGCCGAGGAGGCAGTTTTGGCAACGACGAAGAAGGCGCCCGCTAAGAAGGCGGCCACCAAGAAGGCTCCGGCGAAGAAGGCGCCGGCCGCGAAGAAGGCGCCCGCCAAGACCGCGGCCACCAAGAAGTCCCCAGCCAAGAAGGCTCCGGCGAAGAAGGCACCGGCAGCGAAGAAGGCTCCCGCCAAGACCGCAGCGAAGAAGGCACCTGCCAAGAAGGCGCCTGCGAAGACCGCAGCCAAGAAGGCTCCGGCGAAGAAGGCACCTGCCAAGAAGGCGCCCGCGAAGACCGCAGCCAAGAAGGCTCCGGCGAAGAAGGCACCCGCCAAGAAGGCGCCCGCGAAGACCGCAGCCAAGAAGGCTCCGGCGAAGAAGGCACCCGCCAAGAAGGCGCCCGCGAAGACCGCAGCCAAGAAGGCTCCGGCGAAGAAGGCACCCGCCAAGAAGAAGTAGCGCCCGCCGTCCACGACGGCGATGGTGTGGGACGACCCGGCTTCGGCCGGGTCGTCTCGCGTCCGGACCCCGCTACGATCGGCCCGCGTGTCGGCGCAGTACATCTTCACCATGCGGCAGGTCTCGCGGTTCTACCCGCCGGACCGCGAGGTCCTGAAGGACATCAACCTGTCCTTCTACCCCGGCGCCAAGATCGGGGTCCTCGGCTCGAACGGCGCCGGAAAGTCCTCGCTCCTCCGCATCATGGCGGGGCTCGACGATGGCTACACCGGCGAGGCACGGCTCACGCCGGGCTTCAGCGTGGGCCTCCTCGAGCAGGAGCCACAGCTCGATCCGACGAAGGACGTGATGGGCAACGTCCTCGATGGCGTCGGGCCGATCCGCGACCTCCTGGCCCGGTACAACGAGGTCATGGCGGCCTGGGGCGACCCCGACGCCGACTTCGAGAAGATCGGCGCAGAGCAGGCCGAGCTCGAGGACAAGATCGCCGCCGCCGACGCGTGGGACCTCGAGCGCAACGTCGAGATCGCGATGGACGCGCTGCGGACCCCGCCCGGCGACGCCGACGTCGAGTCGCTGTCGGGTGGCGAGCGTCGCCGCGTCGCGCTGTGCCGTCTGCTGCTCAGCCGGCCCGACCTGCTGCTGCTCGACGAGCCCACCAACCACCTCGACGCCGAGTCGGTGGCCTGGCTGGAGCGGTTCCTCCAGGACTACTCCGGCACCGTCGTGGCGATCACCCACGACCGCTACTTCCTCGACAACGTCGCCGGCTGGATCCTCGAGCTGGACCGGGGCCGCGGCTACCCGTTCGAGGGCAACTACTCCAGCTGGCTGGAGCAGAAGCAGGACCGCCTCGCCCGCGAGGAGAAGCAGCAGTCCGCGCGGCTCCGCACGCTCGAGCGCGAGCTCGAGTGGGTGCGCATGGCGCCCAAGGCCCGGCAGGCGAAGGGCAAGGCCCGCCTCGCGGCCTACGAGCAGCTGCAGGCCGAGGCCGAGGCAGCCTCGGGTGCCGAGGCGAAGCTCGAGCTGCTGATCCCCGCCGGCGACCGCTTGGGGGACCAGGTGGTCGAAGCGGAGCACGTGCGCAAGGCGTTCGGCGACCGGCTCCTCATCGAGGACCTCTCGTTCTCGCTCCCCCGGGCCGGCATCGTGGGCGTCATCGGCCCGAACGGCGCCGGCAAGACCACGCTCTTCCGGATGATCGTCGCGGCAGCGACCGGCGACGACGATCCATCCGTGACGCCGGACGACGGCACCATCCGCATCGGCTCGACCGTGCAGCTCGCCTACGTGGACCAGAGCCGTGACGCACTCGACCCCGACCGGACGGTGTACGAGGAGATCACCGACGGCCACGACGTGCTCACGGTGGGCTCCCGCGAGGTGAACGGCCGCGCGTACGTGGCGTCGTTCAACTTCCGTGGCTCCGACCAGCAGAAGAAGGTCGGCGTCCTGTCCGGCGGCGAGCGCAACCGCGTCCACCTCGCGAAGATGCTCCGGCGCGGCGGGAACGTGCTGCTGCTCGACGAGCCGACCAACGACCTCGACGTCGACACGCTCCGTGCGCTCGAAGCGGCGCTCGAGGCGTACCCCGGCTGCGCGGTGGTGATCAGCCACGACCGCTGGTTCCTCGACCGCATCGCCACCCACATCCTCGCCTTCGAGGGCGACTCGCAGGTGCGGTGGTTCGAAGGGAACTTCAGCGAGTACGAGGCCTTCCGCCGCAAGGAGCTCGGCGCCGACGCCGACACGCCTCACCGCATCAAGTACAAGCCGCTCGCCCGCTGAGCGCGTCCTCCCCCAGGTCCCTCTCGCGCTGATCGCTCAGGCGCGGCCGAGATCGGCCGATGGAGAGGCGTATGGCTACCTCTACGTCCAAGAAGGCGCCGTCGCAGGCTGCCAACAACAAGAGCCGAGCTGTGCTGCGCGACGTCGAGGCGGGCAGCACGGTCGACTGCTCCCACTGCGGCGAACGTGTGAAGTTCCAGGCGAAGATGCGCAACCGGCAGGTGATCGCCAACGTCTACGTGAAGGGCGTGTGGAACCGCGTGGAGCACTACCACGCCGAGTGCTACGACAAGGCCGGCAAGCCCCACGGCGACATCATCGGCCCGCTCGACCAGCGCCGCAGCCCCAGCCCCGCGCAGATGGCAGCGAAGCTGGCGCAGACCGAGAAGCTCGCCGAGTCCGCCTGAGCGGTCAGCGGGCCGCAGCCAGCAGCCCGGCCACCGCCGCCGCCTGCTCGGCGGGTGTCCCGTCCTCGGGCGTCAGGCGGAGGTCCGGCGAGGTCGGCACCTCGTAGGGAGCGTCGACGCCGGTGAACCCCACCAGCTCGCCCGCACGCGCGCGGGCGTAGAGCCCCTTCGGGTCACGGCGCTCGCACTCCTCCACGGGCGTGTCGACGAACACCTCCACGAACCGCAGGCCGGCCGCCTCCGCCGTTGCCCTGGCACCGGCCCGATCGGCCTCGTACGGCGAGATCACCGGCACGAGCGCCACGACGCCGGCGTCGGCGACGAGCGCAGCGGCCTCGGCGATCCGTCGGATGTTCTCGCTCCGGTCCTCCGGGCTGAACCCGAGGTCGGCGCACAGGCCGTGGCGGACGTTGTCGCCGTCCAGCCGGGTGGCCACCCGACCCGACTCGACGAGCAGCCGTTCGAGCGCGGCGGCCACCGTGGACTTCCCCGACCCGGAGAGCCCGGTGAGCCACACCACCGCACCCTGTTGACCGAGCGCCTTCCAGCGCTCAGCGCGCGTCAGCTCACCGTGGTGCCAGACGACCTCGGCGCGCTCCCCCGCCACCGACACGTCAGGCGTCCGAGCCGCCGGTGGCCACGATCATGCCCGCAGCCACCGTGGCGTTCGTCGCCTCGTCCACCAGGATGAACGAGCCGGTCTCACGGTTGCGCCGGTACTCGTCGACGAACAGCGGCTGGGTGGTCCGCAGCACCACGCGCCCGATCTCGTTGAGGGCGAGCGCGTTCGCCGCCTCGTCCCGGTGCAGCGTGTTGACGTCGAGCCGGTAGTGCAGGTCCCGGACCACCGCCCGGGCCCACCTGGTGGTGTGCTTGATCGCGTACTTCGCGCCGGGCCGCAGCTCGGAGGCGTCGGTGAGCCAGCAGACCATCGCGTCGAGCTCCTGGGTCACCGTCGGCTGGTTGTGGGGCCGGCAGAGCATGTCGCCACGCGAGAGGTCGATGTCGTCCTCGAGCGTCACCGACACCGACATCGGGGGGTACGCCTCGGCGAGCGGTCCGTCCGCGGTCTCGACGGTCGCCACCCGGGTGGTCACACCCGACGGGAGGGCGACCACCTCGTCGCCCGGCTTCAGCACGCCACCGGCGACACGCCCCGCGTAGCCGCGGTAGTCGTGGTGCTCGTCGGTGTGCGGGCGCAGCACGAGCTGCACGGGGAAGCGTGCGTCGATCAGGTTCCGGTCCGACGCGATGTGGACCTCTTCGAGGTGGTGCAGGAGGGACGTCCCCTCGTACCACGGCATGTTCTCGCTGCGGGTCACCACGTTGTCGCCGTGGAGCGCGGACACGGGGATGAAGGTGAGGTCGGGCACCTCGAGCTTCCGGGCGAAGTCCCGGAACTCCGACCGGATCTCCTCGAACACCTTCTCGTCGTAGTCGACGAGGTCCATCTTGTTGACGGCCAGGACGAGGTGCGGGATCCGGAGCAGCGACGACAGGAACGCGTGCCGGCGGGACTGCTCCTGGAGGCCCTTGCGTGCGTCGACCAGGACCACGGCGAGGTCGGCCGTCGACGCGCCCGTGACCATGTTCCGCGTGTACTGGATGTGCCCGGGGGTGTCGGCGACGATGAACTTCCGCTTCGGCGTGGCGAAGTAGCGGTAGGCGACGTCGATCGTGATGCCCTGCTCCCGCTCGGCTCGCAGGCCGTCGGTGAGGAGCGCCAGGTTCGTGTGGTCGATGCCCATGCGCTCGCTCGTGCGCTCCACGGCGTCGAGCTGGTCCTCGAAGATCGACTTGGTGTCGTGGAGCAGCCGCCCGATGAGCGTCGACTTCCCGTCGTCCACGGAGCCCGCCGTGGCGATGCGGATCAGCTCCGCTGCCTCGCTGTAGACGCCCATCAGAAGTACCCCTCGCGCTTGCGATCCTCCATGGCGGCCTCCGACGCGCGGTCGTCGGCCCGGGTGGCACCACGCTCGGTCACCCTCGACGTGGCGACCTCCGCCACCACCTCTCCCGGCGTCCGCGCCTCGGACTCCACCGCTCCGGTGCACGACGCGTCCCCGACCGTGCGGTAGCGGACCCGTCGCACCTCGGGCACCTCGTCGGCACCGAGCGTCACGTACGGGGAGACCGCCAGCCACATGCCGTCACGCAGGAACACCTCGCGGTCGTGCGCGTAGTAGATCGACGGCAGCTCGATCTCCTCGGCAGCGATGTACGACCAGATGTCCAGCTCGGTCCAGTTGGAGAGCGGGAACACCCTGATGTGCTCGCCGGGCCGATGGCGGCCGTTGTAGAGGCTCCACAGCTCGGGACGCTGGTTCTTCGGGTCCCACTGGCCGAAGTCGTCGCGGAAGCTGAACACGCGCTCCTTGGCGCGGGCCTTCTCCTCGTCGCGACGGGCGCCGCCGAAGACCGCGTCGTACCCCTGCTCCTCGATGGCGCGGAGGAGCGTGGTGGTCTGCAGCTGGTTGCGACTGGCCCGGGGGCCGGTCTGCTCGGCCACCCGCCCGGCGTCGATGTCGTCCTGCACCGATGCCACGACCAGGCGCACGCCGCTGCGCTCCACGGCGCGGTCCCGGAAGCCGATCACCTCGGGGAAGTTGTGGCCGGTGTCCACGTGCATCACCGGGAACGGCGCCCGGGCCGGAGCGAAGGCCTTCCGGGCGATGTGCAGCATCACGACCGAGTCCTTGCCGCCGCTGAAGAGCAGGCACGGGCGCTCGAACTCGGCGGCGACCTCACGGAAGATGTGGATCGACTCCGCTTCCAGGGTCGCCAGGTGGTCGGTTCCGGAGCTCATGGGCGGTCGACGGTAGCAAAAGACGACCAATCCGGTCGACTTTGTCGACAATCGCTCCTGCGGCCGGTCGCACCGCCGGTACGGTCCTGGCCTGTGCGCGACCTCGATGACGACCACCAGCTCGCCGCCGCCCTGGCCGAAGAGGCCGGGGAGGCCCTCCTGGGGCTGCGGCGCCGGCTCGCAGCGGAGGGCGCGACGAGCAGGGAGCTGAAGGACGAAGGCGACCGCTCCGCCCACCAGCTCATCGTCGCAGCGCTCGCCCGCCACCGGCCGGACGACCCCGTGTGCAGCGAGGAGTCGCCCGGCTCGCGCAGCGTCGACGTGGACGGCCTGCGGACCTCGGCGCCGAGGGTCTGGATCGTCGACCCCCTCGACGGCACGCGTGAGTACGGCGAAGGCCGCGACGACTGGGCGGTGCACGTGGCGGTGGCGATCGATGGCTTGCCCGCCGTCGGCGCCGTGGCACTGCCGCCGCTGGGGCTCGTGCTGTCGACCGCCGCTCCGCCCGCTCTGCCGCCGCTCACCGAGGAGCACCGGTCGCACCCACGGGTGGTCGTGAGCCGCAGCCGCCCCCCGAGGGAGGCGACGACGATCGTCGACCACCTCGACGGCGTCGCCCTGCCCATGGGGTCGGCGGGGGCGAAGGCGATGGCCGTGGTCCGCGGCGAGGCCGAGGTGTACCCCCACTCGGGCGGCCAGTACGTGTGGGACAACTGCGCCCCGGTCGCAGTGGCGCTGGCCGCGGGCGCGCACTGCACCCGCCTGGACGGCTCACCGCTCCGCTACGACGACCCGGACCCGCTGCTCCCCGACCTGCTCGTGTGCCGGCCGGAGCTGGCTGACGCCGTCCGTTCTGCGCTGGACGGCTGAACCTCGACGTCTGCCAGACTTCGCCGGGTGACCATGCCCGCAGACCTCGAGATCGGCTCGTTCACCTCCGACGCCCCGTGGGTCGTCGACCCTGAACGGCTCTCGTGGAGGCGTGGCACCGCGGTGCTCCGCGCTGCGACCCGGCGCGCGGTGCCCGCCCTGACCTCGCCCGGCCGGGTGCCTCCCCTCGGCCGGCTCGGCGTGGTCTCGTTCCGCCTCGGGCGCGCAGTGGGCGGGTGGGCGCTCCTCGAGCGCCGCAAGGGCGGCTCGCCGTCACGTGCCGGCCTCAGCCGCCGGATCCGCCTGGCCGCCGAAGCCCTCGGGCCCACCTACATCAAGCTCGGGCAGATCATCTCGTCCGGCGAGGGGCTGTTCCCGGCCGAGCTGGTCGAGGAGTTCCGCAAGTGCCGTGACCAGGTCCCGGCCGAGCCGTTCGACGTGGTGCGAGCAGTGATCGAGTCGGAGCTCGGCCGGCCCGTCGGAGAGGTGTTCGCGGAGCTGGACCCCACTCCCCTGGCCGCCGCGTCGATCGCCCAGGTCCACCGTGCACGGCTCCGCACCGGCGAGGAGGTGGTGGTCAAGGTCCAGCGCCCCACCATCCGCCAGCAGGTGCACGACGACCTGCGGGTGATGTCGTGGCTGGCCCCGTTCCTCGTCGGGCGCATCCCCGTCTCGGCGCTCGCCAACCCGCCGGCCCTGGTCGAGCTGTTCGCCGAGACGATCTCCGAGGAGCTGGACTTCCGCCTGGAGGCCGAGAACATGCTCGACCTCGCGCGCGTCTTCGCCGACCTCGGCCAGCGCGGCTACGTGGTGCCGCGCCCGCACCCGGACCTGGTCACACGGCGGGTCCTCGTCATGGAGCGCTTCGACGGCTACGGCTTCGACGACGTGGAGGACATGCAGGCTGCCGGCATCGACACCACCGAGGTCGTGCGGGTGGGCATGCGGGGCTTCACCGAGGGCTGCATGGTGCACGGCATCTTCCACGGCGACCTCCACGGCGGGAACCTGCTCGTGCTCCGCGACGGCCGCATCGGCCTGCTCGACTTCGGGATCACCGCCCGGATGACCCCGCTCGAGCGGAGCGCGTTCCTTCGCCTGATGATCACCGGAGCCACCGGTGACGTGAAGGGGCAGCTCGCTGCGTTCCGCGACCTCGGCGCGCTTCCCGCCGACACGGACCTCGACGAGGTCTTCCGCGACCTCGGCCTCGACCAGCAGCCGGTCGACCCCACCTCGATGAGCCAGGAGCAGCTCGTCGGCGAGATCCAGCGCATCGTGAAGGCGCTCCTGGGCTACGGCGCCCGGCTGCCGAAGATCCTGATGCTCTACGTGAAGAACCTGATGTTCCTCGACGGGGCGATCGCCCGCCTCGCTCCCGAGCTGGACATCCTCGCCGAGTTCACCGCCTTGAGCATCCACATGACGACCACGTTCGGCGACCAGATCGCCGCCGACATGGGCGTCGACGCCACCCAGCTCCGCGTGGACCCCGAGGCGATCAAGGCGGGCTTCGGCGTGGTCGACCCCGACCTGGACCAGCTCACCTACGCCGACCTGCAGGCACGCCGCGACGTGATCCGCAAGCGCCTCACCGGCGCCTGACGCCTGCTCACCCGGCGCCCCGACGCGCTGCTTCCCGGCGCCCCGACGCACTGCTCACCGGCGCCCGGCGCACTGCCAGCCGCGGGGAATTCGCGGCTTTTGGCCCCGACCCGGCAGAATGGACCGCCCTGGTTTGCGCCGGGCCGGCATCGTCCAGGCTCGCTCGCAGGCTCGGTCTCCGGCCTCGCCACCCGGCGGCGCCCCTTCTTTTCCACCCCCCTTTGGAGTCCCTCGTGCCCATCCAGGACGGCACCGCCCCGCTCGAGGCCCTCGAGCGCGTCGACCACATCCGCAACGTGGCGATCATCGCCCACGTCGACCACGGCAAGACCACGCTCGTCGACGCCATGCTCCGCCAGTCCGGCGCGTTCCGGGAAGGCGCCGAGCTGACCGACCGCGTGATGGACAACACGGACCTCGAACGCGAGAAGGGCATCACGATCCTCGCCAAGAACACGGCCGTGCGCTACCACGCGCCCGACGGCCGCGAGGTGAAGATCAACATCGTCGACACCCCCGGCCACGCCGACTTCGGCGGCGAGGTGGAGCGCGGCCTCACCATGGTCGACGGCGTCATCCTCCTGGTCGACGCATCGGAGGGACCTCTCCCCCAGACCCGGTTCGTGCTCAGGAAGGCGCTGGCGCTCGAACTGCCCGTGATCGTGGTGGTCAACAAGATCGACCGCGCCGACGCCCGCATCGCCGAGGTGGTGGACGAGGTCTACGAGCTCTTCATGGACCTCGACGCGCAGGACCACCAGATCGAGTTCCCGATCGTCTACTGCGTTGCCCGCGACGGCACGGCCACGCTCGATCCCGACACGCCGGGCACCGACCTGGGGCCGCTCTTCGAGGTCCTCCTCGACACGGTCCCCGGGCCCGCCACCGACCCGGGCCATCCGCTGCAGGCGCTCGTCACGAACCTCGACGCGTCCAGCTACGTGGGCCGGCTCGCCCTCTGCCGGGTGGTGCACGGCACCCTCCGCAAGGGCCAGAGCGTGGCCTGGTGCCGCACAGACGGCTCGGTGGAGCGGGCGAAGATCGGCGTGATCTACGTGACCGAGAGCCACGAGCGGACCGAGGTCGAGTCGGTCTCCGCCGGCGAGATCGCCGCGGTGTCCGGGATCGACGAGATCACGATCGGCGAGACCCTGGCCGACCTCGACGACCCGCGACCCCTCCCGCTGATCACCGTCGACGAACCCTCGCTCTCGATGACGATCGGCACCAACACCTCGCCGCTCGCCGGGCAGGACGGCACCAAGCTGACCGCCCGCCAGGTGAAGGCACGGCTCGACGCCGAGCTGGTGGGCAACGTCAGCCTCCGCGTGCAGCCCACCGAGCGTCCCGACGCCTGGGAGGTGATGGCACGAGGCGAGCTGCAGCTGGCCGTGCTGGTGGAGATGATGCGACGCGAGGGCTTCGAGCTGACCATCGGGAAGCCGCAGGTGGTCACGACCACCGTCGACGGCACGCTGCACGAGCCCGTGGAGCGCCTGTCCATCGACATCCCCGAGGAGCACATGGGTGCCGTGACGGCGCTGCTCGCCCCCCGGCGTGGCCGCCTCGAGAACATGTCGAACCACGGCACCGGTTGGGTCCGCCTGGAGTACCTCGTGCCCGCACGCGGCCTCCTGGGATTCCGGACGCACTTCCTGACCGAGACCCGCGGCACCGGGATCATGTCGCACGTGTTCGAGCGGCACGAGCCGTGGGCGGGCGAGCTGCGCGCCCGCGACCGGGGCTCCCTCATCGCCGACCGCCGTGGCAGCACCACCGCCTACGCCATCACGAGCATCCAGGAGCGGGCCACCCTCTTCGTTGGTCCCGGCGTGGAGGTCTACGAGGGCATGGTGATCGGCGAGAACTCGCGTCCCGAGGACATGGACGTGAACATCTGCCGGGAGAAGAAGCTCACGAACATGCGGGCTGCAGCGGCCGACTCCACGGTGACGCTCACGCCACCCCGCCTCCTCTCGCTCGAGCAGGCGCTGGAGTTCATCGCCGAGGACGAGTGCGTGGAGGTCACCCCAGCCCACGTGCGGCTGCGCAAGGTGGCGCTGGACGCGAACGAGCGCGCGAAGCGCACCAAGCAGCTCAAGGCCGCGCGTTCTTGACTGGGACGGGCCAGCTCC
>JBIQID010000001.1:25443-30228 GCA_044508215.1 Actinomycetota bacterium | reverse complement strand
ACGGGCCAGCTCCGCCTCAGTTTCACTCGCTGGCGCTCGCTTCTTCGAGCTCCGCTACCCGTCCGTTCTTGACTGGGACGGGCCAGCTCCGCCTCAGTTTCACTCGCTGGCGCTCGCTTCTTCGAGCTCCGCGTACCTGATTGGACGGGCCAGCTCCGCCTCAGTCACGCTCGCAAGCTCGCTGCTTCGAGCTTCGCTACCCGTCCCAACCCGTCCCGTCCTGAACAGGAACGTCAGCGGGGGTTGCGCCACATCGCCCAGAGCGACGGTCCGTCCCTGAACCGCAGCTCCTCCACCACCTCGAAGCCGAAGCGCTCGTAGAACGCCACGTTCGAGCGCTTCGAGCTCTCGAGGTAGGCGCCGAGGCCCTCCTCGTCGCAGTGCGCCAGCACGGGCTCGACGAGGGCGCGGCCGACGCCCTTCCCCTGGTGCGGCGGGTCCGTGCCCAGCACCGCCAGGTACCAGTGCTCCGCCGGCATCTGCGCGTGGAAGCGCTCCATCATCTCGAAGTCGGCCAGCATCCGGGGCAACCGGAGGCCGATCGAGCGGTAGAGGCCCGGCAGCATCTTCAGCTGGTCGCTGCGGCTCATCCGCCAGCGACCCGGCGCCGTCCAGAGCGCAGCCCCTTCGAGCCCTTCGGTGGTGAGGCACCGCCCCAGGTCCAGGTGCGTCTTGCAGAACAGGGCGTAGAGCAGCCCCGTCCGCCGCTCGACGTCGCGGCGGCCGGCGAAGACGTGCTCCATGATCGGGTCGTCGGCGAACGCGCGGCCGAGCACCTTCCGCATCACCGGCAGGTCCCCGCGGGTCAGGTCCCTCACCCGGTGTTCGCTCACGGCGGGCAGTCTGCCACCGCCGGACCGGGGGCTAACGTCTGCGGCCGTGCGCCTGGTGATCGCTCGTTGCACCGTGGACTACGCGGGCCGCCTCACCTCCCACCTCCCCGAAGCCACCCGCCTCCTGATGGTGAAGGCCGACGGGTGCGTGGCCATCCACGCCGACGGCGGTGCCTACAAGCCGCTCAACTGGATGAACGCCCCGAACCACCTGGAGGAGGGCGACGGCCAGTGGGTGGTCTCCAACCCGAAGGGCGAGACCATCACGATCACCATCCACGAGATCCTCTCGGACACCACCGTCGAGCTGGGCCCCGACCCCGGCCTCCAGAAGGACGGCGTGGAGGCACACCTCCAGGAGCTGCTCGCTGCCAACCCGCACACCATCGCGGACGGCCTCGCCCTGGTCCGCCGGGAGTTCCCGACCGACATCGGTCCCGTCGACCTCCTCTGCCGTGACGACGAGGGCAACGCCGTCGCGATCGAGGTGAAGCGCCGAGGTGAGATCGACGGGGTCGAACAGCTGGCGCGCTACCTCGAGCGGCTCGACCTGGACCCCTCCCTCCGGCCCGTCCGAGGCGTGTTCGTGGCACAGGTGATCAAGCCGCAGGCGAAGGTCCTGGCCGCCAGCCGTGGCATCGAGTGCGTGGAGGTCGACTACGACGAGCTCCGCGGCATCGAATCCAACGAGCTCCGTCTGTTTTGACTGGGCCGGGCCAGCTCCGGCTCAGTTCCACTCGCTGCGCTCGCTGCTTCGTCCTCCGCTACCCGGCCTGCTCGATGGGACGGGGCGGTTACCCGGGTGTGAGCCGGGTCGTTCGTGGGAATCCGTCACACGGCGCTGATGTGCTGCGTTCGATCCAGGTCGAGCAGCCAGACTGGATGGGTGACCCGTCGTCGTCTGGCCCTCCTTGCCGCGCTCGCGACGCCGTTGGTGCTGTTCGGCTTGCTCACCGCCGCCTGGGCGATCGACCGGGCGGCGTCCGACGGCCAGGTGATGCGCAACGTGCACCTCGCGGGCACCGCCGTGGGCGGCCACGACGAGGACGACCTGCGCTCCACGGTGGAGGCGCTCGCCACTGACCTCGCGGACGTCGCGGTGGTGCTCGACGCAGAGGCCTTCCAGATCGAGACCACCGCCGACGAGATCGGCCTCGGCGTCGACGTGGACGCCACCGTGCGCGCCGCCATGGCCGCCGGGCGGAGCGACCCCGGGCCGTGGTCGCCGCTGCGCTGGGTCGGCTCGCTCTTCGGCCATCGGGACGTGTCGCTCCGCCTCACCGTCGACCGCTCCAAGGTCGTCGCCGACGTGACGTCGCGCGAGGGCGACCGGCGCACCCTCCCGAAGGAGCCGCGCATCGAGGCGACGGCCAAGGGGCTCGAGCTGGTGCCCGGCGCACCCGGCGTGGCCATCGACCTGAGCGCCGTGGCCGAGGCACTCCCCCGCACCGCCGCCAGCACCGACGATCGGATCGACGTCGACAGCCCGCGGGTCGAGACGCCGCCCACCGTCGACGACCGCACCGTGGCCGACCTGGTCGACAAGGCGAACGCCACGACCGCCGAGGAGGTCACGCTCACCTTCGGCGACCAGGAGGTGGCGATCGACGGCACGAAGTTCCGTCCCGGCTTCTCCCTGGTGAACGACACCGACGGCACCCGGCTGGCCCTCGACCACGACCACGTCGCCAAGGTCATCGACGGCGCCCGGCCGAACCCCTACAACGCCACCGGCGTGACCTTCGAGATCGTCGACGGGGCGCCGGTCCCCCGTGCGGGTCACGACGCAGTCATCTGCTGCGCCGACACCGCGCCGGCCGCGGTCGCCACCGCCCTCCTCGCCGGTGAGACGAAGGTGGCGGTCGAGCCCCGGACGATCACGGCGGCCGAGGGCCTGGCGCAGGCCGGCCTCCTCGGGGTGAAGGAGGTGGTGGGCGAGTTCACCACCCGCCACGCCGCCGGTCAGCCGCGCGTCAAGAACATCCACCGCATCAGCGACATGACCCGCGGGGTGCTGATCCACCCGGGTTCGACCTGGAGCGTGAACGAACACGTCGGTCGGCGCACCGCCGACAAGGGCTTCGTCAACGCACCGGTGATCGAGCAGGGGAAGTTCACCGACGACATCGGCGGCGGGGTCAGCCAGTACGCCACGACGCTGTTCAACGCCGCCTTCTTCGCCGGCCTCGACATCCCTGAGCACAAGGCGCACTCGATCTACATCAGCCGCTACCCCTTCGCCCGCGAGGCGACGCTCGCCTACCCGAGCATCGACCTGAAGATCCACAACAACACGCCGTACGCGGTGATGCTCTGGCCCACCTACACGAACACGAGCATCACCGTGCAGCTGTGGTCCACCCGGCATGCGATCGGCGTGCAGGAGTCGGTCACCCCTGCAAGCGGCTGCGGCTCGATCAAGCTGGTCCGCAAGCGCACCTTCGTCGATGGCACGGTCGACCACCAGACCTACCGGGCGAACTACAGCTGCAACCCGCCGTCGTAGCAGCGGGGGTCGTAGTCTGAGCGGCCCGGGATGCCGGGACGCGACACGGGGGAGCGACATGACCGACGAGATCCGGTTCGAACACCGCATGAGCGACACCGACGCGCTCCTGTGGAACGTGGAGAAGGATCCGTCGCTCCGCTCGACCGTGACCGCGGTCCTCGTGCTCGACCGGGTGCTGCCACGTGACGTGCTGGTCCGCCGCTTCGAGCGGGTCAGCCGGGTGGTCCCCCGTCTTCGTCAGCGGGTCCGGGCCAACCCGATGTCGGTCGCTCCGCCCCGCTGGGAGGTCGATCCGCACTTCGACCTGCACTTCCACCTGTGGTGGGTGAAGGCGCCCGGCAAGGGGACGATGCGGGACGTGATGTCGATCGCCGAGCCCGTGGCGATGAGCGGCTTCGACCGGGCGCGTCCGCTGTGGCGGGCAGTGGTCGTGGAAGGTCTGGCCGAGCGCCAGTCGGCGATCGTGCTCAAGCTCCACCACGCCATCACCGACGGGGTCGGTGGCATGCAGCTCCAGCTGGAGCTGCTCGACCTCGAGCCGAACGCTCCGGAGCGCCCGATGCCGGAGCCGCCCGAGATCCACGTGATGAGCCAGCCGGAGCGGATCGTCGACGCGTTCCAGCACGCACGACGGCGCCAGATGGGGATCGCGAAGCGCTCGGCGGCCTCGGTCACGTCCGGCGCCGCGAAGGCCCTCTCCGATCCCGTGCAGGCCGTCGGCAGCACCGCTGACCTCGCTGCCTCCATCGGCCGCGTCCTGCGCCCCGCCACGCACCCGCTCAGCCCCCTCATGACGGGGCGCTCGCTGTCGGTGCACTTCGACACCATGACGGTGCCGCTCGACCGTGCGAAGAAGGCGGCCAAGCGTGCGGGCGGCAAGCTCAACGATGCCTTCGTGACCGGCATCGCCCGCGGCCTCCGCCACTACCACCTGCGCCACGGGGTGGACTGCGACGAGCTGCGCATGGCGATCCCGATCAACCTCCGGAACGGCGACACCACCCACGTCGCCGGGAACGCGTTCGTGCCCGCCCGCATCGAGATCCCGATCGACGTCGAGGACCCCATCGAGCACATGCGCCGGATCCACGACCTCGTGCTCGATGCTCGCACCGAGCCGGCGAACGAGCTGGTGGACCCCCTCTCGAACGTGCTCAACCGACTGCCCACCTCGGCCGTCACGGCGCTCTTCGGCTCGATGGTGAAGTCGGTGGACTTCACGGCCTCCAACGTCCCCGGAGCACCCGTTCCCGTCTACCTGGCCGGTGCGCGGATGGTGAGCCAGTTCCCGTTCGGACCCATGGCCGGCGCCGCGCTGAACGTGACGCTCCTGAGCTACCAGAACGACCTCAACATCGGCGTGAGCAGCGACCCCAGCGCGGTCCCCGACCCCGAGGTGCTGCGCAACAGCCTCAGCGCCGGCTTCGACGAGCTGCTCGAGCT
>JBIQID010000001.1:23870-25343 GCA_044508215.1 Actinomycetota bacterium | reverse complement strand
GGCCGGGCCAGCTCCGGCCCCGACTCGAACCCGTCGACAAGTCCAGGTTCCTCCGTTAGGTTGCGCGGGCACCGCGACACCGAGGGGGGTGGTCGATGTGATCGAGCTGGACCAGGTGAACCTGACCGAGTCCGACGAGGGGGTGGGATCCTCCGAGGACGAGCTCCGGCAGCGCTACATCACGCTGCTCAAGGCGGCGCTGCGGAACTCGTTGTACGCAGTGTCGAAGCCGCCGACCAAGGCGGACCTCGCCAAGATGTGGCTGTTCAAGCAGAAGCTGCGGGTGAAGTTCCGCGCAGCGCGCTCGCCGGAGGCGCTCTCGCTCTCACCGTGGGACCTCTACTGGACGGTGCAGGGCAACCTGCTGCCGGCCCACACCCTCGGCTCGCAGGAGAACGTGGACAACGTCCACTTCTGCGTCGAGGAGGTGCTGCGCGACGGCGTGCCGGGCGACCTGCTCGAAGCCGGGGTGTACCGCGGCGGCCAGTCGATCCTGATGAAGGGCATCCTCGAGGCGTGGGGCGTGAAGGACCGCAAGGTCATCCTGGCTGACTCGTTCGAGGGGCTTCCCGAGCCCGACGCTGACGCCAACTTCGACGACGTGATCGCCCACGAGCTGCTCAAGAAGGTCGGGCTCTTCGCCGCCGGTGAGGACGTGGTCCGCGAGAACTTCGCCCGCTACGGGCTCCTCGACGACGACGTCGTCTTCATCAAGGGCTGGTTCTCCGAGTCGCTGCCGAAGGCCGACATCGGGCCGCTCGCCATCATGCGCCTCGACGCGGACTACTACCACTCGACGATGGACGCGCTCACCAACCTCTACCCGAAGCTGTCGGTGGGCGGCTGGGTGATCCTCGACGACTACGGGCACCCGCTGGGCTGCCGCCAGGCGGTGGCCGAGTTCCGGGAGCAGAACGGGATCGAGGACCCGATCCTGATGGCGGATGCCCAGGTCGGGTACTGGCAGCGCACCAGCTGAGGGGCACGGGCGCGCCGCCCGGCGCGGGTCGGCCCGGCGGGCCGGCGCGGGCCGGGCGGGGACCGCGCCCCCCTCGCGGATGAGCGCCTCGCGGGGCGACTGCTTAGAGTCGTGGCCGTGACCCACGACGTGGCGGTGATCGGTGCCGGGCCGGCCGGCGTGGCAGCGGCGGTGGCCCTCGCCCGCGCCGGCCGCGACGTGGTGCTCCTCGACAAGGCCACGTTCCCGCGGGACAAGATCTGTGGCGACGGCCTGACCACGCTGGCGCTCCGCCACTTCGAGTGGTTGGGGCTCGATCCCTGCTCGGTGGCGACCTGGACCGAGGTGCACGACGTCGTGTTGCGCTCGCCGATCGGCCGTGAGGTGACGCTGCCCCTCCCCCGCGGCCAGGGCGCCTTCGCGGCCGTCGCCCGCCGCAACGACCTCGACGCCGCAGTGGTCGACCTCGCCCGCAAGCACGAGGTGGACCTGCGTGAAGGGGTCGGTGTCGACGC
>JBIQID010000001.1:22188-23770 GCA_044508215.1 Actinomycetota bacterium | reverse complement strand
GGCGGCAAGAACACCACGCACGACATGAAGCGCCTCTGGCCCGACCTCCTCGCCCGGACGCACCTCGGCGAGTGGTTGGGGCCCGACGCCCGGCCCGAGGGCCCACACCGCGCCTGGCCGATCCCGTGCCGGATCGACGAGCTCCCCTCCGGCCTCGGGCGCGTCCTCTTCGTCGGCGACGCCGTAGGCGCCTGCGACCCCATGACCGGCGAGGGCATCGGGCAGGCCCTGCTGACCGGCCGGATGGCCGCCGACGCGATCAGCCGCGAGTGGGCGGAACCCGATCACGTCCAGCGCACCTACCGCCGGTCGCTCGACGAGGACCTGGTCCCCGACCACAAGATGTCGGTGCTGCTCATGCGGGCCCTCGGGCACCGCAAGGGGGTGCGGACGGGCATCCGGCTGGCGGGCCTCACCGACTGGACCCGGCGGAACTTCGTGCGCTGGCTGTTCGAGGACTACCCGCGGGCACTCATCGTGACGCCGGGCCGTTGGCGACGGGGTGCGCTCAGCGCGCCGGGCGCGTTCGCCTCGACCAGCACCGACGCGTAGCCGCCCGGCGAGCCGGACGTCCCTAGAGGTTCGGCAGGAGCGAGGTGCCGAAGAGCGCCTGGTCGGGGTCGGAGTGCCGCCCCTTGCGGGACAGCGGCCCGAACCGCGGTACGTCGCTGAAGGGGATCTTCCACTTGATGCGCTCGCCGATCGCCAGGTAGTTGATCGTCTGCACCACGTTGAAGCCGATCGAGTGGTGCCAGAGGATCGACGGTGCGTTCTCGTAGCTGATGAACCCGTAGATGTACTGCGTGGGGCCGTCGATCGGATAGAGCTTGAAGAAGTAGTCGGCCATCGTCATGCCGATGTTGGAGCGCCGGTACTCCCGCTCGACGAACAGGTCGAACATGAACGCCTCTCCCGGCCCCAGCTTCACCCTCGGGACCCCTGAGAAGTAGGACTTCTCGTTGTCGAAGATCTCCCAGATGCGGCCGACGGGGTCGCCGCCCTTCAGGGCGACGACCACGCGGCCCCTCCCCGCCTCCAGCATCCGGCGCGCATAGGGACGCTGCCAGTGCTGCGTGATCCGCTCGACGAGGGGGTCGTCGGGCTGGGTGACCTGGACGATCTCGAACGAGTCGTCGATCTCCTTGACCGGCGACGCTCTCGGCGTGACGTACACGATGAACGCCGACTGGACCTTGGGCCGAAGCGCCGAGAGCCTCCGCCGCACCCCCTGCATCGTTGGCATGTCGCCGAACTGTAGGGCCGTGACAGCGGCGTGCAACTTACCCGTGGGTAACGGGACCGCCTGAGGTCACTTGTGCGAGATCGCCTTCCGAGCGAGGCCGAACACCTCGCCGAAGGTGCCGCGATCGCCGACCGCCAGGAAGACGACCGCCCCGACCAGTCCGGCCAACCCGATCGAGGCGCCGGTGAGGAAGCCGCTCCCCACCATCAGGCGTATCGGCAGGCCGCCTGCCACCACCCCGAGCGCGGCCAGCGCACCGGGGCGGAGCGACCGCAGGCTCGCCCGCCAGGTGGTGCCCACCAGCCGGTTCGCCACCTCGATGCGGACCAGCGCGTAGGG
>JBIQID010000001.1:13254-22088 GCA_044508215.1 Actinomycetota bacterium | reverse complement strand
GCGACCCGTGCGGCCGAGTACATCGGGAACGAGACCGACGAGAAGATGTTGTAGACGCTGCCGAGCACCAGCTCGGGCAGCCTGAAGGCGGTGTAGTAGTCGCCGTACTCCTTCGACTTCCCGCCCAGCCGGTTGCCGACGACCAGGTAGTCGCCGTTGAGCCAGAGCATGCCGATCAGGCGGGAGCCGAAGACCGCGGCGCCGTAGCGCAGCATGTCGAACGCGATCTTCCCGTCGAAGGCGAGCGACGGGCGGTAACGGACGATCAGCCAGGTCACGGTGACGGCGCTGACCTCGGCGATCACCACCGAGATCGCCATCGCTTCGGCCCCGGCCCCGTTCACGAGCAGCACGGTGGCAACGGTGAACCGCAGCGAGGACCGCGTGATGTCGGCGAACAGCTTGCGGCGGAAGTCCATCTCGCGGCGGAGCAGCGCGTCGGGGATCTGGTTGAGGCCCTTCCCCAACACGACGATCGAGAGCAGCTGGAAGAGCCGGGCGTCGTCGGGGGCGTGGAAGAAGTTGGCGATCCCCTGGGCGCCGAGGAACACGGTGGATGCGACCACCACCGCGGCGATCGTGTTCACGGTGAAGGCGACGTGGACCCGACGGCTCCGACCTGTCTCCTGTTCGTAGATGAGCGAGGCGCCCATCCCGATGTCGAGGAGGACGTCGACCCAGAAGATGACCGTCAGGAGGCTGCCGGCGAGGCCCACCTCGGACCGGCTGAGGAAGTTCCCCGCCACCGCGAACGTGCCGAAGCTGCCCAGCTGGAGGATGGCGAAGCCGAACAGCATCCACATGAAGCCGCCGGCCGCCTTCGACGCGAGGTCGGTCTTGGGGACCGATGCAGGCGCCTGCTCGTCGGAGGGCTCGCCTTCCTGCTCGGCGCCGATCTCCAACTCCGAGTCGATCGGATCCGAGGGCTTCACGTGGGCCGATGGTACCGGCCACCTCGGACCGACCTGACGCTTCGGACGCAGATGCGAAGCGCCCTCGCCGCTCGCGGAGACCGTAGAGTCCCGCCATGCGCACTCGGCTGACCGACGTACTGGAGATCGAGCACCCGGTGATGCTGGCCGGGATGGGCGGCGTGTCCTATCACCAGCTCGCCGCCGCAGTGAGCGAGGCGGGCGGGTTCGGCTGCCTCGGGGCGTCCACGATGAGCCACCAGCGGATGAACGACGAGATCGCAGCGGTCCGCGCCGCGACCGCCAAGCCGTTCGGCGTGGACCTGCTCACCGCAGCGCCGCAGGACATGGTGGCCAAGGTGAACGACATCGCCGACGGCGGGGCGACGGTGTTCGTCGCCGGCCTCGGCGTGCCCCGAGAGGTCATCGACCTCTGCCACGAGCGCAACATGCTGGTGGCGAACATGTGCGGCAAGGTCCGCCACGCCATCGCCGCGGTGGAGGCGGGGTGCGACCTCGTGGTGGCGCAGGGCACCGAGGCGGGCGGGCACACCGGCCAGATCGCGACCCTCCCCCTCGTGCCCCAGATCGTCGACGCCGTGGGTGACCGCGTGCCGGTGGTGGCAGCAGGCGGGATCTTCGACGGCCGCGGCCTCGCCGCCGCCCTCACGCTCGGAGCCGACGGCATCTGGGTGGGGACCCGGTTCATCGCCACCCCCGAGGCGCAGGCCGTGCGCGGCTACAAGGACGCGCTGCTCGGCGCCGCCGAGGACGACACCGTGGTGACGCGGGCGTACACCGGCAAGACCTGCCGCGTGGTGCGCAACGCCTACGTGAACGAGTTCGAGGCAGCCGGCGGACAGCCGGCACCGTTCCCGCAGCAGTACATCCGCTCGGTGGAGGACGGCGCGAACCACCTGGGTGGCGACGAGGAGACGCCCGACGTCGACCCGAACCGTGAGTTCATGCCGGCCGGCCAGGGCGTGGGCGCGATCGAGGAGCTGGAGCCCGCAGGGGACCTCGTCCGCCGCTTCGTGGCGGAGGCCGAGGAGATCTTCGAGCGGGTGGCAGCCCTCCGCTAGAGGAGGCCCCGGAGCCGCTCGAGCTGGGCGACCTGCTCCTCGAACGACATCGTGAACGGGAAGTTCACGTTCAGGACGGTCACACCGGACTCGGCGAAGGCGGCGAGGCGCTCGCGGACGTAGCTCTCGGGGCCCACCAGGTTGAAACCCTCGAGGAGCTCCATCGGCACGGCGGCCGCTGCCTCGTCCTTCTTGCCGTCGAGGTAGAGGTCCTGGATCTCCTTCGCCTCGGCCTCGAAGCCGTACCGCTGGACGAGCGAGTTGTAGAAGTTCTTGTCGCGAGCGCCCATGCCGCCCACGTAGAGGGCCACGAGCGGGCGGGCGAAGTCCAAGATGCCCTTGACGTCGTCGCCGATGGCCACCGTGCCTCCAGCGACGATGTCCATCTTCCCGAGCGACGGATCGCGCTTCGCCTCGCCGGCCGCCAGGGCGTCGCCGAACGCGGTGGCCGCCTTCTCCGGCACGTAGAAGATCGGCAGCCACCCGTCGGCGAGCTCGGCCGTGAGCTCGATGTTCTTCGGGCCGAGCGAGGCGACGTGGATCGGGATGCTCGACCGCACGGGGTGGTTGATGATCTTCAGCGCCTTGCCGAGGCCACCCGACTTGGAGCGGTCCTCGGGGAGCGGCAGCTGGTAGTGCTTGCCGTCGTAGGTGAGCTTCTCCTCGCGGGCCCACAGCTTCCGGCAGATCTCGATGATCTCCCGGGTGCGACCCAGCGGAGCGTCGTAGGGGACGCCGTGGAAGCCCTCGATCACCTGCGGGCCCGAGGCGCCGAGACCGAGGATCGCCCGGCCCCCCGACACGTAGTCGAGGCCGGCGGCGGTCATGCCGATGAGCGTGGGCGTGCGGGTGTAGATGGGAAGGATGCCCGAGGCGATCTGGACCGTGGAGGTCCTGGCCGCGAGGTAGCCCATCGCCGTCACCGCATCGAAGCTGTAGGCCTCGGCGACGTAGACGATGTCGAGGCCCGCCTTCTCCAGCGTGACCGTCTGCTCGACGGACTTCTCGAACCCGCCGCCGTACGGCATCTGCATGCTGAGCTTCATCGTGTTCCCCCTGTGTCGGCCCCGGACCTCAGCCGGCGGCCGCCTCGACCGGCTCCCCGGACTTGTCGACGAGCGTGAGCTGCGAGCGATCGAGCGTTCCGGCATCCCGGCCGTTCTCGAACGACACCCAGTAGCGGACCCAGCGGAAGCCGTTGACCAGCCTCACCTTGCCGGGCGTCCCGGCCGGGATCCCTGGGAGGTCGACGGCAGCCACGACTCGGTCGTTTCGGAGCAGACGGTCACCATCACGCTTGCGGGCCATGGGCCAGCACTGTATCGACCGCCCGGCACCCGGCCCGAAACGCCGCGGGCACCTCTGCATCCCGCATCCGGGGTTGACGGCTAACGCCGTTAGCCTTAACGTAATGGCTAACGCCGTTAGCCCCCGAAGGAGGCCCCACGATGACCGCCATCACCGCTCCCGACCCGACCATGCACTACCGCCGCCCCGGGTGGTTCACCCGCAACGTGATGAACCGCAGCGTGGCCTGGCTGACCCGCCGTGGCATCAGCGTGTGGGGCAGCCGGGTCCTCGAGGTGGAGGGCCGCCGGAGCGGCCTCCCCCGCCAGGTGCCCGTGAACCTCCTCGAGGTCGACGGGACCCGCTACCTGGTGGCACCCCGCGGCAACGCCGAGTGGGTTCGCAACGTGCGGGCCGCCGACGGTCACCTCCGACTGCTCCTGGGCCGACAGCGCGAGCACGCCGTCGGCACCGAGCTGGCCGACGACCAGAAGGCTCCGGTCCTGCGGGCCTACCTCGGGCGGTGGAAGGCCGAGGTGGGCGCGTTCTTCGACGGCGTCGACGCCGACTCGACCGACGAGCAGCTGCTCGAGATCGCAGCTCGCCACCCGGTCTTCCGCCTCGATGCCGACCGGTCCGCACGCTCGTGAGGGCCGCACCGGCGGCTGCTGACCGCTCGCCCCGCGCCGCCGGCATCGTGGCGACGGCGCGGCGCCTGCTCGAGGATGAAGGCCCCGAGGCGCTCACGATGCGGCGGCTGGCGGAGGAGATCGGCATCAAGGCGCCCTCGCTCTACAAGCACTTCGCGAACAAGCGAGAGGTGGAGGCGGCCCTCGTCGACGAGGCGCTGCGCGAGATGGGCGCCGAGCTCCACGAGGCGCTTCGCCAGCCCGGTCGGCGTGGATCGACCGCGGCCGTGCTGGACGCCTACCGGGAGGTCGCGCTCCGCGGCCCGCACCTCTACCGCCTCGCCACCGGCCCCGACATGCCACGTGAGCTGCTGGCCGACGGCCTGGAGGAGTGGGCAGGCGAGCCCTTCTACCTGGCCACCGGCGAGCCCCACCTGGCGCAGGCCATGTGGGCCTTCGCCCACGGGATGGCGATCCTCGAGATCGAGGAGCGGTTCCTCCCGGGGTCGGACCTCGCGAAAACCTGGAGCGCCGGGGCAGGGGCGTTCTCGTAGGTTCTCCCCATGAGCGACGCGACGACGGAGAAGCAGACGGTCACCGAGGCGTTCCTGGCGGGGGCCGCGGTGGTCCTCGAAGCGCTGTCCTCACCCGAGGTGGAGGCGGCATGGGACGCACCTTCCGCCCTCGAGGAGCAGACGGTGGGCAGCCTCGCCGGCCACCTCGCCAGGGGGTCGGTGTGGACCGTCTCGGAGTACCTCGCTCCCGACGAACCGACCGCCGACCTGACCTTCGAGACCGCCGGCGAGTACTTCGCCGCCTTCGCGGATCGCGCTCGGGCGACCGACCACCAGGGCATCCGCGACCGTGGCGCAGAGGTCGCCGCCGTGGGCCATGCGGCGCTCGCTGCGTCGCTCCGGGACCGCCTCGACGAGCTCCGGGCCGAGCTGCGAGACGTCAGCCCCGAACGCCGCCTCACCGTCGCCCGTGGCGCGGTGATGCGCCTCGACGACTACCTCCGCACGCGGATCGTGGAACAGGTGGTGCACCTCGACGACCTCGCCCGCAGCGTGGGCCGCACGTGGCCGGTCCCACAGGAGTGCGTCGAGGTGGCGCTCGCGGTCGGCACTGAGATCGGCGTGCGTCGCTACGGGCCTCAGGCGATGATCCGCTCGCTCTACCGCCAGGGCCTCACGGAGGCCCTCCCCGTCCTGTAGCGACCGCTCAGGGACGCCACGGCGAAGCGAGGGCCGCCGCATCCACCTCACGCGGGCGGACCTCGAGCTCGGCGAGCATGCGGTCGCAGATCAGGCTGACGTCCCGCGGACGTGGCCCCGGCACCGAGGCCTGAGACGCCACGTCCACGAGCGAGCGAGCGATGCCCAGGTGCTCCACCATCACGAAGCCCAGCGCGGCGCGGGTCATCCGGCGCGGGCCGGCGACGTGCCACACGCCGCGACGTCGATCGGCGGGCGTCGCCACCAGCTCCCAGAGCGCCGCGGCGAGGTCGGTCGCCATCACCGGGCACCGGACCTCGTCGTCGAACAACGTCACCCGCTCGCCGCGGGTGGCCGCCTCGGCGAGCCACCGCAGGCCGTGGTCGGGCGGGTCCGGGTGCACGATCAGCGAGGTCCTCACGATCGCAGCGTCGGGGCAGCGCTCCGCCACCACGCCCTCTGCCTCCGCCTTCCACCGGCCGTAGTCGGTCACAGGGCTGGGCGGATCGCTCTCCCGGTAGGGGGCGTGCTCACCGTCGAACAGCGCGTCGGTCGAGACGGCCACCAGGCCAGCGCCCAGGGTGGCGCACGCCGCCGCGACCGATGTGGTCGCGGTCACCACGTCGGTGTGGTTCTTCCCGTAGGCGCAGTGGACGACCGAGTCCGGAGCGAGGTCGACGATCGCATCGCACGCCTCGTCGGAGCTCAGGTCCAGCGCCACCGGGTGGACGCCCGACGGCGCAGGGGACGTACGGACGCCGCCCACGACCTCCACGCCGTCCGGTGCGGTGCGGCAGACGACCCCGCCCAGGAGCCCGCCGGCGCCGGTGACGAGGACCCTCACGTCAGCCTCCGGCCGCGGTGCGCCGGCTCTCGGCCCAGCTGCGCCCCTCCTCCACGTCCATCTCCTTCGGCAGCCCCAGGACCCGCTCGCCGAGGATGTTCCGCTGGACCTCGGTGGTACCGCCGCCGATCGTCAGCGCCCGGGCGAAGAGGTAGCCGTAGTGCCACAGCTCCGCGGGGCCGCCCATCGGACCGACGTCGGCGAGCATGCCACCCGTCCCGGCGAGGTCCTTCGCCAGGGCCATGATCTCCTGACCGTGCTCGTCGGCCAGCAGCTTCCGGATCGACGCCTCCGGCCCGGGCTGCTCCCCCTTGATGGCCGCCGACACGGTGCGGAGCCGGATGAGGCGCAGGATCTCCGCCTCGACGTAGAGGCGTGCCGCCCGATCGCGCAGCACCGGGTCGCTGATCCCGCCGTGCTGCCGCACGATGTCGAGCAGGTCGAAGGCGTCGGGCCCCATCCCCCAGAGCGCGCCGCCGCCGGAGAGCGACACCCGCTCGTTGCCGAGGGTCACCTTGGCGAGGCCCCAGCCGCGGTTCGCCTCGCCGACCAGCAGCTCGTGCGGGATCCGCACGTCGGTGAGGAACACCTCGTTGAAGAGCGCGTCACCGGTCATCTCGACGATCGGGCGCACCTCGACGCCCGGGAGGTCCATCGGGCAGATGAAGTAGGAGATGCCCTGGTGCTTGGGCACGTCCGGGTCGGTGCGGGCGATGAGGATGCCGAACTGGCTCACCTGGGCGTTGGAGGTCCAGATCTTCTGGCCGTTCACGATCCACTCGTCGCCGTCGCGCACCGCCCTCGTCCCCAGGCCGGCGAGGTCGCTCCCTGCACCTGGCTCGCTGAAGAGCTGGCACCAGATCTCCTCGCCGGCGAGGAGCGGCATGAGGTACCGCTCCTTCTGCTCCTCGGTCCCGGCGTGGACGATCGTGGGCCCGGCCCAGCCGATGCCGATCTGGTTCTGGGGCCGACGCACGCCGGCTGCGCGCAGCTCCTCGTCGATGATCAGCTGGTGGATCGGGTCGGCGTCGAGCCCCCATGGCTTGGGCCAGTGGGGCGCGACGAGGCCGGCTTCGGCCATCTCCCGGCCCGACGGGGACGGGTGCTCCTCGACCCAGCGCCGGACCTCAGCACGGCGAGGATCGTCGTCGGGCGGCAGATCGAAGTCCATCGCGGCGATGCTACGTAGCGTGCGGGCCAGGCGAGGTGTCGAACCCGCCTCGCTACACTGCGCCGCACGCGTCCGGGAACCGGCCGCGCCGACATCGTTGCGCCAGAGGGGGCCAGATGAGCCAGCAGACCGTCGAGACCGACCTCTCCAAGGGGTGGAACTTCGCGGAGCTCTGGGAACGGATCGCCGTGAAGTTCCCCGACGCCCCTGCCCTGGTCCACGGCGAGCGGGTGATCTCGTGGAAGGACATGGACCAGCGGGCGAACGGGCTCGCTGCCTCGCTCCTCGCCGCAGGGGCCGGCCACCAGGACAAGGTGGCCCTCTACCTCTACAACTGCCCCGAGTACATGGAGGCGTCCTACGCCTGCTACAAGGTGGGGCTCGTCCCGGTGAACACGAACTACCGCTACGTGGAGGACGAGCTCCTCTACCTGTGGGACAACGCCGATGCCGTCGCCGTCGTCTTCCACGGCAGCTTCGCCCCCACCATCGAGAACATCCGTGATCGCCTCGACAAGGTGCGGACCTGGGTGTGGGTCGACGACGGCTCCGGGCCCTGCCCTGCGTGGGCCACGCCGTACGAGGAGATGGCCACGCCGACGGCTGAGGCCACCCGCGGACCCGTCCCCCGCAGCGGCGACGACATCCTCATGATCTACACGGGCGGCACCACAGGCATGCCGAAGGGCGTGATGTGGCGGCAGGACGACCTCATCCGCGCCACGTGCGGCACCGGCAACGCCAACCTCACGAAGGACCCCGCCGACGTCGGCGGCTACGAGGCGATCGTCGATGCGCTCACCGAGCCGGGCGCAGCCGGGATGCCCGCGTGCCCGCTCATGCACGGCACCGGCTGGTTCGTCACGAACATCTACCTGGTGCAGGGCGGCTCGGTCGTGACCCTCGAGGACCGGAAGCTGAACATCGAGGAGATGCTCGACACCATCGAGCGCCGGAAGGTGGGAGCGCTCACGATCGTGGGCGACACGTTCGCCAAGCCGATGGTCGCTGCGCTCGACGCCGAGCCCGACCGCTGGGACCTCTCGTCGTTGGTGCTCGTCACGAGCTCGGGCGTGATGTGGAGCGAGCCGGTGAAGGAGGCGATGCTCCGCCACCACCCGGGCATGCTCCTCATCGACGTCTTCAGCTCGTCGGAGGCGATCGGCATGGGCCAGTCGATCTCCGCTGCTGGGGCGGAGGCCGAGACGGCACACTTCAGCCTCGGAGAGAACGCCAGGGTCCTCGACGAGGAGGGCAAGGACGTCGCGCCCGGCTCAGGTCAGCAGGGCAGGGTCGCGGTGCGTGGCTTCACGCCGATCGGCTACTACAAGGACCCCGAGAAGTCGGCGGCCACGTTCCTCACCATCGACGGGAAGCGCTATTCGATGCCCGGCGACTGGGCGACGGTGGCCGAGGACGGCACCATCAACCTCCTCGGGCGGGGCTCGGTGTGCATCAACACCGGCGGTGAGAAGGTGTTCCCGGAGGAGGTGGAGGAGGTGCTCAAGCAGCATCCCTCCGTGTACGACGCGGTCGTGGTCGGCGTGCCCGACGACAAGTTCGGCGAAGCGATCACCGCGGTGGTGGAGCCGGTGCCGGGCCAGGAGATCGACGAGGACGCGCTGATCGCGCACACCAAGGAGCACCTCGCCGCCTACAAGGCGCCGAAGCGGATCCTGGTGGTGGACTCGATCGG
>JBIQID010000001.1:0-13154 GCA_044508215.1 Actinomycetota bacterium | reverse complement strand
ATCGCGACAGTCACGCAGTTGCGCCGAATCCGCGCACGATCGCGACAGTCGCGATGTTCGTCAGGGCAGCAGGACGCCACCGATCGGGTGGGGGTTGTGGGCGACCTCCCAGTGGAAGCCGTCGGGGTCCGAGAAGTAGCCGGAGTAGCCGCCCCACTCGCGGGCGACCGCGTCGCTGACCGTCGCGCCGGCACTGCGCGCGACCTCGAGGACGGCGTCGACCTCCTCGCGGTCCCGGCAGTTGTGGGCGAGCGTGAACGGTGGGGTGCCGCCTCGTGACACCGGGCCGATCTCACCTTCGGCCGACCGCTCGTCCCACAGGGAGAGCACCAGCCGCTCCCCCACGTGGAACATGATGACCTCGTCCGGCACGTCCATGGCTGGCGTCCAGCCGAGCCCGTCGACGTAGAACCGGCGGGTCCGGTCGAGGTCCGAGACGACGAGCGTCACCAGGCTGAGGCGCTGCTCCACGATCGGCTCGTCACTTCACGAGGTTGCCGAGGAGGCCGCCACCGCCCGACTGCTGCTGGGTGGCCTGGTGGCCTCCCTCCACCACGGACTCGGACGGCTGCACCATCACGTGGCCCTGTCCGCCGAAGGCCATCTGCACCATCTCGCCGCTGCCGCCCCGGATCAGCGACTTGAGGCCGCCCGTGTCGACCCGGATGTCCATCGACACGCCGTTGGTCCAGAGCACGACCGCCTGGGCGTCGGCGAAGGTGGGCGCACCTCCCACGTCGAGGACGACGGGGTCGCCCTTGGTCGTGACCGCCACGTAGCCGGTGCCGCGCAGGGCCACGTTGAAGAGGCCGCCGGCCATCATCCCGCCGCGGGCCTGGACGCGGTGGATGTCCCAGTCGATCGAGCCGGAGAAGGCGAGCACGTTCCCGCCGTTCACCGAGATCGAGTCGTTCTCCAGGTAGAAGACCTGGATCTCCGACGCCAGGTCGGCCAGGAAGAGCTCGCCCTGGCCGGTGCAGCTCATCATGTCGACGCCCTCACCCGTGAGCTTCGACTTGATCATCTTGTCGAGGCCGCCCGAGCCCTTGTTCTCGAAGCGGACGTCGCCCTGGTAGGCGACCATCGAGCCGGTCTTCGCCCAGATCTGGCCGTAGGCCATGTTGACCTTGAGCATCTTCTTGTTCTGGAGGACGAAGGGGTCCTCGGACTGGTTCTCGCGGTACTCCTCGAACAGGGTGCCGTGGATCGTCATGGCGTGCTCCGATCGCTTGGGGTGCAGGCGTGCCGCCGTGGCGGTGGGCGCACGCTACCGCCACGATCGCCTTGGTCGTCGGTCCGGGTAGTGTCCCGGCAGGACGACACGGGAGGGCGACGATGGGGTTCCTCGACAAGGCGAAGGCGGCGGCGTCGGACCTGGCCGCGAAGGCGGACGAGGCGCTGTCGAGCTCGGGCCTCGGCGGTTCGGGAGCCACCAACCGCGACGCCGAGCGGCTGTTCCGTGACCTCGGGGTGATCACCTACCTCGAGGCGAGCGGCCGACCGGCCGACGAGGGCGAGCGCCAGCGGGTCATGGACGGGCTGCGGTCCATCGAGGCGCAGGCCGGCCTGGGCGACCTCCGGCTCGTGACCACCCCGATGGAGGCACCGACGCCGCCCCCTCCGCCTGGAGCCGTCGCGTCCGGCGCAGCAGCACCGCCGCCCCCGCCTCCACCCGCGCCGGGTGCGGCAACGCCTCCTCCGCCGCCCCCACCCGGTGGCGTCAACCCTTCTCCTGCTCCGCCGCCCCACGGCGACCCGGTCGCGCCGGCTCCGTCTGCGCCGGCTCCGTCTGAGGCAGCACCTCCGCCACCGCCGCCTCCTCCTCCCCCGCCGCCACCTCCATCGGCGGGGTGATCACGGGGCGAGGCGGCCTCCCTCCGATGGTTCTGTCACTCACCGTGCGACGGAACTGTCGCACCGTGCAGGACGAAGCTGGGTCAGCTTGCGGGTCGAGCGCAGGCCGTCGCTAGTCTCAGCCGATCCCCGAGCCCCGACAGAGAAGGGTCGACGACATGGCTGCAGATCTCGGTTTCGACGGAAAGGTGGCGATCGTCACCGGCGCAGGCGGTGGCCTGGGCCGTTCGCACGCCCTCGAGCTGGCCCGACGCGGCGCACGGGTCGTGGTGAACGACCTCGGCGGTGCGGTCGACGGCAGCGGCGAGAACAAGGGCGCGGCGCAGCTGGTCGTGGAGGAGATCGAGGCGGCTGGCGGCGAGGCCGTGGCCGACACCAACTCGGTGGCCACCGCCGAGGGCGGCAAGGCCGTCGTGCAGACCGCCGTGGACGCGTTCGGCACCGTCGACATCGTGATCAACAACGCCGGCATCCTCCGTGACAAGACCTTCCACAACATGACGCCGGAGCTGCTCGAGCCGGTCATCCAGGTGCACCTCCTCGGCGCCTTCTACGTGACCCAGCCGGCGTGGCTGATCATGCGCGAGAAGGGCTACGGCCGGGTGGTGAACACCAGCTCGAACTCGGGCATCCTCGGCAACTTCGGCCAGTCGAACTACGGCGCAGCGAAGATGGGCCTGGTGGGCTTCACCCGGGTCCTCGCCAACGAGGGCGCCAAGTACAACATCAAGGCGAACGCGATCGCCCCGGTGGCGAAGACCCGCATGACCGAGGACCTGCTCGGCCCGTTCGGCGACAAGCTCCTCCCCGAGGAGGTCACCCCCACCGTCGTGTACCTGTCGCACGAGGACTGCCCTGTGACCGGCGAGGTCTACTCGGTGGCCGGCGGCGTGGTGTCGCGGTTCTTCATCGGCCTCACCGAGGGCTGGTACAAGAACGGCCACTCGGTCGAGGACGTCCGCGACAACTTCGAGAAGATCCGCGACGAGACCGGCTACATCGTGCCCGCCGGCCCGAACGACGAGCTGCAGAAGCTGCTGAAGACGCTGTCAGCGGAGTGATCTCCGCTCGCTGAGCCGACCGCTTCGACGATCGCGCGCCACCGCCCGACCGGGCAGGGCGCGCGATCGTCGCGACCGGCGCCGGGTGGCCCGGCCCAGACGCGACCTCAGCCTTCGCGGGCGAGGCGTATCGCCTCGGCGTGCGCCTTCGCCGCCTTGTCGACCTGGAAGCGGTCCTTGATCTGGAGCGCTCGTCGTTCGACCAGGTAGTAGGTGGGGACCGCGAGCAGGAACGGCAACGTGCAGTCGAGCGCGATCTGCAGCACCGGGTGCATGTCCATCCGGTAGTGGTCGCCCGCCCTGCCGGTGTCGACGGTCCCCAGGATCATCCGGGTGAAGTGCTGCACCGGGTAGTGCCAGATGTAGAGGCCGTAGGAGAACAGCGCGCCCACCCGCACGAGCGGCTTCCAGCTGAGCGGCTTGTTCGGCCACCACTCGGCCACCCGGAACGCCGGCAGGGTCACGAGGAGGAACGACCAGCTGGCGACGCTGAAGCCCCACTGCAGCCAGTAGGAGCGCTCCATGTCGATCCGCCAGCCGCTGTGGTTCACGAGGCTCTCGACGACCTCGTCGGGGTTGTTGACGAAGTTCGGGTCACCGGGCCAGAACGGAAGGTCGATGCCGAGCTGGTTGCGGGCGAACGCGGTGGACGCCCACACCGACGCGATGATCCCGAACGCGCCGATCCAGCCGCCGATCTTCAGGAGCTTCCGCGTCCTCGGGCTCATCGGGTCGGGGATGTGCGCGTTGATGATCGCCCCGAGCATCCCGATCATCAGCGAGTCCGGCCGCTGCAACCACGCGCCCATCGCGGGGATGGGGAGCCCGCCGGTGATGCCGAACCCGCGGCTGAGCTGCACCACAGCGATGCCGAAGACCAGCATCGCTGCGATCCCCCGGATGCCCCCGCGGGTGAGGGCCACCACCATGGTGACGCCGACGACCAGGTAGAACTGCTCCTCCACCGACAACGTCCAGAGGTGCCCGTACCAGGCGCCTCCGAGCGTCGGGTAGAAGATGTTGTGCATGTACACCGCTGACGCGAGCGTCTCGTTGAACAGCTCGCGCAGGGTGTAGTGGGTGCCGTCGAGGAGACCTGCGAACCTCGCCACGAGAGCGCTCGCGCCGACGGCGCCGAGCGTCACGTAGAGCAGCGGGAACAGCCGCAGGGTGCGCCGGGCGTAGAACTTCCGGAGGCTGATCCGACCGTGGGTGCGGTGCTCCTGCAAGAGGAGCGTGGTGATCAGGAAGCCCGAGATCACGAAGAAGATGTCGACGATCGCGGCGTACGACAGGGTGTCGAGCGGGAAGCTGTGCCCGATCATCACGCCGAAGATGCCGATGCCGCGGATGCCGTCGAACGGCGCGACGTGGCTGAGCTTGGGTGCCTTCGACACCCATTCGCGGTCCACCAGCTTCATCGGCTCGCGCCACTCCCCCGTTGCACACCGTTCGTCGGACCGGCCACGTTACCGCCGCTGGGAGCGGGCGCGATCAGCAGCGCCCGCATGGAATCGACGCACCCCCGGGCTACCGTTCCCGGCCGGACCCACCCGAAAGGCAGCCCTGATGTCCGACGCGCATGCAACCCCGGCGAACTGGTACCCCGACCCGTCCGGACGCCACCAGTTCCGCTACTGGGACGGCACCGGTTGGACCGACCAGGTCGCCGACCACGGCGTGCAGTCCGCCGATCCGCTCCAGCGTGACCTGGGCGACTCGATCGACAGCGCGCTCACCGTCGGCTCCGACCCCAACCAGCAGCAGGTCGCGGAGATGGTGCAGGGCGGCGGCTTCCGGGGCGCCGGGATCACCGATCCGGTCCCGCAGGGCGACGGGTCGCTCTGGGGCGAGCCCATCTTGGTCGTGAGCCAGAAGGCCAAGCTCATCGAGGTCACGAACCAGTACACGGTCCTCGACCAGCACGGCCAGCAGCTGGCGTTCGTGAACCAGGTCGGCCAGTCGGCAGCGAAGAAGGCGCTGCGGGTGCTCACGAACCTCGACCAGTTCATGACGCACCGCCTCGAGATCACCGACCGCACCGGCCAGGTGCAGCTTCGGCTGACCCGCCCGGCGAAGGTGTTCAAGTCGACGATCGTGGTCGAGCACCCCGACGGCGGCGAGATCGGCCGGATCGTGCAGGAGAACATGATCGGGAAGATCCGGTTCGGCCTGGAGGCCGGCGGCCACCGGCTGGGCTCGATCAACGCCGAGAACTGGCGGGCGTGGAACTTCAGCATCCGTGACGCGAACGAGACCGAGATCGCCCGCATCACGAAGACGTGGGAGGGCCTCGCCAAGACGCTCTTCACCACCGCCGACAACTACGTGGTCCAGATCCACCAGCAGATCCCGCAGCCGCTCCTGAGCCTCGTGGTCGCCTCGGCGCTCACCGTCGACACGGCGCTCAAGCAGGACAGCCGGGGCCTGGGCTAGCGGACCGGGCGCGCCTGGGCCGCACGGCCCACGCGGATGGGCCGCGATGCTCAAGTGGGCCGCCGGATCGGCCGATGGCCTGGTGATGTTCCGTTCTGCCAGATCGCAGGTCCGCGACGTCGGAGCCGAGCTCCGGCGGCTCGACACCTCCCACAGCGTGTTCCAGGTCGACAACGCCTGGTTCGTGGTGGGTCCCACGGGCCTGTTCGTGGTGATCGCCGACGACGGCGACCTCGAGGCCACCGCCCGGTGGGCCACTGATCGTGCCGTCGCCATGCGGGAGTGGCTGGCCGACCAGCTGGTGTGGGTGCCGTGCGTCGACGCCGTGGTGGTGACCGAGCAGGCGCACCTCGCCGACCGGGTCGGCGTGCTGGCTGTCCCGCTGTCGCTCCTGCACTACACGTTGGCCGAGGGTCCTCGGACCGTCGACGACGCGACCCTCTCGAAGCTGGGCCTCCTCTCCCTCCGTCGCAGCTTCTGACCCGCCGTCCGGGGCCGGTTCCGGTGCCTTCCGGCCTGTGGGAGGATCGGCGCGTGACAGCCCAGATCGAGCTCATCAGCCGCTCCGACACCCCCGTGGCGGTCTACGACTTCGGCGGCGAGGGCCAGACGGTCCTCTTCGTCCACGCCACCGGCTTCTGCGCCGAGGTGTGGCGTCCGGTGATCGAGCGCATCGACGGCATCCGGGCCGTGGCGCTCGACGTGCGCTGCCACGGACGGTCGGGGCGCGTCCCGCACGACCTGTTGCAGTGGGCGGAGGTGGCGCACGACGTGGCGGCCGCCGCCGCCCACTTCGACCTCGAGGGAGCCGTGGGGGTCGGCCACTCGATGGGTGGGGCCCTCCTGCTCCTCACCGAAGCGGCGCACCCCGGGACGTTCCGGGGGATCTGGGCGTACGAGCCGATCGTGTTCCCGCCCGAGGTGTACGACAGCGACGGGACCGGCGAGAACCCGCTCTCTGCCGGCGCGGCCCGCCGCCGGGCCCGCTTCGACTCCCGCGAGGCGGCCCGGGCGAACTTCTCGTCGAAGCCGCCGATGGAGGCGTTCGCACCCGAGGCGCTCGAGGGCTACCTCGACGGTGGGTTCGAGCCCCAGGACGACGGGTCGGTGACCCTGCGGTGCCGGCCCGAGGACGAGTCGTACTTCTACCGGATGGGTGGCAGCCACCGGGCGTGGGACCTGCTGCCCGACCTCGAGCTGCCCGTCTGGGTGGCGCGAGGTGCCGATTCGGTGCCCGGGCCCGCCTCCGTGGCCCCGCGGCTCGCGGACCGGCTCCCGGCTGGACGGCTCGTGGAGCACCCCGAGCTCGGCCACTTCGGGCCGATGGAGGCCCCGGAGCAGATCGCGGCGGAGATCACCGAGGCGATCGCAGCGTTCGGCTGACCCCACGGCCTGCTCCGGACGTCACACCGCGTCCGGTCGCAGTCTCCCGGGCGCTGTCACACCGGTCCCCTACGATCGTCCCATGGCCCTGGAGCTGCCCACCTCGCTGTCGCCGTCGAAGGTCTCCACCTTCACCGACTGTGCGCTGGCGTTCCGGTTCTCGGCGATCGACAAGCTGCCCGAACCGCCCTCGGCGCCGGCCACGAAGGGTTCCCTCGTGCACCGGGCGCTCGAGCTCTTGTTCTGCGAACGGCCCGACGACCGCACACCCGAGGCCGCAGCGGGCGCTCTCGAGGTGGCCGTGGACGAGTTCCGCCAGCTCGACGAGTACGTGGGGCTCGAGATGGACAGCGAGGCCGAGGCGGCGTTCGTCGCGGAGGCGCGCACCATGGTCGACCGCTACTTCCAGCTGGAGGATCCCCGCACCATCACGCCCATCGGCATCGAGCTGCGGCTCGAGGCGCACGTGGGCGACCTCCGCCTGCGGGGCATCATCGACCGGCTCGAGCTCGACGCCGACGGCGAGCTGGTGGTCACCGACTACAAGACGGGCCGCGTCCCCAGCGAGCAGCAGGAGCGCGCTCGGCTGGGCGGCGTCCACTTCTACGCCTTCATGTGCGAACAGCTCTTCGGCAAGCGGCCGGCGCGGGTGCAGCTGATGTACCTCGGCCCGTCCCCGCAGATCATCGTCGCCCGGCCCAGCGACCAGTCGATCCGTGCGCTCGAGCGGAAGGTCGGTGCGATCTGGACGGCGGTCGAGCGTGCGTGCGAACGCGAGGACTTCCGCCCCAAGCCGTCCCGCCTCTGCGACTGGTGCGCCTTCAAGGCCTGGTGCCCGGCGTTCGGAGGCAACCCCGCCGACGCTCCCCGCCCGACGGACGAGGGGTCGACGGCCACCTACGTGGAGCTCCGTCCCGCTTCCTGACGTGGGCATGCTCGATCACCCACGCGTCGTGGAGCTCGACGCGGCCGTCGACCGGGCGTTCGACCATCTACGTGGCCGCCGCTGGGCCGACCGCATCATGTACTCGCTCACCGAGGTGGCGGATCACTCCGTGATCTGGCACATCGCCTCGGTCACCGACGGCCTGGTCGGGGGCGAGCAGGGGATGCGCCGCATGGTCCGCCTCTCGAGCGCGCTCGGCGTCGAGTCGGCCCTGGTGAACGGGCTGATCAAGAACCTCTTCCGCCGCGAGCGGCCGGTCCACGAAGGCGTTCGCCCACACCGCCTCCGGACGCCGCGGACCACCAGCTTCCCATCAGGACACGCCAGCTCGGCGGCGGTGGCGGTGGTCCTCCTCGCCGACGGCCGGTCGAGGGCGACGCAGGTGGGGGTGGCCGCGCTGGGCGTCGTGGTGGCGACCAGCCGCATCCACGTGCGCATCCACCACGCCTCGGACGTGCTGGGCGGAGCCGCCCTGGGAGCGGCCCTCGGCGTCCTCGTGCGTCGGGCGTTCCCCCTACGCTGACCACATGGAGGACATGGCCGACGACGGGAGGATGTCCGGCTTCGAGTCCCTGATGTGGACCCTCGACGGCGACGTCCGCCTGTCCTCCACCGTGGCCAACCTCACCCTCCTCGATCGGGCCCCCGACTGGGAGCGGCTGACCCGACGGCTCGCCCGGGCCGCGGCCGTGGTCCCCCGGCTGCGCCAGCGCGTCGAGGCTCCGCCCTCGCTCCTCGGGCCTCCCCGATGGTGCGACGTCACGGACTTCGATCTCTCCGACCACGTGCGTCGCATCCGGCTGACCGGGCGACGCAGCCGGCGGGCGCTGCTCGACCGGGTCATGGAGGTGTTCGCCGAGCCGCTCGACCGCGACCGGCCGCTCTGGGACTTCGTGGTGATCGAAGGGCTCCCCGATGGCCAGGCGGCCATGTTGCAGCGCATCCACCACTCCCTCACCGACGGCGAGGGTGGGCTGCGGCTGTCGCTCGAGTTCATCGACCTCGAGCGGGACGCTCCCGAACCCGAGCCACTCGAGCCTCCGCCTCCCGCTGTGGAGGGCGAGCTGCCGTTCACGGCGATCGCACGCCTCGGGTGGGACCTGGCCAGCTCGACCACCAAGGCGGCGGTCTCGGGGGTGACCAACCCTTCCGAGCTGCTCCGGTCGACCCGCTCAGCGCTCGAGGTGACGCGGTCCACGCTGCGCCAGGCGCGGGTCGTCGACCACCGGCTGTCGCCCCTCTGGACCGAGCGCTCGCTCGACCGTCGGCTCGACATCTTCGAGGTGCCCCTCGCCGACCTGAAGGCGGCGGCGAAGCGCCTGGGTGGCTCGGTGAACGACGCGTTCGTCACGGCTGCAGCCCACGCTGCCGGGGTCGTCCACCGGGAGGCAGGGCACGACCCCGAGGGCCTGCGGATGGCGATGCCGATCAGCACCCGCGACAGCGGCGCGATGGGCAACCAGTTCTCCCCCAGCCAGACGGTGGTGCCCTGCGGGGAGCTCTCGGTCCGGGACCGGTTCGCCCAGGTGCACGAGGCGCTCGCACAGACGCGGGCCGAGCCTGCGGTCGGCGCGGCCGACGGGGTGGCGGCCGCGGCGTCGCTGCTCCCAGCGCCGCTCGTCCGGGAGATCGGCTACCGGATGGCGTCGAGCGTCGACTTCGTCACCTCGAACATGCGGGCGGCGCCGTTCGACGTGTACCTGGCGGGTGCGTTGATGACCGGCAACTACCCGATCGGGCCGCTGGCGGGCACGGCGTTCAACATGACCACGATGTCGTACCGGGGTCAGCTGTGCATCGGCGTGGTCACGGATCGTGCGGCGATCCCCGATGCTGACGGACTGGTGCGCGCGCTCCGTCAGGCGTTCAAGGCGGTGGTGCGGGCGCGCTGAGGCGGTCGGTCGGCGAAGCGCCTCAGTTGACGGAGAGGGCGGCGTCGGGGCGCGTGAGGAGCGACCGGACGTCGAGCAGGAGGTCGGCGACCTCGGACGACGACACCAGCGAGCGCTCGGAGATGTCGCCGAGGCCGCGGTCGATGAGGGCGAGGATCTCGGTGATCGCCTCTGTGTCCTTCGTGTCGGTCATCGCTGCCTCCAGACGGGAACCACTGATCGGTCCAGCCTACGCACGCCGGCGGGGTGCGCGGCGTCGCATTCCTCCAACGCTTCCCGTAGGGGAACGTTCCCGACAGTCTGGTGACCTCGGGCACGAACGTCGATGGGCGATTCGTCCCCTGCCGCAGAAGCGCCGCGATCAGCACCGGTAGGGTGCCGCCCATGCCGACTCGGGGTCTGACCTTCGCCTCACTCGCGTCGATGGGGACGGGCTCGGTGCCCGACCTGGCGCAACGGACCGCCCAGCTGGGCTTCGACTCGTTCTGGACCGCCGAGACCACCGCCCAGGAGGCGTTCGCCACCCTGGCCCTCGCCGGTGCGGCCGTCCCCGGCATCGGGTTGGGCACGGGCGTGCTGGCGCTGCAGCTGCGCACCCCGATGCTGGCGGCGATGGGAGCCGCGACGCTGGCGACCCTGCCGGACGCCGGTCCGGTCCACCTCGGGGTGGGCATCAGCTCGCCCGTGGTCGTGGGCCAGTGGCACGGGGCCGAGTACGGCGACCGGCCGGTCGCCCGGGTCCGCGAGTACCTGACGCTGGTGCGGGAGTGCCTCTCGGGCGAGCCGGTGACGTTCGACGGCGACTTCTGGTCCGCGAAGCGGTTCCGCCTCGGCGTGCGGCTGGGCGACCAGCGGCCGCGCCTGGTGCTGGGTGCGCTCAACGAGAAGATGCTGCAGGCCGCAGGCGAGCTGGCCGACGGGGTGCTCCTCAACTACCTGCCGGCGAGTGCAGTCCCGTGGTGCGTCGAGCAGGTGCGGAAGGGTGAGGCGGCCGCCGGCCGCGAGACCGGGTCGTGCCGCATCCACGCCTACGTCCACGTGGGGGTGTGCGACCCGGAGGCAGCCCGCGAGCCCGCTCGCAAGGACCTGTTCAGCTACGCGGTGGTCCCCGCCTACGCACGGGCCTTCGCCCGGGCCGGCTTCGCGGAGGAGGTCGAGGCGATCACCGAGGCACACGGCCGGCGTGACCGGGAGGCGGCGCTCGCTGCGGTCTCGGATCGGATGATCGACGCCATCGACATCTGCGGGGACGCCGACCGGGTCGCCGCTGCCGTCGCCGAGTACGAGGCCGCCGGGGTCGACCACCCGGTGATCATGCCGCTCCCCTGGGGCTCCGACCGGCGGGCCGTTGTGGAGGCGACCATGGAGGCGACGGCCCCCGGGACCTGACCGCGGGACCACCCCCGTTTCGTTGTGTAGAACCGTGCCGAACGGCCCGGTCCTACACAGCAGAACTGCTGGGGCGGGGCGCTCGAGGGAGGGCTGATGGAACCGACGGGTGCGTCGATCGTGATCACGGGCGCGGCGAGTGGCATCGGCGCGGCGATGGCGAGGGCCTTCGCTGCGGAGGGCGCAGCCCGTCTGTGGCTGGCCGACCTCGACCTGGACGGGGTCCGGCGGGTGGCGGACGAACTGGGCGAGGTCGCCACGGCGGTCCGCCTCGACGTGACCGACGGGGCTGCGGTGGCGGAGATGGTCGACAGGGCGGAGGCGGAGCGGCCACTCGACCTCTTCTGCGCGAACGCCGGGATCGCCACCGGCATGGGCCTGGAGGCACCCGACGAGGCGTGGGACCGGATCTGGGCGGTGAACGTGATGGCGCACGTCCATGCCGCCCGGGCCTGCCTGCAGCGCTGGAGGGAGCGGGGGCGCGGTCACCTGCTCGTCACGGCGTCGGCGGCGGGCCTGCTCACCAACCTGGGCGACGCCCCGTACACGGCGACCAAGCACGCCGCAGTGGGGCTCGCCGAGTGGATCGCCATCACCCACGGCGACGAGGGCATCGGCGTCTCGTGCCTGTGTCCCCAGGGTGTCCGCACGCCGATGGTGATGGGCGGGTTGGAGGACGACCAGCTGGCGGCCGGGGTCGTCGAGGCGATGGGCCTGATCGAGCCGGAGGACTGCGCCGCCGCCGTGATCGAGGGCCTGCGGGCTGACCAGTTCCTGATCCTTCCGCACCCCGAGGTGGCGCAGTACCAGCGGAACAAGGCCGAGGACCACGGGCGGTGGCTCGGCGGGATGCGCAAGCTGCAACGCCGCCTGACCGGGGGCTGAGGTGGCCGACCCGGAGACGCTCGACGTCTACCGGCAGCGGGCGGCCGAGTGGGTGGAGAGCCGCTCGGGCGTCACCGACGACGTCGACTCGTTCGTCGCGCGGCTGGGATCCGAGGACCGACCGGTGCTCGACCTCGGATGCGGACCGGGCCAGTACCTGAGCCGGCTGCCGGAGGGCTCGATCGCGCTCGACGCGGTGGCGGAGCTGCTCGAGGAGGTGCCGTCGCACTCGCCCGCTGCTCGTCGGGTGCAGGCGGACCTGGCTCGGTTGCCGTTCAGGCGGGGCTCCCTCGGCGCGGCGTGGGCGAACAAGTCGCTGGTTCACCTGCCGAGGGCCGAGGTGCCGATGGCGTTGTGGGACCTGCACCGCTGCCTGCGGTTGGGAGCGCCCGTGACGCTCGGGCTGTTCGCCGGCGACCAGGAGCACGGTCCGGTGCCCGACGACGAGTTCCCAGGGCGGCGCTTCTCGCTGTGGCCCGAGCCGCTCCTGCGGGCTGTCGTCGAGGGCGCCGGGTTCGCTGACGTGCAGATCACCGCCCGGGGCAAGGGTCGGCGTGGCTCGTTCACGGTCGAGGCGACCCGTGGCTTCGCCTTGGCCGACACCGTCGGGCCCGGGATGCGGATGCTCGTGGTCGGCCTCAACCCGTCGGTCCTGACCGCCGAGCGGGGCATCGGCTTCGTCCGGCCGGGGAACCGGTTCTGGCCGGCGATGCTCGAAGCCGGGCTCGTCGCCACCGATCGGGATCCAGTCGCAGCGCTCGTCGACCACGGGATCGGCATGTCGAACCTGGCGTTGCGTCCGACCCGCCGCGCCGACGAGGTCACCGCCGTCGAGTTCCGCGCCGGCGCGGCCCGGCTGGAGCTGGTGTGCGGGTGGCTCCGCCCAGAGGTCGTCTGCGTGGTGGGGATCACCGGCTGGCGCACCGCGGTCGGTCTGCCCAAGGCGACGCTCGGGTGGCAGGAGCGGCAGCTGGGTGGGCGCCCGACCTACGTGATGCCGAACCCGAGCGGGTTGAACGCGCACACGAACGTGGCGGACCTGGCGTCGCACCTGCTCACCGCTGCCGCCGGCCCCTGAAGCAGCACCGGAGCCGCCCTCTTCCTCGGGACCATCAACGACCCGACCCGATGAACCGGCCGACCGGGGCGGGCACTCCGGCTGGTCAGTCCAGGAGCAGGTTCGCGGCGACCGTGGCGGCCATGTCGGCGCACGCGTCACGGACCTCGGCCGTCGTCGGACCGATCGACGTGATGGGCTCGGCGACCCGCTGCCAGCCGAGGCCCTTCACGATCTTGTCGATCGACGCG
>JBIQID010000149.1:0-6505 GCA_044508215.1 Actinomycetota bacterium | reverse complement strand
AACACCGCTCCGGGCATCCAGGTCTGACACGACGCCAGCCGGGGGCCTGTCGGCATCGAACAGAAGTCGGCAGCCACGGTGACCGGACATCGCATCCCCTTCCGCGAACGCCCACCTTGGGAGTGGGTCAGGCACCAAGATGGCAATGCGGGTGAGGTCCGCGCGCAGCGACTGCACGCTGACCTGAAACCGTCGAGCGCGGACCGGGAGCCCTCCACGGGCCGGCGCTCAGCTGTCGACCGGGGAGATGGTGACGCTGACCGGCGGACCGGTCGGCCGCGGGCCCGGGCGGTCCGGACCGGCGGTGTACCGCTCGGCGGTGTCGCCGAGGTCGATGCGGAAGGTCAGCCGACCCTCGTCGTCGGCCACCACCTCCTCGCCGCCCACCCGGTGGGCCGCTCCGTCCCGGAACACCGGCGGGGTGGTCACCACGAGCGTGCCGTCTCCCGTCGCGGACACGGTGCGGCCGTCGACGCTCACGTCGGTGAACGCCATCCCGGTGCGGTCCTCGACCTCGAACGTCCAGCCCCACACCGAGAACCGGCGCTCGGTGCGGCGATGCGTGAACGACGTGGGCACTGACCTCGGGCGCTCGACGGCGTCCACCAGCATCGGGAGCGAGCGCTCCAGCTCGCGTCCCCAGTACCGGTAGGAGTGGGTGCCGTTGCCGTAGAAGTTCGTGGTGATCGGAAGGCCCAGCTCGGCCATCCGGGCGGCGAACCGCTTGCTGCGGCGTTCGGTGCTCGACTCGAGGGTCAGCCAGTCCGGCCACGTGAGGGGCGGGTCCAGCCAGCCGTACTGGCCGTTGCCGCCCGCGACGTACACATCGAGGCCAGCCAGGTTCGGCGCGAGGTCGAGCGGGTTGTGACCACGCAGCCGCACCTCCTCGGTGAACGGATCGCCCAGCGGGAAGGTGCGTTCGAGGGCGAAGGTGACGATGGCGCTCAGCACCGGACCGACCTCGTCGTCGTCACGGCTGTCGAGGTTGCCGCTGAACGAAGCGACCGCGTCGTAGCGGTCGGGGTGCCGAGCCGCATAGGACACCGCTCCGAACCCACCGGCGGACAGCCCGGCGATCACCGCTCGGCCGTTCGCCCGGAACCGCTGGCCGATCAGCTCGGGCAGCTCCTCGACGTGGAAGTCCTCCCACTGCGGCTGCGACTCCGGTCCGGAGTACAGCCAGTTGACGTAGGTGGCGCCGGGGCCGCCGTCGGGCATGACCACGAGCAGGTCCAGCTCCTCGGTCATCTCGACGACCTCGGAGGCCCGGGTCCAGTCGATGAAGCTGCCGCCTCCTCCGTGGAGCAGGTACAGCACGGGCCAGCGCCGGTCGGGCTGCTCGTCGAAGCCTCGGGGCACGATCACACGCACGCCCGTGCGGCCCACCGACGGCGAGTCGACGACGAGCTGGAGCAGGCGATCGTCCAAGACCGTCTCGCTCTCGATCGTCACCCGGGCAGGCGGCGCGGGCTCTGGCGGCAAGGAGTCGGGCGCGGGCACGCACGCTGCGGCCACCAACATCAGGCACGCCACCAGAGCGGTGGCCCTCGTCCTGCCCCTGGCACTGGACGTCCCAGCCATCCGCCGATCCCCTCCGTTCGCCCTCGTGCCGCGTCGAAGCGGCGATCACGAAGGTAGCGTCAGCGATCGCCGCGGTTCCCCGCCCAGCGTCGGGGCGCGGTCCCCGGTGGGCTCCCCCCAGCGCTGGTCAGCGAGCGACGCTCAGCGGGAGCGGCTGGGCCACTGGGCGGTGTGGCCCAGGATGGCGAAGGCAGCGGCGCCGAGCGCAGCTGCGGCCGCCGCCCACCACACGCCGATCACACCGGCGCCCACGGCGATGGCGACCAACGCAGCGAGCACGCCGGCCACGATGCCGACCACCGGGAGCACGCCGGTCGTCGACCGGTCGGAAGGGGTCGGAAGCGTCGTTGCCACCAGCTCCTCTGCCGGGGTCGGACGGGCAGCGACGAAGCGCGTGCCGTCCCAGAAGCGCTGGCGAGTCGGCTCGCCGGGCACCTCGTACCAACCACGCGGGAGCGAGACCCGGTCCTGGAGGTGGTCGTGCTGCTCCTCGTCCTCGCGGACCAGGTGGAAGGAGCGCACCTTCGCCGCCGGATCTTCCCGCGACGACAAGCGATAGGTGGAGGAAGAAGAGGAGCTCAGGGACATGGCCCTTGTCTATCCCGACCGACCCCTTGGCAAACATCATCCTCCGTGGCGAGCCCACCGCTCATCGAGGTCTCGGCGGTTCCGCCGCGGCCGTCGGTCCGCGTCGCGTCGGTCGTTGGGACCGCTTCGGTGGCGCGCGACCGCCCGGCTCGACACCGCCGCCACGGCCGCCCCGCTACCGTCGCCCAACATGAGCAGCACCGCCGGCACCCGCCCGCTCGATGGCATCCGCGTCCTCAGCCTCGAGCAGATGCAGGCGCTCCCCTATGCCACACAACTCCTGTCCCGCTTGGGCGCGGAGGTCGTGAAGATCGAATCGCCGGGCACCGGAGACCTCGGTCGCGGGTCCCTTCCGGCGATGACCGACCCGGAGGGTCGGAGGGTCGGCGCGACCTTCCTCCGCAACAACTTGAACAAGCGGAGCATCGCCCTCGACCTCAAGGTTCCGGAGGCTCGCGACCTCGTCCTGCGGCTCGCCCCGCGGTTCGACGTGATGTGCGAGAACCTGAAAGCGGGCTCAGCTGAGCGGCTCGGATTGGGCTGGGATGCGTTCCGCGGGGTGCACCCGTCGATCATCTACGCGTCGGTGTCGGGCTTCGGCGCTGGCGGCTCCCCCTACGACGGACGCCCCGCGTTCGCGCCGGTGATCGAGGCGATGTCGGGGATCTACGAGTACACGCGGCGCCCGGGGCAGCCGATCAAGGTCGCTCCGATGGGCGGCCTCGGCGACATCGCGTCCGGGATGTTCGTGGTGATCGGCATCCTCGCCGCGCTCCGCCAGCGGGACCTCACTGGCGAAGGTCAGCGGGTCGACGTGGCGATGCTCGACTCGGTCGTGGCGATGACCGACATCGTCATGAACCTGTCGTCGCTCGGAAACGAGGACGGGAACGTCGGCCCGCTGATCATGGACGCGTTCGCCGCGAGCGACGGCTCGTTCGTGCTGCAGGTGGGGCGTGAGGACCAGTTCGCCAAGCTCGCCGTGCTGGTGGGTGCTCCGGAGTGGCTCGAGGACCCGCGCCTCGCCACCCGGCAGGGTTGGGTCGACCACCTCGAGGACGTGATCCGCCCTGCGATCGAGGGATGGGCCGCCACCTACACGCGGGCCGAGGCCTGCGAGAAGATGGCCGCCGCCGGCATCGCGGCCGGACCTGCGCTGCGCAGCGCGGAGGTGGTCGCCGACCCGCACCTCCACCAGCGGGGGATGGTCGTCGAGATGGAGCGCACCGACGGGGTCGATCGACCGGTGCTGGTGCCGGGCAACCCGGTGAAGATCTCAGGCGTCACGGAAGTGCCCGACACCCGGGTCCCGTGGCTGGGCGAGCACACCGACGGCGTGCTCACCGCCGAGCTGGGCCTCGACGCGGACGAGCTGGCCCGCCTCCGCGACTCCGGCGCGATCGCCTGAGCAGCTACCCCAGCTCGGTGCCGACGATCGAGACGAAGCTGACCATCTCGCCGGGGTAGCCGCCGAGGTTGTGCGTCAGCGCGAGGTTCCGCTCGCCGTAGGTGGAGATCCTGCGCTCCTCGGGAGCCTCGCCCCGCAGCTGCAGCCACGCCTCGAACATCATGCGGAGCCCCGACGCCCCCACCGGATGGCCGAAGCTCTTCAGGCCGCCGTCGGGGTTCACGGGCAGGTCTCCGTCGAGGGCGAACGACCCGGCCTCGATGTCCTTCCACGCCTGGCCCCGCTCCGAGAACCCGAGGTCCTCCATCAGCACCATCTCGGTGGGCGTGAAGCAGTCGTGCACCTCGGCCATCGCGAGCTGCGATCGGGGGTCGGTGATGCCGGCCTGGGCGTACGCGTCGTCGGCGGTCGCCACGATCTCGGGGAACGTCGTGTAGTCGTACTCCGGGTCGGTGAGGCCGCTGCCGTCGCCGGCCACGAACGACAGCGCCTTGATGTAGAGCGGGTTGTCCGTGTACTTCGGGGCGTCCTCGGCTCGGACCACGATCGCCGCAGCACATCCGTCGGCCACGCCGGCGCAGTCGAACACCGACAGCTTTCCGGCCACGGGCTTCATGCCGAGGATCTGCTCCACCGACATCTCCCGGCGGAACTGGGCCCGGGGGTTCCGTGCGCCGTTGAAGTGGTTCTTCGACGCGATGCGGGCGAGCACCTCCTTCAGCTCGTCCTCGGACACCCCGTACTTCTTGGAGTACGACGGGACGACCATCGAGAACATCGCCGCAGCGGTCAGCGTGCGCGACGTGCCGTCGTTCGGGATCGGGAACGCGTTGAGGCCCTGGTAGCCCGAGTCCTTCACCTTCTCGACGCCCACAGCCATCGCCATGTCGTAGGCGCCGCTCGCCACCGCATAGGCAGCCTGGCGGAGCGCCTCGGAACCCGTGGCGCAGAAGTTCTCGACGCGGGTGACGGGCTTGCCCTTCAAGCCGAGCGGGCGGGCGAGCGTGATGCCGCTCATCCCCGACTGGGCCGTGCCCAGCCAGTAGGCGTCCACCTGGTCCTTGTCGACGCCGGCCGAGGCGAAGGCCTCCGAGGTGCCGTCGATGAGGAGGTCGTCGAGGCCCTTGTCCCAGTGCTCCGCGAAGCGCGTGCACCCCATCCCAACGATGGCGACCTGGTCCTTGATGCCGTGCGAGCTCATCGGTTGCTCCCGTCCGCCGGCGCACCGGTGCGGACCGGGCGTGCCTTCCAGAAGTAGTTGTGGATGTCGTCCGAGGTGAAGAGGTTGCGGAACGTCAGCTCGACCCGCATGCCGATCTCCACCTGGTCGGCGTCGACGTCGGTGAGCTCCATCGGCAGGCGGCCGCCGCCGTCGAAGTCGATGACGGCGAAGACCACGGGAGGGCTGGGCGAGTAGGCGAGGCGGTCGACCGTGAACGCTGCCACGGTGCCGACCGCGTCGGCCATCGGCTGGCGGACGTCGTCGAGCGGTGCCGGCGGGAGGTGGACGGTGCCGTCGTCGGCCTGCGAGCCGACGAACCCGAACTTCCACTCCTCCGAGCGACTCGCTGCGGAGGCCGACGGGCGAGCCGGCTCGGGGCGGCGGGGCGGCTCGACGGGGAGCAGCCCCCGCCACGCCAGGTACTTGCCGTAGGTGATCGGTCCCCCGGCCGCGAGCTGGTCCGCGACCGGACGCTGCGGCGTGTGCGACGCGAGTGCCTCGGTGGCGCGGAGCAGCAGCACGTCGGCGCCGTCGGCCAGCGAGACGAGCGCGATCAGCTGGCCGGGCGTGGCCCGCTCGAGTGAGGCGGCGAGCTGCAGCGCGGGGTGCGCTGTTCCGGTGTTCCCGACGGTGGCGCCCAGGGTGTCGGCCACGCGGTCGGAGGCGACCCCGGACTTCTTCGCCACCGCGGTCGCGGCTCGCTCGTGAGCGCCCGTGACGACGAGGTGGTCGACCTGCGAGGCGTCGAGGCCGGCCTCCTCGAGCGCCCGCCCGAAGGCCTCGACGCCGAGGGAGACGTAGCGGGTCTCGCCGAACCGCTCCTCCCAGACACGCGACGCCTGCTGCCCGGGACGGCGCCAGCGGTCGAGGAACTCCTCGGTGGCCGAGGTCCACGACACGAGCTCGGCGAGCACGGGGCCGTCGTCGTCGGAGCCGATCACGACCGCTGCGCCGGCGTCGCCGACCGTCGCCTCGTCCGGGCCGCCGGGAAGCCCGACACGGAGGTCGGCGCTGGCCACGAGCGACACGCCGGTCGAGCGGTACGCGGCCCGCAGCGCGCCGAGGCCGGAGCGGATCGAACCGACCGCGTCGTAGGCCGGGATGGCGTCGGGGAGCCGGAGCGCTGCGTGCACCGCGGTGGCGTTCGTCTTGTCGAGGTAGGGCGGTGACGCCGTGGCGAACCAGACGGCGTCGGTCACAGGTGCGGGCGCCGCTGCCAGGGCGTCGCGGGCCGCCGCCACGGCCATGGTGGTGGCGTCCTCGTCGAAGCCCGCAACGGTGCGTTGGCCGCGACCTCCGCCGCTGCCGGCGACCGGAGCGATCGTCGAACGGTCGAGCCGGCGGTAGGGCAGGTGCACCCCCCAGGACAGGACGCCTCTCATGCTCGCGACCGTACCCGACGAATCTGACGAACCGTCAGCTGGGAGGCCCCGGCGATGCGGCGCGCCTCTGCGCGCGTTCCGCGACGGTCACGATCCTCGTCGATCCCCGCGGAATTTCGCGACAGTCGAGATCTTCGTCCAGTCGGTTTTCGCGACAGTCACGGAAATCCGCGGCATCCGCCCAACTTCGCGACAGTCGCGATCTTTGACGAGCCGGGCGAGGTCGCTACGAGAAGTACCAGCGGCGGTCGTCGGCGATCTTGATCTCGGAAAGGTCGCTCACCGCGATGTGCGCGCCAGAGGCCAGCAGCTCCTCGGGATGGC
>JBIQID010000148.1:0-6524 GCA_044508215.1 Actinomycetota bacterium | reverse complement strand
AGTCGGGAGCACAGAACTCCTCGCCCGTGGCGCTTCGATCGCCGACGATGCGGACTGGCCGATCTGTGAGGTCGGACCGTAGGGATTCAGATCGGCCCGTCGTACTCGATCTCCTCGGGGTCCGAGTAGTTCGCCCGAAGGCTGTACATGTTCGTCAAGGCGCCCCAAGCAGCGTCAGCGGCCCACTCGGGATCGTCGTACGCCGGGTGCCCAAGCTCGACGTTGAACGTGATGGAGAAGCGGAAGGTGCGGGTCTCGTTCGCCATCGTCCGATCATCGCTCGAGGATCCGACTGTGCCCGAGCGATCATCCGTGGACCCGACTAGGAAACACCCAATGGAGTGACCGTCGTGGGACTGCGGGTCGAGCCCGGTCACCCGCTCGCGAGATGACTGATCCTTGGAGTCGGACGATGGTCCAACCTCCCTGGATCTACCCTCGATCGGATGCCGACCCCGCCTGGGCAGCCCGTCCTCGACTGCACCATCGAGCTGCGCGAGGTCCAGCCTCGGGTCTGGCGCCGGCTTCTCGTTCCGGGGAGCGTTCGGCTCGACAAGCTGCACCGCACGTTCCAGGCGGCGATGGGGTGGGAGGACTGCCACCTCCACGCCTTCGAGATCGGTGGCGAGCGTTACGGGATGCAGTTCGATGAGTACCCCGACGACGAGCTGCAGGAGAAGGACTTCACCGTCGTCGGCGCCATCGGGTCCAACGAGCGCTTCACCTACGAGTACGACTTCGGCGACTCATGGGAACACGACGTCACCGTCCACCGCGTCTGGCGGATGCCGAAGGGCCTGAAGTTCGCCGTCTGCCTCGATGGGGCCAACGCCTGCCCGCCCGAGGACGTGGGCGGTTCCTGGGGCTACGAGCACCTCCTCGCGGTGCTCGCCGACCCCACGCACCAGGAGTACGAGCACCTGAGTGGGTGGGTCGGTCGCCCCATCGATCCGGCAGCGTTCGACCTGGCGTTGGTGAACGCCCACCTCCAGGCCGTTCGCTGATCCTGGTTGCGGCCGGCTCACCCAGCCTGGCCGACGGTCTCGGTGAGGAGGGCGCGCACCCTGGTCCGGAGTCGCGCGGCCGGGTCGGCTTGGAGCCCGGCGGTCAGTACGTCGAGCGCGGTCCCGTCGGGGCCGAGCTCTCTCCAGAGAGCGGCCCGGACACCTCTGAGCGGCTCGCTCGACTCAAATGTCTCCGGTTCGACTCCTTCAGCAGCAGCGATCTCGAGACACCGCCACAGGTCCCCGACGTCGCGTTCCTCGGTCCGGACGGTGCGAACCAACGTCTTGAGCGCCAGCATCCCCACCGCATCGGGCAGCGCGACCGACGTCGACAGCGTGCCACCGTCGGTGAGCAGCAACTCGATCTCGACGGTCACCGGCGGGCGTTGGAGGGCCTCGGCGAGTCCGGGAACCTCGCTCGTGACGACTGAGCCAATCGTGACGGTGTCCCGGGCGCGTGATCGGTACGTCGGGATGAGCAGGTCGACGGCCGCGACGCGGCGATCGTCGATCCGGCGTTCCCATCGGTTGCCAGCAACCTTCCGGTAGCCCAGGGCCTCGATCGCGTCGACGAGGTCGGGTTCGCGAAGGACATAGGGAGGCACGCCGAAGTCGGCATCGCCGGTTGCCCGCAGCGGGAGGTCGAGCCCGAGTCGCTCCACATGGAGCATGACGGCGACACCACCGATGAGTCGGTGCTGGTCGGTCGTCCCGCTCGTCGCCATCGCTGCGGACACGTCGGCGACGGCCGTGAAGCCGCCGTCCATCGCAGCCGAGAGGCTGGCGAGCACGACCCGGCTGCCCGTCATCTCGTTCTCGGCAGAGTTCGGGCGAGGATGGCCGTGCGCAGGCGGTCGGCGGCCTCGGCGCGGTCCTCGCCACCGAGGTCGTGCAGATCCCACCACTGCTGGCACGGGTCGACGACCGGGGTCCCGCCGACCTCGCTGGACCAGGGCGGCGCGGAAGCCAAAAGGGTGTGGTCGTCGGTCCACCGCAGGATGAGGCTGGCATCGGCGCGGCCCTCCGCCGGGACGAGCCCTGCCTCGGCTGCGGGCAGCCGATGGCTGAGGTATCCGATCGTGATGGTGGGGTGACGCCATGGTGCGACGAGGTCAGGGGCGAGGTCGGCTGAGAAGGTGATCATGGCTTCATGGTCCTTGGCCAGGGCACGAACGCGCTCGGCCTGCTCGGTGAGCGATCGGGTGCTGTACCAGTAGGACTCGGGCTCGACGAGGTGCGGCCTGGTCCGCGCGCGGTAGAGGTCGAGCAGGGTCGAGGCTTCGCCGAGGTACCCGTCGGGGCTCGCGGTGACAGCGTTCAGGTCGGCGAGCTGCTTGAGCACCTGCGAGGCCCGCGGTTGGGTGACGCCCACCGCCGTCGAGATGGCGACTCCGGTCATCGGCTCATCGGACGCGACCAGAAGCCGGACCACGGCTGCGGTCCCTGCGCCCCAGCGGCGCACCGCGTTGCTCGAGACGGAGGTCTTCGACATGGGCACAGGGTATAAGTCTTCTCGGCGACCTGCAAAGAACACTTATAGGAACTCTTATGGCTGCGTCAGGTGATCTCGGTGCTGGACGGGGGAGTTGCGCGTTCCGCGCGACCGCTCGCCGGGGCGATGATGGCGGAGCAGTCGGAGGGGAGAGCGTGCGCCAGACGGCCGACTGCGACGGGCGAGTGATCGTCACTCCGGTGTCCGACTTGTCATCATCCAGTCCGCGGACGCGACGAAACAGGTGGTTGTGAGGGAAGGTCGAGGTCGATCAGAGGACGCCGACCCCGTAGATCGTCGGGATGCATGGGACGGGACGGGGGTGGGCCGGGTCGAGCGCGTTCAGCACGATCGTGAGCGCTCGGGGCGTCCACGCCACGGCGCCGTGCTCTGCCTGGTCCGCGGCGCACCCGTCCTGGAGCACGAAGTTCGTCGCGTTCGGAGCGTCGAGGTGCCCAATCGTGTAGGGCGTGACCAGTTCGTCGAGGCGGGAGATGATCGTCGTGTAGGTGACGCCCGGGACCGCGTAGATCCCGTCGCCGTACAGCTCGGCGAAGAAGTCGGATCCCGCGAGCACCTGCCGGCATGCGGCGCAGCGGGCGTCCAGCCATTCGTTGAACGGCATGCCCAGGTCCTGGACGAACCGGGCGGCGTCGAGGAACACCGGGATGAGGCCGTGGAAGTCGGTGCCGGTGTACAGCGGGGCGAGGGCGACGAACTTGTCGACCTTGCCGGCACCACCGCGGAACTTCAGGTAGTGCTGCGGCATGATCGTGCCCTCGGAGTGCCCGACGAGATCCACGCGCTCGGCGCCTGTGGCAGCCAGCACATCGTCGACGAACTCGGCCAGCTGGGCGCTGGACTCCTGGATCGGCATCAGCCCGCCGTTCCAGGGCTGACCGGGCCAGGCGCCATACGTGAGGGCGAACACGCAGTAGCCCTCGTTCTTCAGGAGCGGTGAGAGCGTCTGCCAGTAGGCGCGGGTGGCGATCAGCCCGTGGACGAGCACCACCGGGTTCGGGTGCTCGGACGACGGCACGCAGCTCCAGTCGTTGGCGCCGGGCGGTGACGCCGTCGGGTCGGTCGAGAGGGCCCGGATCCAGGGAAGGATGTTGTAGGTGACCGGCAGCCTGTCGTCATCCGTGGATGCCGGCGTTGTGCACGCCGTCGACACCAACCCCACGACCATTGCGGTGAGCACCGCGCACCTTCGCCACGACTGCGACGTTGCCCCCGCCTTCACCATGCTTCCCCGCTCTCGTCCCAACAGCAGTGCCTGCTGCGCGGTCCCCCGTGGGCGCAGGGTACGTCAGGATGCCGGCGTGGGGGTCCAGTCGATGGGAACCGGTGAGGTCGTCTCCGTGCACCTCGTCGACGAGCGGATCGATGGGCCGCTGACCGTCACCGATAAAGAAGGAGAAGAGGCGAAGCCGAAGAAGCGTCGGCGGGCGATCGAGATCGCGGAGACGCAACCTTGGCCGGGCTGGACAGCGGGATGGTGAACGGTCGCGAGACGAACAATGTGAGGCCGATCTGCGCCTTGGCTCAGCGCGATTCGGGCCAGCCGCTCGATAAGGTGTCGACCCTCGAGCGGGAGAGATGGCTGTGCCGGACGAAGATTACGAACGCTGCCACTTCAGTGTGTCGTGCGAGACGCACGACCTCGCCGTCCTCCACTGCCTTCGGAGCCTTTCGCAGTTCGCCGAGGGGTCGAAGATCCCGAAGAGCATTCCGTGGGGTGGCACCAAGGAAGGCGCATGGCGGAAGAACGACTTTGTCGCGACGTTCCGTTTCACCTCGCCGGAGTACCGCGAGACCTTCCTCGACGAGGCGACGCGACTCCTGCCGGCAGGGTCGTGGGTCAAGGTCGGATCGAGCGACAACGACCCCGCGACGCGGCGCCGGTAACAGGCGCCTACCGCGGAGGACTCAGCAACGTCGCCACGGTGTTCCTCGAGCTCTTCGAGGATCGCGAGATTGAAGAGCAGCGTCTCATCGACGCGGAGCGCTCTACCCGAGCGCATCTGTTCGGCGGCAGGGTCCAACCAACTACTGACCGGTCGTCGCCCCCTGGCGTCGTCGCCGGCCACGGCCCGTGCGCAGGAAGGAGCGCCCGGCTCAGGCTGAGGCGGCGTTGATCCTCCGCAGCGGCGGCACCGTGCGCGGCGGCTGACGGCGTGGGGGAAGCGAGGCGAGCAGGTCAGCGGTCGCTTCGGTCACCCGGGCGACGGCGAGCTCGAAGGCCTCCTCGGTCGCCGTCGACGTCGACTGCACGCCGCTCACCTTCCGTACGTACTGGCGGGCAGCAGCTTCGATCTCTTCAGGCGTCGCCTCGGGCTCGAGCCCTCGAAGGGTCGTGATGTTTCGGCACATGCCCCAGATCGTTGCCCGTCGACGCCGCCACGTCGACCCCTATGGCCCGTCGCAGTGCCCGTAGCTGATCGTGTAGCTGTGCCCCACCTCGCACTGGCGGAAGGTGGACTCCCGCACACGTACGACGTGGTCGTTCCCTTCGTCGTCGCGCACGGTGAGCGTCCAGCGCTCGGGCCGCTCCTCCGGCTTCTGGGTGCAGTTCGCCTGCCCGCCCTGCACAGCCGGAGCGCACGACTCGCGGTAGGTGACCTGCGCTTCCTCGTAGCGCTTGTCGATGACCACGCCGGTCCCGACCCAGCGGTTCGAGCACGCCATCCCTCCGAGCAGGCACAGCACGGCACCGGCGAGCGCGAGCCCGCGGTTGTCGAGGTGCCTGCGTCTGTTCAGATTTCCGCTCATCTCACCCGCTCCCCGTTCCTCGCCTGAGGGGCAGTTCCGCTGAGTTCAACCGTAGAACTCAGTTATCGGCGTCGAAGAATCCGCAGCTTGAGAGTTGGAGCCCCACCGAGGGCAACCGCCTCGCCCCGAGACGCGGGTGGGCCCGGGTCCACGGGGGATCCGGGCCCAGGGTGGCGGGCGAACCTGCTGTGTCAGTCAGGGAGGTCGTCGTCGCCTGGAACGCCGGGGATGGTCTGAAGGAAGACCCGCTCGCTGGCGGTGGAGCCGTCGTCGTCGGTCACGGTGAGGGTCAACCAATGGGTACCGATCGGCACGAACCGGTCGAACTCGCACTGGTCCTCTTCCCAGTTCTGGTCGCCGAGCACGTCGAACGGCTCGATGGTCCAGGTGCACGACACGACCGTGCCGTCGGGGTCCGTCGAGGCGTGACGGAACTGCAACACGCCCGAGGGCAGCATCCCTTCGGGGCTGACCACCACCGCGACCGGCGGCTCGTTCGCCGGCTCCTCCGGCGGAGCGGCGGGTGGGGGAGTGCAGGCCGTCATCGCCAACCCGGCGCCTGCGAGCGCAGCGAGCCCAGTGCGGATCGTCCACTTCATCGTTGTCCCTCCATCTGGCAGTTGCTCTGCCACCAACGATGCGCCTCCGCCGCCCTGGTGTCCCCGGGGAGACACCCTGGGCGCGACCCCAGTTCCGCGACCCCAGGGTGGTGCGGGAAGCGCCGGTGCTCCGGTAGGTTCGGCCCACCAGGGGTGGCGAGGGAAGGGGCCCGGCGGTGGACGACCCGCCGCGAACCGACGACGGACCAGGCGACGGACGGCGACCGTTCGTCGGCCGGACGCGTGAGCTCACCTGGCTGTCCCACTGCCTCGACGCCGCCGCTGCCGGCGCCCCCCGCATCGCCTGGATCGAGGGCCACTCCGGCATCGGCAAGACGCAGCTCGTCCGCCGCTTCCTGCGCGACGCCCCACCGCACCAGCTCGTCGCCTCCAGCGGTGAGGAACTGGAGGCGTCCCTTCCCTTCGGCGTGCTCGACCAGCTGTGGTCCGCCCTGGGGACCCGCCCAGCCAAGCCGGGTGACGAGGCCGCTCCGGATCCGCTCCTCGCCGGTGCCGAGCTACTCGCAGCGATCGGTGTCGACGACCGGCCGACGGTCCTCCTCGTCGACGACCTCCAGTGGATCGACGCCGACTCCGCCCGAGCGCTCCTCTTCCTCCTCCGGCGGCTGCAGGCCGAGCCGCTCCTCGTCCTCCTGC
>JBIQID010000013.1:0-37138 GCA_044508215.1 Actinomycetota bacterium | reverse complement strand
GTCAGGCGCTACACCAACGTAGTTTCGAACACCGGTTCGATCAAGCATCCTCGGGTCTTCATGCGCTCGGTCGCTGCGCGACGGGCTCGCCGGCCTGGGAGGGCGGTTCAGCCGGCGGGGGGCACCTCGAGCAGCTCGCGACGCAGCAGGGCGAGCGCCGTGATCACGGACAGCTCGCGGACCTGGTTGCGCCGGCCGGGCAGGCGCACCTCGGCCGAGGCCGGCGGCCGGTCCCCCACCACCACGCCCACGCAGACCGTCCCCACCGGGCGGCCCTCCGACTCGTCGGGTCCCGCGACCCCTGTGGTCGCCACCGCCACGTCCGCGCCGCACGCACGGCGAGCGCCCACGGCCATCTGACGAGCCGCCTCCTCGGTGACCACCGGTCCGGGTTCGACGCCCAGCACGGACTGCTTCACCTCGGGGTCGTAGGCGACCACTCCCCCACGGAACACCTCGGACGCGCCAGGCACACCGCACAGCCGCGCACCGATCAGCCCTCCCGTGAGCGACTCGGCGACCGCGAGCGTGAGGCCACGTTCGCGGCACAGCCCGAGCACCACCGACTCCATGGTCTCGTCGTCGACCCCGAAGACGATCTCGCCGAGCTCGGCGCGCACCAGCGCCTCCTCGTCGGCCAGCATCGCCTCGGCCTCCTCGACGGTGTGCGCCTTCGCGGTGATCCGCACCTTGAGGCCCTCCATGCCGGAGGCCAGGAACGCGAGGGTCGGGTTGCCCAGCGAGTCCAGCTCGATGATCCGGCCGGCGAGCCGCTCCCCCAGCCCCGACTCGCTCTCACCCCACGTGCGCAGGGTCCGGCTGAGGATCACCGCGGACTCACCCGAGCGCTCGCGCAGCTCGGGCAGGATCTCGGCGGTCATCATCTCCTGCATCTCCCACGGCACCCCGGGCACCGCGTAGACGAGCCTCTCCTCCCCGTCGACCACGACCGGGCAGCGGAGCCCGGGCGCTGTGCCCGGCTGCGTGTCGAGGAAGGTGGCTCCTTCGGGGATCATCGCCTGCGCCAGGTTGTTCTCCGGCATGCGTCGACCGCGGCCGCGGAACAACCATCGGATGAGGTCCGCCCGGTCCTCGTCGAGGTGGAGCTCGACGCCCATGACCTTGGCGAGGGCGAGGCGCGTCAGGTCGTCCTGGGTGGGGCCGAGCCCGCCGCAACAGATGACGGCATCGGACCGCCGCAAGGCCGCCTCCACCACCGCCACGATGCGGTCGATGTTGTCGCCCACCTTCGTCTGCTGGAGGCAGTCGATGCCGGACAGTGCGAGCTGCTCGCCGATCCACGCCGAGTTCGTGTCGACGATCTGACCCAGCAGCAGTTCCGTGCCGACGGCGACGACCTCACAGCGCATCGCCCGAACCTACTGGCGAGCGAACCCAGGCCCGGCCGACCTCCTCGCCACGACGCCGATCGCTTCGCTCACCCCGCGCATGCACCGGATCACGCAGGGGACCTTGCGTGGTCAGCGGCTCATCGATGTGGCGGCTGTCGCGCCGGCACGGAAGTACTGCGCCCCGGACACGAGACCCACCACGACCCCGGTCCACAAGGTGCCGAGCGACAGCCAGTGCAGGTCGTTGGTGAGCGGCAGCGTCACCCACCCCACGGCACCGAGCTGGAGGAACGTCTTCCACTTGGCGAGCGGCGACGCCGGAACCGCCAGGCCCCGGCGCACGAACCCGGCCCGGAACCAGCTGACGGCGACCTCGCGGAGCGCGATGAGCACGAGCGCGGCCCAGGGGAAGACCTCCTCGACGCACATGACGCCGACACCGCCGAGGACCAGCACCTTGTCGGCGAGGGGGTCGAGGAACGCGCCCGACCGGGTGGTGCCGTAGCGGCGGGCGAGGGTGCCGTCGAGGAGGTCGGAGGTCGACAGCACGAACCACACGCCGACGAGGGCCCACGAGCTCTGGTCCGGGTGGGAGAGCATCATCGCGAACGCGACCGGAGCGAAGGCGATGCGGGCGATGGTGACCGCGTTCGCGGGCGTCAGGAGGGCGCCGGGACCGTAGGTCGACGGAGCGGGTGGCTTCGGTGCCACCGCCTCACCGCTCATGGTGTCGCCACCAGGTCGGGGCCTGCTGCGGCTGTCACGACCACCTCGTGCAGCTCCCCCACCTCGAGGGACGGCGGCACCTCCACGATGCCGTCGATCTCGGGCGCCTCGCGGTACGAGCGGGCCACACCAGGAGCGTCGACCAGCACCTCCGTGCGACGGCCGATCCACTCGTCGCTGCGCTCCGCCGTGATGCGGTCCTGCAGCTCGCGCAGCTCGGACAGGCGGTCCTCCACCAGCTCCGCATCGACGGCACCGTCGAGCCCGGCTGCGTAGGTGTCCTCCTCGCGGGAGTAGGCGAAGAACCCGCACCAGTCGAGCCGGGCGGCCTCCACGAACCGGAGCAGCTCGTCGTGGTCCTCCTCGGTCTCACCGGGGTACCCGACGATGAAGTTGGAGCGGAACGCGGCGTGCAGCTCGCGCGAGCGGATGTCAGAGATCCGGGCGAGGAACCGCTCGCCGTCGCCCCAGCGGCGCATCCGCCGCAGCAACGGGCGCGAGACGTGCTGCAGCGAGAGGTCGAAGTAGGGCACGCCGCTGTCGCACATCACGTCGATCAGACCGTCGGTGAGGTCGGATGGATACAGGTAGAGCAGGCGCACCCGGTCGACACGCTGCGCCACCGCCTCCACCAGCGGCACGATCGAGCGCTCGCCCTGGCCCTGGTCCCTCCCGAAGGCAGCGAGGTCCTGGGCGACCAGCACCACCTCGCGCACGCCGACCGCGTCGACCTCGGCGAGGATCGAGTCGATCGGACGGGAGCGCTGCGGACCCCGGAACGACGGGATGGCGCAGAAGCCACACGCCCGATCGCAGCCCTCGGCGACCTTGACGTAGGCCCACGGGGCGGTCGCAGCAGGACGGGGCAGGTTCAGAAGGTCGAAGTCGGGCAGCGGTGCCGCGGTCACGGGGATCCGGGCCCGACCGCCCCCGGCCGGCGTCGAGGTGAGCGATCGACCGAACGGAGCGACGAGGTCGATCTCCGGCACCGCCTCGGCCAGCTCCTCGCCGTAGCGCTCGGCCATGCACCCGGTGACCACGAGGGTCGAGCCGTCGCTGCGGGCGTCGGAGAGCTCGAGGATCGTGTCGATCGACTCCTGGCGGGCAGCGTCGACGAACGCGCAGGTGTTCACGACCACGAGATCGGCGTCCTCCACCGACTCGGCGGCCACGAGGCCGTCGGCCCCGAGGGTGCCCACGAGCTTCTCGGAGTCCACCTGGTTCTTGGGACAGCCGAGGGTCTCGATCCAGTACCGGGAACCCGGCGCGATGTCGGTCATGGCCGACCCAGCGTAGGGCGCACCACCCCGGAGCCTGCGGTCCCCTCCCCCGGCGGCGCGGCCGGCACGCCGGCGCCCGGTCAGCTGTGGGGCAGCTTCAGCCCGGGTCGAGGCCAGCGGGCCCGGAGCAGGCGACCCGTGCCCGACGAGGTGATCCACGCAGTGGTGAGGTCGTCGCCGCCGAAGCAGATGTTGGTCACGAGCGGATCGTCAGCCACGAGGTACGCCTCCACCCGCTGGCCGTCCGACGCCACGGCGGTGATGCCGGCGACCCCCAGGCCCAGCGTGCCGACGCAGACCCAGCCCTCGGCGTCCACGGCCAACGAGTCGAACATCGTGACGCCCGGGGCGGCGTGGAGGAGCTCGCCGCCGGCGTGCAGCCCGGTGTGCGACGCCACCTCGCCGGGCCCCGTGACGGCCCACGACCAGATGCGCCCCGAGTAGGTCTCCGCCACGTACAGCCGGGTGCCGTCCGGGGAGAGCCCGACGCCGTTCGGAGCGTCGAGCGGGAAGACCACCTCCCGGATGGACGAGCCGTCGGCCAGGGCGTAGTACACGCCCGTGCGGTCGGCGGTGCGGTCCCGCCGGATGCCGAAGTCGGTGAAGTAGAAGCCGCCGTGGCCGTCGAAGACCAGGTCGTTCGGCGCTCGCAGCTCCCTCCCGTCGCAATGGGTGTAGAGCGTGGTGACCTCCTGCGAGTCGAGGTCCACCCGCTGGATGCAGCCGGGACTCCAGGTGGGCGGCGGCTCCCCCGGCACCGTGAACCCCGCCAGCTCAGCGAAGCCGAACGCCTCGCCGTTGTTGCAGACGTAGACGGCCCCGTCCGGTCCGAGCGCCGCTCCGTTCGGGCCTCCGCCCAGCTCGACGAGTCGCTCCACGACACCGTCGGCGCCCACCCGGGTGAGGGTCTTCGCCGCGATCTCCACCACCAGCACCGAACCGTCGTGCAGCGCGATCGGGCCTTCGGGGAACCGCAGGCCCTCGGCAACCGTGGTCGCGTCCATCGTGGTCGTCGTCATCGCCCGACTCTGGCACGTCCCGTGCCGCCTGTGCTCCTGATCGGCCCGGAGGCGCGGCCGCGTTGCCAGGGGCTCCGACGCTGTGCTCCGCTGTGCCGATGCCCAGGCTCCGCCAGCGCTCCCGCCTCCTCGACGCCGCCATCGCGGTCCTGCTCCTGGTGGCAGCCGCCGTGCTCGTGAAGGTCGTCTTCTTCGGAGGGGACGAGCCACCCTCGCCGGTGACGATCGAGACCCGCCTCGAGGAGATCGAGGAGCTGCGGACGGCCCGGATGACCGTGAGCGGCACCGTCCGCTTCGGGAAGACGGCCGACGCGTGGTGGCAGCAGCTGGGTGAGCTGCTCGTGGGCGACAACGTGACCCTGGCGGGGACGATGACGCTCGACGGCTACATCGACCTCCGCAACCTCCGACCGGACTCGGTCGAGGTGGACGGCGACTCGGTCACCATCCGTGTGCCCCACCCGAAGCTCAGCGAACCGAGCCTCGACGTGGGCTCGATCCGGGTCATGGACGAACGGCGCGGCGTGCTCACCCGGATCGACGACGTCGTCCGCTCCGACCGGGACGCGAACCGGGAGCTGTTCGAGCGCCTGGAGCGGGAGCTGGACGCGCAGGTCGAGGACCAGCGCGACGAGCTGCTCGAGACCGCCCGCCAGTCGGCCGAATCGGTGCTGGCCACGATCATGGAGGGCGTCGGGTTCACCGACGTGACCGTGGAGTTCGGCGAAGGCGGCGCCTGAGAACCGTCGCGGAGCGGAGCGACCGAGACCGTCGAGTTGGCCCTAATCGTCGAGTGGGATGCCGAACCCGCCCACCGCGGGGAGGTCCCCGCCGTTGTCGGGGACCGGCACCGCCCGTGACGGGCGCCGGGGTGGCTCGTCGTCAGCAGCGTCGAGGTCGACGTCGTCGCGCTCCACCAGATCGACCGCCCCGGGTCCGCCGCCGTCCGCCTCGGCGTCGAAGCCGTCATCGGAGAGGTCCGCATCGTCGTCGTCGGCGGCTGGCGCACGGCCCATGAGCACGTCGAGCTCGGGCACCGTCATGAGCACCTCACGAGCCTTCGACCCGGTCGACGGTCCGACCACCCCTCGCTGCTCGAGCAGGTCCATGAGGCGACCGGCACGGGCGAAGCCGACCTTCAGCTTGCGCTGCAACATCGAGGTGGAACCGAAGTTCGACCGCACCACCAGCTCCATCGCCTGGAGGAGGAGGTCGTCGTCCTCGGGGTCGCCGCTGCCCGCCATGCCCGCCGGGAGCGCCGGGGCCTCTTCACCCTGGACGTCGTCGACGAAGTCGAGCTCCTTCACCTGGCGGCGCCAGTGCGACACCACCTTCGCCGCCTCGGCCTCCTCGACCCAGCAGCCCTGGATGCGGTCGCCCACCCCGGAGGACGGGCCGAGCATCAACATGTCGCCCTTGCCCACCAGCTTCTCGGCGCCGCCGTAGCCGAGGATCACCTTCGAGTCGGTGGTGGTCGCCACCGCGAACGCGAACCGCGCGGGGATGTTCGCCTTGATGACGCCCGTGATCACGTCGACCGACGGCCGCTGCGTGGCGATCACCAGGTGGACGCCCACCGCACGCGCCTTGGCGGCGATGCGGTTGATCGACTCCTCGACGTCGCGGGCGGCGACCATCATCAGGTCGGCCAGCTCGTCGACCACGACCAGGATGTAGGGCAGCCGCGGGTACTGGACGTCCTCACCCGGCTCGGGCACCAGCTCGCCCCGGTCGAACGCCGCGTTGTAGCCGCCGATGTCCCGGAAGCCGACCTTCTCGAGCAGCTCGTAGCGCCGCTCCATCTCCTTCACGGCCCACGACAGGGCGTTCGCGGCCTTCTTGGGGTTCGTCACCACCTGCGTGAGGAGGTGCGGCACGCGGTTGTACTGCGTCAGCTCGACGCGCTTCGGGTCGATCAGGATCAGACGGACCTGGTCGGGGGTGGCCCGCATGAGGATCGACGTCATGATCGAGTTGATGCACGAGCTCTTGCCGGCGCCGGTCTGACCGGCGATCAGCACGTGCGGCATGGTGGCGAGGTTCACCATGACGTTGCGGCCCTCGATGTCGCGGCCGACCGCCACCTCGAGGGGGTGCTTGGACCGCTGCGCCTCGGGCGACGTGAGGATGTCGGCCACCGCGACGATCTGGCGCTTGGCGTTCGGCACCTCGACGCCGATGGCCTGCTTGCCGGGGATCGGCGCCATGATCCGGACGTCGGGAGAGGCCATCGAGTAGGCGATGTCCTTCTGCAGGTTGACGACCGAGTTGACCTTCACGCCGATGCCCAGCTCGAGCTCGTAGCGGGTGACGGTGGGCCCCACGACCATCCCGGACAGGCGGGTCTGCACCCCGTGCTCGGCCAGCGTCGCCTCGAGCTGGCGGCCCCGCGCCGCCACGGCGTCGGTGTCGATCTCCTGTGCACCCGACCGCGACAGCAGGTCCATGGGCGGCAGCTTCCAGTCCGAGCCCTCGAAGCCCGGGCCGAGGTCCATCTCGAGCTGGGTGGGCTCGACGTTCGCCGGGAGGAAGACGGTGGGCTCGACGGGCTTCGCCGGCTTGTCGGCCGTGGCCTCGGCCGGCGCGGCGTCCTTCGACTTCGCAGCCCGTGCCCGCTTGGGCGGCAGCCCCTGGCCGGGGGCGTCCTGGTCGAACAGCTCGGTGCCCGACGGCTGCGTGGGCTCGTCTTCGGGGCTGGCGCCGTCGCCCACGCGGAACAGGTCACCCAACCAGGCGCCCAGCGCCTTGGCCGCCGGACGCAGGCCGCGGACCACGGCGGACCCCATCTGCGCCAGCGACATCCCGCTGACGAGCGAGATGCCCAGGATGCCGGCGAGCACCAGCACCGGTGCCGCCCCCCACGGGCTGAGGAGCGCGCCGAGGGGCGAGCCGATGAGGGCGCCGAGCACGCCACCGGCGTCGCGGACCTGGTCGAGGCCGTCGACCGAGCGGTCGACCAGCGCGAGGTGGAGCAACCCGACCACCACGACACCCAGGAGCACTCCGCCGGCGATGCGCCGCACGGCGGGACGGCTGCCGTCGTCGTCCTCGGTGCCGTCGGCGCGGTCGGTGTGGCGTGCCACCAACATGAGCACCGCCCCGGCCACCAGCGCGACCGGCGCGAGGTAGCGGAACAGCCCCACGAGGACACCGAAGATCGTGGAGAGCCCGCGACCCACCGGGCCCGCAGAGTCGGCGTACACGCCCAGGCCGCCCACCACCCCGAGGGCGATGAGCACGATCGCCACGACGTCGAGCGCGTAGCCGTCGAGGAGCGGGGCCTTCTCCTCCTCGACCGGCACGGCCTTCTGCCGCTTGGTGGGCGCCACCTCACGACCCTTCCCGCCGCTGCGGGCGGACGAGCCGCCGGAGCGGGATGCGCTGGAGCGCTGGGGGCTGGATCGGGTGGCCACGACGCGGAAAGGCTATCGGTCCCCTGCGACAGCAGGGTGGAGCCGCCCGAGCGCCTCGCCGGGGGGCCGGATGGCTAGGGCTGGACCACCACCGGCACGATCATCGGCCGGCGCCGGGTCATCTCGTTCACCGTGGAGCCGGCAGCCCGACGGATCACCTTCTCGATCGCCGACCGTTCCACCGGTCCGCCCTCGGCGAGCGCCGCCACCACGTTGGTGCGCACCCGCTCGACGATCCGCTTCGAGAGGTTCTCGAGGTCGTCCTGGCCGACCCAGCCGCGGGTGGCCACCTCTGGCCCCGCGAGGAGGTCGTTGCGCTCGGTGTCGACGCACACGATCACGGTCACCACGCCCTCGGTCCCGAGGATGCGCCGCTCGCCGAGCGTCGATGCGCTCACGTCGCCCACCGTGCCGTGCACGTAGACGTACTCGGCCGGGACGTTGCCCCCGATCCGGGCCCCGTCGTCGTCCAGCACCAGCACGTCCCCGTCCTCGGCGACGACCACGTGGTCCTCGGCCACCCCCATCGCCGCCGCTAGGCGCCCGTGGGCCACGAGGTGGCGGTACTCGCCGTGCACCGGGGTGAACCACTCCGGCTTGGCCACCGAGAGGAACAGCTTGAGGTCCTCGGACTTGGCGTGCCCCGTGGCGTGCACGTCGGAGATCCCGGAGTGCACGACCTCGGCCCCCATCCGGACCAGGTTGTCGATCACCTTGCTGACGGCGTTCTCGTTGCCGGGGATCGGATGGCTCGACAGGATCACCGTGTCGTCGGGCGTCAGCTTCAGCCAGCGGTTCTCGCCGCTCGCCATCAGCGCCAGCGCGGACATCGGCTCGCCCTGCGAGCCCGTGGAGACCACGCAGACCTGCCCCGGCTCGAACCGGTCGATCTCCTCGATGTCCACGAGGGAGCGCTCGGGGATGTCGAGGACGCCCATCTCCCTGGCGATCGAGATGTTGCGGCGCATCGACCGCCCCAGCGGCGCCACGACGCGCCCGAACGCGATCGCAGCGTCGGCGATCTGCTGCACGCGGTGGATGTGGCTGGCGAAGCAGGCCGTGATCACCCGCCGCCCGGAGCTCTCGTGCATGAGGTCGTACAGCACGTTGCCGATCGACGTCTCCGACCGGGCGTGCCCGTGCTCCTCGGCGTTCGTCGAGTCGCTGAGCAGCAGCCGGATGCCATCGGTGGAGGCCATGGCGCCCACCCGGGCCAGGTCGGTGAGCCGCCCGTCGACCGGGGTGAGGTCCAGCTTGAAGTCGCCCGTGTGGAGGATGGTGCCCTGCGCGGTGTGGAACGCCGTGGCGAAGCCGTGCGGCACCGAGTGCGTCACCGGCAGGAACTCGCACTCGAACGGGCCGATCCGCCGACGCTCGCCGTCTCGGACCGGGCGCAGCTGGAGGTCCTTGATCCCCGCCTCGTCGAGGCGGCCCCGGGCGAGGCCGAGGGTCAGCTCCGAGCCGTACACCGGGACGTTCACCTCGCGGAGGAGGTAGTGCAGCGAGCCGACGTGGTCCTCGTGGCCGTGGGTGAGGATCACCCCGTCGATGTCGGCGGAGCGCTCGAGGAGCCAGCCGAAGTCCGGCAGCACGAGGTCGACGCCGGACATGTCGTCGTCGGGGAACATGAGGCCGCAGTCGAGGAGCACGATCCGCCCCTCGCTCTCGAAGGCGGCGCAGTTCCTCCCGATCTCCCCGAGCCCACCGAGGAACGTGATGCTGACCGGCGCCGCCATCAGCCCAGGCCCTTCAGGATCTCGCGGGCCTTCGCCTCCACCCAGTCGGGAGCGGGCCCGAGCGGCATCCGGCACTGGCCCACCGGCAGGCCGAGCACCCGGAGCATCGCCTTCGTGGGGATCGGGTTCGGCGACTCGTCCCCGCCCTCGAAGTCGTAGCTGGGGATGAGGCTGGCGTTGATGCGCATGGCGGTGGTGACATCCCCCTTGCGGAAGGCTGCGATCATCTCACCCATCTGCCGGCCCACCCAGTGGCTGGCCACCGAGATCACGCCCACGGCTCCCACCGAGAGCAGCGGGAGCGTGTTCGCATCGTCACCGGAGTAGATCTGGATGCGCGGGTCGGCCTTCGCGATGAGGCGGGCGGTCTCGGGTGCGTTCCCGGCTGCGTCCTTCAGCCCGACGATGTTCGGCACCTCCTCGAAGAGGCGGAGCATCGTGTCCTCGCTCAGCTTCCGGCCGGTGCGCACCGGGATGTCGTAGAGGAGGATCGGCAGGTCGGTCGCCGCGGCGATCTGGCGGAAGTGCGCGTCCAGCCCGTACTGCGGCGGGCGGTTGTAGTACGGGGTGACCAACAGGAGCCCGTCGACCCCCAGCTCGGCGGCCCGGCGGCTGGCGTCGACCGCCCACGCGGTGTCGTTGGAGCCGGTGCCGAGCACGATCGGCACGTCGGTGGCCTGCCGGACCGCCTTCGTGAGCGCGACCTCCTCGCTCTCGGTCAGCACCGGGCTCTCGCCCGTGGTCCCGCAGAGGACGAGGCCGTCGCTCCCGTTCGAGACCAGCCAGTCGGCGAGCGTGGCGGCGGCGTCGAGGTCGAGGGCTCCGTCCGCGTCGAACGGCGTCACCATGGCGGTGAGGACGCTGCCGAACCTCGGTGTCATCTGCGGCTTCCTTCGGTGTGGGTCGATGCTCCGGCGCCGGGTTGCTCGCCGACGGCGGTGCGTTCCAGGCCCAGGGTGGCGAGGAGGTCCTCGTGCAGCTCGAACCACACGGTGTGGTACGAGTCGATGACCGGCCTCGTGAACCAGTCGGTGCGACCGCTGCGGACGTGCCGCAGCGCCTCGGCGAGCCGCTCACTGTAGGTTCCGAACCGGGGCAGGACCGCAACGAGCTCCGCGAGCCACGGCCGGGTCCGCTCGTGGAGCCGTTCGAGGCGCTCGAGGACCGCTGCGTCGTGTTCCGGGTCGGTGTGGTCGTTGGCGCGGGTCTCGCCGTCGACGGTGCGGAGCTGCCAGTCGGTGCACAGGTCGAGCAGCTCCACGTTGAGGGGCCCGAACCGGCCGTGGAGGTCCTCCACGACGGCCCTCGAACCGGTCTCGTCGAGCTCGGCGGCCAGCAGTCGCTCGCCCTCCGCCCGACCGGAGGCGGTGAGGTTCCAGCCGACGAGGCGGCCGGTGCGCCGGATCACCCAGCCCCGCTGCTCGGCGTCGGCGAGGACACCCTCCGCCGTCTCGTGCGACACCTCGGCCCGGTCCGCCACGGCCGCGGTGTCGAGGAACCCGCCCACCCGCAGCGCGTGCAGCACCCGGCAGGCGACCAGCCGGACGCCGCGCTCGGAGGGGCTGTCGACCGTCACAGCGGCCACGCTACCGCCGCGCGGTGCGGGAGCCGGACGGCGCTCCGGCCCCGGCTCCCGCCCCGCGAGCGGTCAGCGACCTCAGGCGGTGCGGAGCTCCTCACCGGTGAGGGCGAAGTTCTCGTACTCGTCGGAGGTGTCGGTCCAGTCCTCGAACTGGATGACGCCCAGCTCCTCGAAGCGACGCCGCAGCCAGGCGTCGTTGCGGTCGAGCAGGCCGAGCTTCTTGCAGTTCGGCACGATCTTCGAGAAGAGCATCATCTGGAAGAGCTGGCGCGTCGGGGTCTGCATCACGAGGTCCACGGCCGTCTTCACGTCCATGCCCATGCGCTCCCAGACCTCCTGCTGGAGGAACCGGTCGCGCATGCGGACCCCGGCCTCGAACGCGAACTGCTGGCGCTCGAAGATCTCGGCGTCGGTGAGGCCCTCGTAGTACTCCTTCAGCGAGATCACGCCGAACGCCACGTGGCGTGCCTCGTCGCTCATCACGTACCGCAGGAGCTGCTTGAGGAGCGGCTCGGTCGTCATCTGGTGCATGAAGCCGAACGCAGCGAGCGCCAGGCCCTCGACCATGATCTGCATGCCGAGGTAGGTCATGTCCCAACGGCTGTCCTCGACGATGTCGTCGAGGAGCATGCCGAGGTGGGCGTTGATCGGGTAGTGCCCGCTCATCTTCTCGTCGAGGTACTTGGCGAACACCTCGACGTGGCGGGCCTCGTCCATCACCTGGGTGGCGGCGTAGAGCTTGGCGTCGTACCACGGCACGGTCTCGACGATCTTCGCCGTGCAGAGCAGCGCGCCCTGCTCGCCGTGGAGGAACTGGCTGAGGGTCCAGTTGTTCGACTCGATGCCGAGCTCGAGCCACTCCTTGTCGCCCCACTTCTCGAACGGGGTGCCGGCGACGTCGAAGTCGGCGTAGCCGATCCCCTGCGACTCGTTCTGGGCGAAGTTGTTGATGACCACCGACTCGAGGTCCACCTCGGTGTCCCACGGGAGGTCGGTCTCGCCGTTCCACTGCGAGGTCTTGGCCTTCTCGTAGAGCTTGTTCAGGGCGGGACGCTCGCCCTTCTGGTAGTTCCACGTGAAGATCGCGTCGGAGTTGTCCTTGACCGTGCGGATCAGCGCGTCGGTGTCCGTGTTGACGACGGACAGGATCGCTTCGATGTCGTCGACCTCGTCACGTCCGATGAGGTTCTCGTAACCGGCCATGTGGCAGCTCCTTAGCAGGGACTCGGGGTGGGGAAGGTCGTGGGATCCTCGGCGAGGAGCCCTGGGATGAGGTACGTCTCGACCACGCGCCGGGCGTCGTCGAGGCGTGTGAGATCGATCGACTCGGACGGCGTCATGGTGTAGGAGATCACCAGCCGAGCGGCCCACTCGACGGCCTCCTCGGCCGTCTGGCGGGGCAGGAACCGCGTGAGCGTGGGCGCGACGAACGCCGAGACCGACGCGAGCAGCGGGCCCTGGCGGTCGAACGCCAGGTACGGCAGCAGGACCTCGGGCTCGCGCTCGAGGATCATCGTGAGCGCCCGGTCCTCGGCCATCACCGTCGCGGCGTGGTGCATCGCCTGGGCCAGCACCTCGCTCGCGGAGGCGCACTCGTCGAGGCGCTCGGACAGCTCGAACAGGATCCGCGCCACCTCGCGGCGGCCGCACTGCTCGAAGAGCACCGGCTTCCCGCCGGGGAACAGCCGGTACACGGTGGCGCGGGAGACGCCGGCCTCCCGGGCGATGTCGTCGAGGGTGGTCTTGCCGAGCCCCCAGCGGGCGACGCACGCAACGGTGGCGTCGAGGACCCGCTCGGACGCCCCCTCGCCCGCCCGCGAACGGTTGGAGGCGCCCGGCTCCCCCGTGGCGCGATCCTCGAGGCGATCCCCCGTGGCGTGTGACACAGCCATCAGGTGAGACAGTACAACGCGATGCGTCTCATTGGTACCAGCGATCCTGTGGCGGGCGTCACCCGCGAACTGCCCGGTCTTGCCGTTCCGTTGTGCAGGATCCGGCCGATCGGGCCGGTTCTGCGCAGCAGAACGTCAGGTGTCGGCGGGCTGCGGGTCGGCGAGGATCCCGCCCAGGAACTGCGTGCGCACCAGGCGTCGCACCTGGGACGGGTCGTGGGTGTCCCAGCGCCCGGGTGAGCCCATGTGGGCCAGCACCATGCGCCCGAGGTAGTCCGATGCCTCGTCGAGGTCGATCCCCGGCACCAGCCGCTGCCCGACGAGCAGGGAGCGGAAGTAGTCGCGGAGCAGCATGTCGACGATCGGCTCGGAGGTCATCAGCGCCGACAGGATCTCCTGCGGTTCGGCCGCCAACAGCCGCTGCAGCAGCTCGTGGTCCTTGAGGCGTCGGTTCGCTGCGATCACGCCGTGCACCAACCGGTCCTCGAGCGTCGGCTCCCCCGCCACCTCGGCCGCCAGGTCCTGCCAGAAGCGCCCCACCTCTCGGGTGACGGTCTCGCGGATCAGCTGGCCCCGACCGCCGGGGAAGTGCCGGTAGATGGTCGCCCGGCCCACCCCCGCCTCGGCGGCCACGTCCTCGAGCGCGAAGCCCGACAGGCCCACCCGTTCCACGCAGACCACGACGGCGTCCATGATCCGTTCGGGCACGAGGTCGGCAGCCGGCATGGCTCCATTCTGCGGCCTCCGCCCCACGTCCCGCGGGACGAACGATGCGAGGTCAGCCGTCAGGGGTCCGAGGTGACCGGCTCCGCGAGTTCGGCTGCGGGGTCGGGAGGCGCCGCTCCTTTGGCCTCGGGCGGGTCGTCGGGATCGGGCGGCACCTGCTGGCGTGCCACCCGGCGGATCACCAGCGGGTAGCCGATCAGCGCGATCAGCGTGAACACCGCCCACTGCGCTGCGTACCCGAGGTGGGGCCCGGCATCGAGGTCGGGCAGCGCCACCGGGGTGAGGAGCGGCGCGTCGGTGGCCGGCTCCTGCGCCTCGAGCTGCAGCCAGAACCCGACGAGGTCGCCGAACTGCTGCTCGACCCGTTCGACGTCGACCCGGGCCATCTCGTGCAGGGTGCCGTCGGCTGGGTCCACGGCCCCGAACGCGCCCCTGGTCTGGGTGGGCTGCAACCAGCCCACCACCGTGACCTCGCCGTCGGGTGGCTCGACCCCCTCGAACGGCGGCGTCGTGTCGTCGATCGACTGCGGGGCGAACCCCCTCATCACGAGCACTGCGTCCCCACCCGACGACGGCACGAGCGGCGTGACGATCCAGCGGCCCGGCGCGCCGCCGAGCGTGCGGTTGCGGATCGCCACCTCCCCTGAGGTGTCGTACCGGCCGGTCACCTGCACGCGCCGGTAGCGGACGTCCTCCACCGGACCGTCCCCCGCGGCCTCGACCAGCTCGTCCAGGGGCGCCGGCTCGGCGGCGGTGTTCGCCAGGATCTGGTCGTTGCGCTCGTCCCGCTGGTCGTAGCGACGGAGCTGCCACACGCACGCGGTGGTCATCGCCACGATGAGGGCGAGCACCGCCAGGTGGGACACGATCCACCACGGGCGCCACAGGAACCGGTACATCGGTCCGGACGCTACTCCGGGCCCCGGCGAGGCCCTCCCTCAGGGTCGGGTGAACTGCGGCTCAGCGCGCGCCGAGCCGCAGTCGCTCCCACGGCGGTCGGGCCCGATGCCGGGGCGCGCGTCCTCAGGCGTCGACGGTGGGCAGGACGTGGTCCTTGAAGCGGTCCCGCAGGTCCTTCTTCGAGAACTTGCCCACCGAGGTCTTCGGGACCTCGTCGATGAACACCACGTCGTCGGGCATCCACCAGGACGCCACCCGGCCCTGCAGGTGGGCGAGGACGTCGTCCTTCGACAACGACTCCCCGGGCTTCACCACGACGCACGCCAGCGGACGCTCGCCCCACTTGGGGTGCGGCACGCCCACCACGGCGGCCTCCGCCACCGACGGATGGCCCATGATCTCGTTCTCGAGCTCGACGGAGCTGATCCACTCGCCGCCGGACTTCACGACGTCCTTGGTGCGGTCGACCAGCCGGATGTAGCCCCCCGGCTCGACCACGGCCACGTCACCCGTGCGGAGCCACCCGTCCTCGGTGAACGACTCCGGCGACCGGGGATCGTTGTAGTACTCGCGGGCGATCCAGCTGCCGGCGACCTGCAGCTCGCCTCGGCTCTCGCCGTCCCACGGAGCCGACTTCCCGTCGCCGTCCACCACCCGGAAGTCCACCCCGCAGGAGATGATCCCGACGGTGGTGCGCAGGTCGGCCTTCTCCTCGTCGCTCAGGTCGTCGGCGCTCGACTTGAGGCGGCACATCGATGCCACCGGGCTCGTCTCGGTCATGCCCCACGCCTGCAGGATCGGCTTGCCGATCGCCGCGCGGAAGCCCTCCGAGAGCGACTTCGGCACCGCCGAGCCGCCGCAGGGGATCTCCCGCAGCGACGACACGTCCCGGCCCTCCAGCTCGGGCAGCACGCCCATCCAGATCGTCGGGACACCCGCGGCGACGGTCACCCGCTCGTCCTCGATGAGGCCGGCGAGGGTGGCCGGCGACATGTCCGGCCCCGGCATCACCAGCCCGGCGCCGGACGCGACGGCTGCGTGGGCGAGGCCCCAGGCGTTCGCGTGGAACATCGGAACGACCGGCATCACGACGTCGCGCTCGCAGATGCCCGCGTTGTCGGCCGCCATCACGCTCATCGTGTGCAGGAACGTGGAGCGGTGGGTGTAGACGACGCCCTTCGGGTTGCCGGTGGTGCCGGACGTGTAGCACATCGATGCGGCACGCCACTCGTCGTCGACGCGGAAGTCGGCAGGCTGGGCGGCGGCGAGGAGCTCCTCGTAGTCGTGGACCTCGATGCCCGCCGGCACGTCCTCGAGGCCCGGTCCGGTCCCGTCGTCCATCACCACCACGTGGCGCACGGTGTTGAAGGTCGGCAGCAGCGGGCCGAGCAGGCCGGTGAGCGACCGGTCGACGAAGACGACCTCGTCCTCGGCGTGGTTGGCGATGTAGGTCAGCTGCTCGGGGAACAGGCGGATGTTCAGCGTGTGCAGCACGCGACCCGAGCACGGCGCAGCGAAGTAGAGCTCGAGGTGGCGGGCCGTGTTCCACGCGAAGGTGCCCACCCTCCCGTCCTCGGTCACGCCCAGCTGGTCGAGGACGCTCCCCAGGCGCCGGGTCCGATCCGCCCACCGGCCGTAGTCGGTTCGCTGCATCCCGGCCGGAGAGTTCGTGGCGATCGCCTTCTCCGGGAACAGCCGCTCCGCCCGCTCGAAGAAGTGCGTCAGCACCAGCGGACGGTCCTGCATCAGTCCCTGCATCTTCAAGGCCCCCCTTGTCCGACCCGATCGTGGGTGAGCCTGCAGCGTAGAGTCGGGGACCCCTCCTGGCGCTGCGATCCTCCATGAACCCTTCCGAACCCACCCCCAGCGCCTCCGAGGCCTCCACCGACCCGCACCTCGACGCGCTCGCAGGCGAGGTCCCCGACGCCACGGCCACCGAGGTGGTCGACGCGGCGCCCGAGGGCAGCCTCGGCGCAGCGGACGACGACGCTCTGGAGGAGGAGCCGCTCCCCCGCCACGCCCGTTGGAAGCTGGTGGCCCTCTTCACGCCGATCGGCGCGGTGATCGTGGCCGGCTACATCGCTGCGGCGTTCTGGGGGAAGCTCGTCGACAGCCACCCCCTCGTGCTGATCGCCCTCTCGCCGATCAACCGCTGGCTGCTGCTCACCACGAACGAGCTGAGCGCCTGGTCGTACTACTCGGTGGGGATGCTGCGGCACCTCTTCCCCGACCCGCTCATGTACCTGGTGGGCCTGTGGTTCGGGCACCGCGCCATCAAGTGGGCCGCGGAGACCTATCCGGTGGTGAAGAAGCTCACCGGCGAGGACGGGCGCGGCCTCGAGGACCCGGCACGGCGGAAGATCCTGTACCCGCTCGCTCTCCTGGCGCCGAACAACTGGGTGTCGCTCCTGGCGGGTGCGTCACGGCTGCCGTTCAAGGTCTTCATCACCCTGAACGCCGTCGGGACCGCGCTGAGGCTCCTCATCTGCCGGTGGCTCGGCTACCTCCTCGACGACGAGATCACCCGCCTCGTGGACTGGGTCGCCCGCTACTCGAACTGGGTGACGCTGGCGTCGATCATCCTCGTGCTCGCCGGGATGTCGCTGCAGATGGCCAGGGGCACGGGCGAGCTCGCCGGCCTCGGCCGCATCGAGGAGATCGAGGAGTAGCGCTCCCGCTCGCCGCGGGCCGCCGGCGGCTGGGTACCCGCGGCTGTTCGCTAGTCGCTGAGGTAGTGCTCGAGGCCGACGGTCACGCCGGGGTGGTCGGCGACCGCCTTCACGCCCAGCAGCACGCCCGGCATGAACGACGTGCGGTCGATCGAGTCGTGGCGGATCGTCAACGTCTGGCCGGTGGTGCCGAGGATCACCTCCTGGTGCGCCACCATCCCGCGCATCCGCACCGAGTGCACCCGGATCCCTGCCGGCCCGCTGGCCCCGCGTGCGCCGTCCCACACGACGGACTGCGTGGGATCCGCACCCCACTCGGAGGACGCCGCTGCCATCCGCTCGGCGGTCAGCGTGGCGGTGCCCGAGGGTGCGTCGATCTTCTCGTCGTGGTGCAGCTCGATGATCTCGGCGGTGTCGAAGTAGGGAGCGGCCAGCGCAGCGAAGCGCATCATCAGGATCGCCCCGATGGCGAAGTTGGGTGCGATCAGGCAGTTCGACCGCACGAACGCAGAGCGGAAGCCTTCGATGTCCTCGGGTGAGAAGCCCGTGGTGCCCACCACCGCGTGGATGCCCTCGGCGGCGAGGAACTGGAGGTTCTCGCGTGCTGCGATCGCACCGGTGAAGTCGACCGCCACGTCGACCTTCGCCTCGACGAACGACTCGGGGTCGGGCGAGATGGGCAGGTCGATGCCGGGCACGCCCGCGACCCGCGAGATCTCGAGGCCCGAGTGGTGCGGGTCGACACCGGCGACCAGCTCCAATGCCGGGTCGGCTGCCACCGCCTGGCACACGGTGGAACCCATCCGACCACCTGCCCCGAAGACGCCCACCCGGATCCGTGCCATGGCGGCGCAGCCTACGGCCTCCCGGAACCGTCCTGTTGCGGAACGGGAAGGGTTGGCGACGGGGTCCCGCTCAGGAACCGGCGTCGCCCCAGATGTCTCGCCGGGGCTCGTCGGTGTAGACCGGCTCGCGGCCGGCGTCGAAGGACCGGATCGCCTCCGGCAGGTTGTCGGTGAACCCGAGCATCAGCTGGTTCCGGTCCTCGAACTCGATCGCCGCCTCGAGCGAGCTGATCTCGAGCCCGGCCCACACGGCGTCCTTCGTGTACTGGAGGCCGTAGGGGCTGAACCGTGTCATCGCGACCGCCACCTCGACGGCTGCGTCGGCCAGCTCGGCAGCGGGGACGACCCGCGACACGAGGCCCATCCGGTGCGCCTCGTCGGCGTCCACCCGCCGTCCGGTGAGGAGGAGGTCGTTGCTGTGGGCCGCCCCGATCAGGCGTGGCAGCAGGTAGCTGATCCCCATCTCCGTGGAGGTCAGGCCGTTCACGATCCCCGTGGCGTTGAAGTGGGCACGGTCGGACGCCACCCGCAGTTCGGCGCCCAGGGACAGGCACATGCCGCCGCCGTAGGCCGGGCCGTCGATCGCAGCGACGATCGGCTGCGGCATCCTCCGCATCCGGGGGACCAGCCGCGAGTAGTACCGCATCGAGCGCTGGGCGATCCGCCCCACCTGGAGGCCGTCGATGTTCGGGATGATCCCGTAGTCCTTCAGGTCGAGCCCCGAGCAGAACGCTCCTCCGGCCCCGGTCAGGATCACCACGCGGCAGTCGTTGTCGGCCGCCACCTCGTCGTACGCGTCGTGCAGCGCGATCACGAGGTCGATCGACATCGCGTTCAGCCGCTCGGGACGGTTCAGGGTGATCCGCCGCACGTGGGGTGCCGGCTGGTCGATCACCACCACTGCGGTTTCGTCCTGCGCCATGCGACGATCCTGTCGCATGGCGCAGGACAAAACCGTGATGAGGCGCCGGACGGCGTGATCAGAGGTCGGCGGCGGTGAGCGGGCCCACGGCTGCGACGGCCCTGGGGCCGCCGAGCACCTCTCGCGCCACGCGGATGACGTCGTCGGCGGTCACCGACTCGTAGCCGGCGAGGCTGACGCTCGGCCGGATCACGCCACCCCGCACCAGCTCCCCCATCCCGAGGCGGGCGAGGCGGGTGCTCGGATCGTCGAACGCCAGCACCATCGAGCCGGTGAGGTAGCCGATCGCCACCCGTAGCTCCTCGGTCGAGAGCCCGTCGCTGGCGATCGCCGCGATCTCCTCGTCGACGATCGTGCGACATTCGTCGAGGTGCTCGGGCGAGGTGCTGCACGACACCGTCACCATGCCGGTGTCGGCGAAGGTGGCCTGGCTGGTGAACACCGAGTAGGCGAGCCCGCGCTCGTCGCGGATCCGCCGGTAGAGGCGGGACGACGGTCCGTCGCCCAGGGCGTGGAGCAGCACGGCGAGGGCGTACCGGTCGGGGTGGTCGTGCCACAGGCCGCGCCAACCGATGCCGAGGTGCACCTGCTCGATGTCGCGCTCCCACACGCTGCGCTCGACCAGGCGGTCCGGAGGGGCCGAGCGCGTCGGCACCTCTCCGTCGGCCGGCAGGCCTCGGGACACGATCCCAACGAGCTCGTCGTGGTCCACGTCGCCGACGGCCGCCACGACCACGTCAGGCCCTCCGTAGTGGCGCCGGTGGTGCTCGCCGAGACGGGCTGCCGTCATCGCCTCGAGCGACGCCTCGTTGCCGACGATCTCCCAGCCGAGGCCGTGGTCGGGGAACACCGCCTCGCAGAGTCCGGCCGACACGAGCTCGTCGGGGGTGTCGAGCACGGCCGACAGCTCCTCGAGGATGACCTCGCGCTCGGTCTCCACGTCGTCGGCCCGCAGCGCTGGCTGGGCCACCAGCTCGCAGAGCAGCGAGGCGGCCTCCGTCTGCGCGTCCGCGGGCACCCGGATGAAGAACGCTGTCGCCTCGCGCGAGGTGTAGGCGTTCAGGTCGCCGCCGACCGCGTCGACGGCGGTGTTGATCTCGTGGGCGCTGTGGAGGTGCGTCCCCTTGAAGAGCAGGTGCTCGAGGAAGTGGCACGCACCGGCCGACTCGGGCAGCTCGTCACGGCTTCCCACCCCGACGTAGACGCCGATCGACGCGGACGCGCTGCGGGGGTCAGGGTCGCTGACGACCCTGACCCCCGACTGGAGCGTGCTGCGACGGACCGCGTCGTCCACCGCGTCGAGGCGGTGGGCGCGCGACCGCGCTGGTGTGGTGGTCACGATCCGCTCAGCGGCGCCGCTGACCCCCGCGACGTCGACGGTCGCCGTTGCCGCGGCCACCGAAGCCGGCGGCGGCCGGGCCCAGGTCGCCCTGCTCCTCGGCGATCATCGCGTCGTAGTGGCTCCCGAAGTCCACCTTCAGCGCACCGTCGTCGGCGTCGTCGCCTGAGCGGCCGGCGTCGCTCGAGCCGGCGTCGCTGCGGGCGGGTGCCTCGGCGGAGCCGTCGGCGTCACTCGCTTTTGGGTCGTCACCGCCCGTCGCCTCGACCGCGGAGGTCGGGGACAGCGAGATCTTGCCGTTCGGGTCGATGTCGTCGACGCGGACCTCGATCTCGTCGCCGAGCGACAGCACCGACTCGACGCTGTCGATCCGCTTGCCGCCACCCAGCTTGGAGATGTGGACCAGCCCGTCACGCCCGGGGAGGATGTTCACGAACGCACCGAACTTGGTGATGTTCACGACCTTCCCGGTGTAGGTGGCGCCCATCTCGGCGGTGGGCGGGTTGAGGATCAGGCGGATCTGGCGCTCGGCCTCCTCCACCGCTGCACGGTCGACCGCGGCGATCGCCACGATGCCGACCATGCCGTCGTCGTCGACGGAGATGTCGGCGCCGGTCTCGCCCTGGATGGCGTTGATGACCTTGCCCTTCGGGCCGATGACCTCGCCGATCTTGTCGGCGGGGATCTCGAAGCTCACGATCTTCGGCGCGGAGGCAGCCACGTCGGAGCGCGGCTCCGAGATCGCCTGCGACATGACGTCGAGGATCTGGAGGCGGGCCACCTTCGCCTGCTCGAGCGCGGAGGACAGCACGTCGGCCGGGATGCCGTCGATCTTCGTGTCGAGCTGGAGCGCCGTCACGAAGTCGGCGGTGCCGGCGACCTTGAAGTCCATGTCGCCGAACGCGTCCTCGGCCCCGAGGATGTCGGTGAGGGTCGTGTACTTGCCCTCGGCGTACACGAGGCCCATGGCGATGCCGGCGACGGGCGCCTTGATCGGCACGCCGGCGTCCATGAGCGAGAGGCTCGAGCCGCACACCGACGCCATCGACGTCGAGCCGTTCGAGCTGAGCACCTCGGACACCGTGCGGATCGTGTAGGGGAACTCCTCGATCGACGGCACGACCGACAGGAGCGCACGCTCGGCGAGCGCCCCGTGGCCGATCTCACGGCGCTTCGGGCCCCGCATGAACCCGGTCTCCCCGGTGGAGAACGGCGGGAAGTTGTAGTGGTGCATGTACCGCTTGGACGTCTGCGGATCGATGCCGTCGATCATCTGGTCCATGCGCTTCATGCCGAGGGTGGTGAAGTTGAGGACCTGGGTCTCGCCACGCTGGAACAGCCCGGTGCCGTGAGCAGTGGGCATCAGCCCCACCTGCGACGAGATCGGGCGCAGGTCGGCCGGGCCACGGCCGTCGATGCGGGCACCCTCGTTCACGATGCGGCGCCGGACGATCTCCTTGGTGATCGACTTGAACGCGGCCTTGATCTGCTTGGCGGCGTCGGCGGCCTCGAACTTCTCGGCCAGCGACTCGAGCACCTGGTCGCGGAGCGCGCTCTCGGCGGAGGTCCGCTCGGCCTTGTCGCTGATCTGCTCGATCTGCTCGAGCTGGGCGGCGGCCGCCGCCTTCGTGGCCTCGAGGATCTCGGGCGTGTAGTCGATCTGCGGCTCGTAGGTCACGGGCACGATCGGGCCCTGCTCGACGAGCACCCGGGCGACCAGGTTCCGCTGGAGGGCGACCGCTTCCTTGATCCACTGCTTGGAGGCCTCGAGCCCTGCTGCGAGAGCGCCCTCGTCGACCTTCGGCGCACCCTCGGAGTAGTTCTCCCAGCTCGCCTCGGTGCCGCCGGCCTCGACCATCATGATCGCCACGTCGCCGTCGGGCAGCTCACGGCCGGCCACGACGATCTCGAAGCTGGACACGCTGCTCTCGGCGTAGGTGGGGTGCGGTGCCCACTCGCCGTCGATCGTGTACGCCAGGCGCACCGCACCGATCGGGCCCTCGAAGGGGATGCCCGAGATGCTCAGCGCCGCGGAGGCGGCGTTGATGGCGAGGACGTCGTAGGGGTTCTCCTGGTCGGCGCCCATCACGGTGCCGACGATGTGGACCTCGTTGCGGAAGTCGCTCGGGAAGCTCGGGCGGAGCGGCCGGTCGATGAGGCGGTCGACGAGGATCGCCTTGTCGCTCGCGCGGCCCTCACGGCGGAAGAACGAGCCGGGGATCTTCCCCGCTGCGTACGACCGCTCCTCGACGTCGATCGTGAGCGGGAAGAAGTCGATGCCCTCCCGAACGCTCTTCGACGCCGTGGCCGTCACCAGGATCCGGGTGTCACCCAGACCGGCGAGCACGGCCCCGTCGGCGAGGCCGGCCAGCTTGCCGGTCTCGAAGGACATGATCTTGGTGTCGTCGCCACCGACGACACCGGAGACGCTGATTGCGTCGCCCATTGTGCACTCTCCTCGCGCCGGCTCGATGCCGTGCGCTGTTGGGTGCGACATCTGGTCGATTCCCAGTTGTCGACCTCCGAGAGGCACTGCCTCCGTGGTTCGCTGGGCGGGGGGCCGCTCGGAGACCGGCGACTGACAACCGACCGGTTGCCACACTGTGGGTGCCGCGGGCCTTCCGCGGCGCCAGGCGTGACGTTCACGCCGCGGGTCAGCCTAGCCGGTGCCGCCCCTCGAACGGGGCACCCCGCGCGCTGAGGCGGAGCGGCCAGATGAGGACTACCGACGAAGCCCGAGCTCGGCGATGAGGGCGCGGTAGCGCTCGATGTCGTTGTCGCGCAGGTAGTCGAGCAGGCGACGGCGCTTGCCGACGAGCATCAGGAGGCCACGCCGCGAGTGGTGGTCCTTCTTGTGGGTCTTCAGGTGCTCCGTGAGGTGCACGATGCGGTCCGTGAGCAGCGCGATCTGCACCTCGGGCGAACCGGTGTCGCTCTCGTGGGTGCGGTGCTTGGCGATCGTGTCGGCCTTGGGCGACAGGTTGGCAGGTGGCCTCGACATGGTGGGGAGCTCCTGTGGGTTTCGGACCCGGCCTCAGCCCGACATGGCGACGGGCCGACGCAGATGAGGCGCCAACCGTAGCAGCGGCCCACTGGCTCCGCGAAGCCGGCGCCGGGAGGCCTCGGACGGCCCGGGCCTATCCCTCGCGGCGTTCGAGGTCGGCGGCCTCGTCGATCACCCAGCGGAACCGGGGACGACGGTGGCGGCCTCGCACGACCGCCTCGTCACCGGCGGGGGTCAGCGTGAACACCCGTGCCCGCCGCTGGTAGCAGGCGCGGTCGACGTCCGCCTCGGTCGGATGGGTCCGCTTGACCCCCGCCTTGCGCAGCGCACGCTCGCAGGCGTCGCCCAGCGGACCGTCGAGCAGCTGCTCGATGATGGCGGGCAGCGTCTCCGGATCGCGGAGCAGCCACGAGTGGCCGCCGTCGCGGATGGTCACGAGGGTGCCCTCGGACCGCTCCACGGCCTCGCGGGCGGTCCGCAGCGGCACGGCGAGGTCGTGGTCGCCGTGGAGCGCGAACAGCGGGACGCCCTGGGAGGCCAGCTCGTTCAGCGCGTAGCGGCTGGAGCGGGAGCGCAGGATCGACACCATGGGCGACAGCAGCCGCCACGGCCTCACGACGTGCCCGGCGATGGTGGGGGCGACCAGCCGCAGCAGCTTCCCGGCCTGCTTGGGGTCGCGGAAGAGCGGCAGCACGAGCATCGTGTCCACCAGCAGCGCCACCCCCACACCGGCCAGCAACGGCGGCGAGAGGCGGAAGAGGTACACCATCTTGTCCCAGGTGTCCCCCACGATCGCGTCGATGAGGATCACGGCGATCGTGCGGTCGGGGCGCTCCGCGGCCAGCTGCGTGACCAGCCGGCCCCCCATGGAGTGCCCGGCGAGGATGCAGCGCTCGATGCCCAGCTCGTCGATGATGCGGCCCAGCAGCTCGCTGTAGTCCGTCAGGCTCTGGCCGCTCGCCGGGAGGCCCTGGGTGTTGCCGTGGCCGGCGGTGTCGATCGCGATCACCTTGAAGCCCATGTGGACGAGCCGCGACAGGGTCTGGGCGTAGAGGAAGCCCTCGGCGCTGAATCCGTGGACGACCACGAGCGGGATGCCCGAACCGGCGACGCTCACGCCCACCAGGTGCCCGTCCTGGAGACGGATCTGGTGCCGGGCCAGCCGTGGGGCGGCGAAGCGTGCGTCCTCGGCCGGCTCGTCGAGGACCGGCCCCGGGATCGGGTCGACGACCTGGCTCATGGGCGGTGGTGGCGGGTTCGACTGCACATGGGTGTCCTTCCGTGGTGCTCTCCGATCGGCAGGAAGCACCGTTTCTGGACCGCTTCCGGGAGATCGCGCGGCGACGGCCGCACCGGCTCCCGAACGGGACGCACCACCGTACGGCGTACGGACGCACCGGACGCGCATTCCGCGCCCGCATGGGCCGCGGGCCGTCAGGCGAGCAGCTGCCTCGCGTCCTCGCAGTCGACCCGGAGCTGGGCCGCGAGCTCGTCGACCGAGTCGAAGCGCTGGTCCCCTCGGATGCGGTGGGAGAACCGCACCGCGACCTCCTCGCCGTACACGTCGCCCACGTCGCCCAGGCCGTGCACCTCGAGCACCGTCGCCGCCCCCTCGTCGTAGAACGTGGGGCGGTGCCCGATGTAGATGGCCGCCGGGATCGTCCGGCGCCGCCCCGAGCGCTCCACCATCCAGCCGGCGTAGATCCCGTCAGCAGGGACCAGCATCCACTCGGGCACGGCCACGTTCGCCGTCGGGAAGCCGATCTCCCGGCCGCGGCGATCGCCCTCCACGACCCGGCCCCGCATCTCGTGCTCGCGTCCCAGCATCGCGTTGGCGTCGTCGAGGCGGCCCTCCACGAGCGCACGGCGGATGGCCGTGGACGACACCTGCTCCTCGTCGCGGGCGTCCCGGCCGTCGGGGCCCACCAGGTGGTGGCCCAGCACCTCGAACCCGAGCTCGGCCCCCATCTCGGTGAGCAGCGCCACGTTCCCCTGGCGCCGGTGGCCGAAGTGGAAGTCCTCCCCCACGATCACCGACCGGACCGACAGCGCCTCGACCAGGACGGACCGCACGAAGTGCTCGGCCGACTCGGCCGCGCGTGTCTCGTCGAAGGTCAGGACCACGGCGAGGTCCACGCCCGAGTGGTCGAGCAGTTCGAGCTTCTGCTCCAGGTCGCAGAGCAGGCGAGGCGCCGACTCGGGACGGACGACCTGCGCGGGGTGCCGATCGAAGGTGACCACCGCCGACGCTCCGTCGAAGCGCTTGGCCTCGGTGCAGACGGCGTCGAGCACGGTGCGGTGGCCGAGGTGCACCCCGTCGTAGGCCCCGATGGTCACGGCGGAGCGCTCGACCCCCGGGATCGGCCCGCTGGGATCCTCGATGACGCGCACGCCACAACCTACCGATCGCTCGCGGCCGCGAGCACGACGGCCGGCTTGACCCTGCCCGCCGACCGCCGCTCGTACACGGCGATGAGCTCACCGGCGGCGTCCAGGACGAACCAGGGACCTTCGCCTGACACACCCAACCGCTCGTCGGGCAGCACCGCCCCCACCAGGACGGCGGCCCGGACCTCGTCGTCGACCTCGACGGTGGCGAACCCGCGGGCCGCCTCGGCGAGGGGCATCAGCTCCACCGACTCGAGCGCGTGCGCGTCGGTCAGCGTGAACTCCCCCACCGCGGTGCGACGGAGGTCGGCCAGGTGGGCGCCACCCCCCAGCGCCCGACCGAGGTCGGCTGCGAGCGAGCGCACGTACGTGCCGGACGAGCACTCGACGACGGCCCGCCAGCGCAGCGGGTCGCCGGTGGGCTCGACGTCGAACCGGGCGACGTGCACCGCCCGAGGCTTCCGCTCGACCTCGATCCCCTCCCGCGCCAGCTCGTGCAGCCGGCGGCCGTCGACCTTCAGCGCCGACACCATCGGGGGCACCTGCTCGATGTCGCCCGTGAGCCCGGCCGCTGCAGCCGGCACCGCCGCCGGGTCGAGGCCCGACATGTCGTGGCTGGCCGTGACCTCACCGGAGGCGTCGAGGGTGCTGGTCTCCACGCCGAAGCGGATCTCCGCCTCGTAGGACTTCGGGAGCAGCTGCAGGAAGCGCAGGAGCCGCGTCGCCCGGCCGACGCCGAGCACGAGCACGCCCGTGGCGTCGGGATCGAGTGTCCCCGAGTGCCCGATCTTGCGCGTGCCGAGGATGCCGCGGGCCTTCGCCACCACGTCGTGGCTCGTCCACCCTGCTTCCTTGTCGACGACGGCGATCCCGTCGGGCCCCGCCGCTCCTCCGCGCCGGCTCATGCGCTGCTTCTGTCCTGCGTGGTGCGACGGATCCGTCGCAGCCCGCAGGACAGAACCCCGGTGGGGTCAGTCATCGTCGGTGGAGGGGTCCACACGGCCGGCGAGGATGTCCTCGATCCGCAGCGCGGAGCTGAGCGCCTCGTCGGGGAGGAACTCGATCTGAGGGGTCCGCCGGGCGCGGACCGTCCGGTTCACGACCTGCTGGACGGGCCAGCGCACCTCGTCGAACGCCTCGGACACCTCGTCGAGGCGGCCCTCCTCCTCGGCGACCATCGCCGAGTAGAAGACCTCGGCCCTCGCCAGCTCGTTGTCGATGCGGACACCCGTGATGGTCACGAGCTCGAGTCGCTCGTCACCGATGCGCTCGAGCTCGTTCGCCACCACCTCGCGCACCTGCTCCGAGATGCGGTCCGACCGGGAGAACTGCTGCCGGCCCGAGGGCCGCCGACGGGGCACGTCAGCTCCGCGGGATCTCGCGCAGCTCGTAGGTCTCGATGACGTCGCCGGGCTTCAGGTCCTGGAAGTCCGAGAGGCCGATGCCGCACTCGTAGCCGGCGGCCACCTCGCGGACGTCGTCCTTGAAGCGACGGAGCGACGAGATCTCGCCCTTCCAGATGATCGTGCCCTCGCGGATGAAGCGGACCTTCGAGCCGCGGGTGATCACACCGTTCGTGACGTAGCAACCGGCGATCGCCCCGATGCGAGGGACACGGAAGATCTCCCGCACCTCGGCGTCGCCGGTGACGACCTCCTCGAACTCCGGCGCCAGCATGCCGACCATCGCCGCCTCGAGGTCCTCGAGGAGCTTGTAGATGATCTCGTAGGTGCGGATCTCCACGCCTTCGCCGTCGGCCAGCTCCCGGATCTTCCGGTCGGGGCGGACGTTGAAGCCGATGATCGTGGCGTTCGAGGTGGCGGCGAGCGTGACGTCGGACTCGCTGATGCCGCCCACGCCGCGGAGCACGAACCCGATCTTCACCTCGGGGCGCTCGAGCTTGCGGAGGCTCTCGGTGACCGCCTCGAGCGTGCCGCCCACGTCGGCCTTGATGACCAGGTTGAGGGTGGCCTGCTCGCCCTTCTGGATCTGCTCGAAGATGTCTTCGAGGCGGGCGCCGCCCGACATGACCGAGGCGTCGCGGCCACGGCTGGCCTCGCGGTGCCAGTGGGCGCGGGTCTCCGCCACCGACTTGGCCCGCTTCTCGTCGGGGGCGACCACGAAGTCGTCACCGGCGGTCGCCACGTCGGAGAGGCCGAGGACCTGCACCGGCGTGGAGGGGCCGGCCTCCTTCACCTGCTCGCCGTGGTCGTTGACGAGGGCACGCACGCGTCCCCAGGCACCGCCGGCGACCAGGGGGTCGCCCACCCGCAGCGTGCCGCGCTGCACGAGCACGGTGGCCACGGGCCCACGACCGACGTCGAGGTTCGCCTCGAGGACCACGCCGGTGGCGCGACCCTCGGGGTTGGCACGGAGGTCCTCGAGCTCGGCGACCACCAACAGGTTGTCCAAGAGCTCGTCGATGCCGATCTCCTGGAGGGCGGAGATCTGGCAGACGATCGTGTCGCCGCCCCACTCCTCGGGCACGAGGCCCTCCTCGGCGAGCTGCTGCATCACGCGGTTGGGATCTGCCTGCTCACGGTCGATCTTGTTGACCGCCACCACGATCGGCACCTCGGCGGCCCGTGCGTGCTGGATGGCCTCCAGCGTCTGGGGCATGACGCCGTCGTCGGCCGCGACCACGAGGATCACGATGTCCGTGGCGTCGGCACCGCGGGCGCGCATGGCGGTGAACGCCTCGTGGCCCGGGGTGTCGATGAAGGTGAGGAGCTTGCCGTCCCTGCGGGCCTGGTAGGCGCCGATGTGCTGGGTGATGCCACCGGCCTCACCGGCGACCACGTTCGCGTTGCGGATGCGGTCGAGCAGCTTGGTCTTGCCGTGGTCGACGTGGCCCATGACCGTGATCACCGGCGGGCGGTGCGGCAGGTCCGACTCGTCGGAGTCCTCGTCGTCGGGGATCTCGAGCACCTTCTGGAGCTCGACCTCCTGCTCCTGGCCGAGGTCGACCATCTCGATCTCCGCGCCGATCTCGGCGGCGAAGAGCTCGATCATGTCGTCGGTGAGCGACTGCGTCGCCGTCACCATCTCGCCGTTCTGCATGAGGAAGCGGACGACGTCGGCAGCGGTGCGGTTCAGCTTGGGGCCGAGCACCTGCGGCGAGGAGCCCCGCTCGACGACGGTGACCCCCTCGGGCACCGCGGCGTCGTCCGGGGTGTAGGTGGGGACGTCCATCGGCTGGAGCTCTTCGCGTGAACGACGCCTCCTGCCCTTCCGGCGAGGCGGGCGAGGACCGCCTCCGGGACGACCACGACCTCCGGGACCACCACCAGGGCCGCCACCGGGACGCGGACCGAAGCCACCGCCGGGACCGCCACCGGGGCCGCCAGCGGGACGCGGCCCGCTGCGGTACGGGCCACCGGGTCCACCCGCACCGCCAGGACGACGGTTGACCGGCGCGGGCCCACGACCCCCGGCCCCTGGGGGCGGAGGGATGGGACGGCCCGTGCGCGACAGCGGAGGACCGGGGGGCGGCGGGATCTTGCGCCCGCTGGGCGACAGGGGCGGACCACCGGGGCGACGCGGCCCGGGAGCGGGCGGCACCGGACCGCGCGCGGCGGGCCGGGGTGCGTCGATCGGCGGGGCAGGGACGTCGGTGGGGCGACCGGGAGGAGCCATGCGCGGCTCGGGCGGCGGCGCTGCCGGCTCCGGCGGGCGCGCCGGGCGCGGACGCTCTGCTGACTTCGTGGAGATCACGCGGCCCGGCATGGGGGCCGGAGCGGCCGGCTTGGCCTCGCTCGACCCATCGGCCGAGGCGTCCTCGTCGCTCGCCGCAGCGGCGGGCGCTGCGGGAGCTGCTGCGGGCTCCTCGACAGGAGCGGGCTCAGCAGCGGCCGGCTCGGGGGCCTCCTCGGGCGCGGCCTTCTCGGCGGCGGGGGCGGCCTTCTTCTTGGCCGGGCTCTTGCGAGCCGGCTTGGCCTCCTCGGGCTGCTGGTCGCGGATGAGCCCCTCGCGCTCCGCCTTGCGGCGGACGCGGTCGGCCTGCGCCTCGATGATGCTGGAGGAGTGCGTCTTCACGCCGATGCCCAGTGACAGGCACAGGTCCAGGCACTCCTTGTTCGTCAAGCCCAGCTCTTTGGCAAGCTCGTGGACTCGCAGTTTCGCTGCCAAGTTTCCGGTCTCAGCCTTTCCTTCTCGTGGTGCGGCCGGCAGCCGCGTCGTTCATCCTCCCACGTCCGGGCGATGCTGCACGAACGCGTACCTGACGTCCTCGATGGACCGGGCGCTCACGCACCCCCGCAGGGCCTTGCGCAGGCCGCCCTTCCTGACCGCTGCGTCGAAGCAAGCGAGATCGGGGCACACCCATGCCCCACGGCCCCCCGTGAGATCGAGGACCAGCTCGTCACCTCGCAGCGAGAGACGTCTCAACTCTATCGGTGGCCGCCTCCGCCGACACCCGATGCACGTCCTTGTGGGCCCCGGCCGATCGCCGACGGGGTCGGCCCCGGTCATGCGGTTGGGTCCGGCTCCTCTGCGGACGCCTCGTCGGTCGAAGCCTCCGGCTCTACGCCCTCGGATCCCTCGTCGGCGTCGTCGGACCCGGGCTCCTCCGAGGCAGCCTCCTCGGTGGCTGCACCCTCGTCGGTCGCAGCGTCCTCGGTGGCCTCGGTGGCCTCAGCAGCGGCCCCGTCGGCCTCCGCCTCGCCACCGCCGGCCACGGTGCCGGGCTCGGCTGCGTTCCACTCGGCCGCGCTGATCGCAGGACCGCCGTCGGCGGGCTGCCACATCTGCTCGCCCGTCTCGGGGTCGGTGATCCACTCGCCCTCGGCCCAGTCGGCGCCCGAGCCCTGGTTCGACGAGCGGTCGGACTCGGAGCGGATGTCGACGCGCAGGCCGACCAGCCGGTGGGCGAGGCGGGCGTTCTGCCCCTCGCGGCCGATCGCGAGGCTCAGCTGGAAGTCGGGCACGATGACCTCGGCGGTGCCGGTGTCGTAGTCGATGTTGACCTCGTTGACCTTCGCCGGGGCGAGGGCCTTCATCACGAACTCCTCGAGGTCGTCCGAGAACGGGACGATGTCGATCTTCTCGCCGTTGAGCTCGTTCACGACCATCCGGACGCGGGCGCCCCGGGCACCCACGCAGGCGCCCACGGGGTCGACGTTCGGGTCGTTCGACCACACGGCGATCTTCGTGCGCTGCCCTGGTTCGCGGGCGCACGCCTTGATCTCGACGATGCCGTCGGCGATCTCGGGGACCTCCAGCTCGAAGAGGCGCCGGATCAGGCCGGGGTGCGTGCGGCTCACCACGATCTGGGGGCCCTTCGCGGTCTTGCGGACCTCGACGATGTAGGCCTTCACCCGCTTGCCGGGCTCGGCGCGCTCGTAGGCCACCTGCTCGGACTGCGGCATGAGCGCCTCGACCCGGCCGAGGTCCAAGAGGGTGTAGCGGGCGTCCGACTGCTGGATGATGCCGGTGACGATGTCGCCCTCGCGGCCCGCGTACTCCTCGTACTTCAGCTCGCGCTCGGCCTCGCGGATCTTCTGGGTCATCACCTGCTTGAACGCCTGGGCGGCGATGCGGCCGAAGCCGTCGGGCGTGACGTCGAACTCCTCGCCCACCGGGTCGCCGTCCTCGTCGAGGTCCTGCGCCATCACGCGGAACTCGCCGGTCTCGGGCGTGACGATCACCCACGCGTACTCGTGCGCATCGGGCATCTTCTCGTACGCCGACTGCATGGCATCAGCGAGCACGCCGAGCAGCGTGTCGACCGAGATGCCCTTGTCGAGCGCCACAGCGTTGAGCGCCTCCAGCATGTCAGCGTTCACGGGTTGACCTCCCTGTCGTGGCTCTTCGCCTTCGCCTTCGTCTTCTGGCTGCCCTTGCCGCCCGGCTTCGGAGCAGGACCCCACTCGAACACCGTCCGGGCTCGCTCCACAGCGTCCACCCCGAACGTGACCGTGGAGCCGTCGTCGGCCGTCAGCGTCACGATGCCACCGGCGACGCCGGCGACGATCCCCTCCGCCCGACGGGGCGCATCGTCGGCAGGGTGCAGCTTCACCTTCACCCGGTCGCCGAGTGCCCCCTCCCAGTGCTCTGCGCTGCGGAGGTTGCGCTCGAGGCCGGGGCTCGTCACCTCGAGGGTGTAGGCGCTGGGGATCGGGTCCGACTCGTCGAGCGCCCGACCCAGCTCGCGGTTCACTCCGGCCAGCGCGTCGAGGTCGATCCCGCCGGGCCGGTCGACGGTCACGCGCACCATCCCGCCGCTCCGCTCGAGGTCGTAGAGGTGGGCGCCGATGCGGTCGAGGATGGGCGCCACGAGACGGCCCACCTCCGCGAGCACGGGGTCGTCGGTCATCAGCAGCACCTCCTCGTTCCTCTCAGTCTCCTGCCCGCTCGGGCGTTCAGTTCGTCGCCTCGTCGCACGGGGACCGGGCCCCGTTCAGACGAAAGGCGTGGGCCCCAGCCCACGCCTCATCCTGCGCCACAGGGGCGCCACGACTCGTCGAGACCCAGGACTATAGCGCCAGTGACGCCGACGACGGCGCCAACGGACGGGCGGCGTCAGTAGCTGCGGGCGACGTAGGCGACCACGTCGGGTTCCTCGTCGCTCGCCGGGAGGGAGCCGTCGGGCCGCTGCAGGCAGCGCACCGTGACGGCGTGCTCCGCCAGGCGATCCTCGCCCTCCTCCCCCAACGTGGCGTAGGGCAGCCGGGCGAAGCCGGTGGCGGCCGCCTCGATCGCCTCCTCGATGGTCGAGACGTCGGCGGTGCGCGAGTCACGGCGCTCCCGCGCCTCGTCGTAGAGCGCCTGCTGGGCGGCGTCGAGAAGGCGCGGCACCTCCTGGAGCAGGCTCCCGAGCGGGACCGTCTCCTTCCCCCGGTCCTCCGCGGCGCGCCGGTCGCGCCGCACGACGGTGGCCTGGGAGGCCTCCACGTCGCGAGGCCCCAGCTCGATGCGCAGGGGCACCCCCTTCAGCTCCCAGTCGGTGGCCCGCCGGCCGAAGCCGGTCTCCACCCGGTCGTCGAGCCGTGCACGCACCCCCGCCTGGCGGAGGTCGTCGACCAACCCACGGGCCGTGGCGGCCACCGCGCCGGCGTCGTCGTCGCGCACCACCATCACGACCACCTGCGTCGCGGCGATCCGGGGCGGCAGCCGCAGGCCTCCGTCGTCGCCGTGGCTCATGATGAGCCCGCCCATCATCCGCGTGGAGACGCCCCACGAGGTGGTCCACGCCAGCTGCTGGTCGCCGTTTGCGTCGAGGTACGTCATGTCGAACGCCCTGGCGAAGTTCTGGCCGAGCTCGTGGCTGGTGCCCATCTGCAGCGCCTTGCCGTCGCCCATCATCGCTTCGCAGGTCATCGTGTTGATCGCCCCGGCGAAGCGCTCCCGGCGCGTCTTGCGTCCGACGTACAGCGGGATCGCCAGCTCGCGCTCCATGAAGTCGGCGTAGACGTCGTGGAGGATCCGAGCGGCGTACCGGGCACCGTCGGCCTCCGTGGCATGGGCGCAGTGGCCCTCCTGCCAGAGGAACTCGGAGGTCCGGAGGAACACCCGGGGACGCAGCTCCCACCGCACGACGTTCGCCCACTGGTTCAGGAGCAGCGGCAGGTCGCGGTAGCTCTGGATCCACTTGGCCATGTACTCGCCGATGACCGTCTCGGAGGTGGGCCGCACCACGACCGGCTCCTCCAGCTCCTTGCCACCGGCGTGGGTGACGACGGCCAGCTCCGGGCTGAACCCCTCGACGTGCTCGGCCTCGCGCGTGAGGTAGCTCTCGGGGATGAAGAGCGGGAAGTACGCGTTCTCCGCACCGGCGTCCTTGATGCGGCGGTCGACCTCGGCCTGCATCCGCTCCCAGATCGCGTACGCGTACGGGCGGACCACCATCGTCCCCCGCACGGGTCCGTTGTCGGCCAGCTCGGCCTTCGAGATGACGTCCTGGTACCAGCGCGGGAAGTCGTCCGCCTGGGGGGTGAGCACGGGGGCCTTGGCCATGGCGGGATGCTATTCCGGCGGCTGACCTGCTCCGTCCGGCGCCACGGCCCGCCCGAGGGGGGTCCGGAGCGGCGCCGACACCCTTATCCTCGGTAGCAGTGCCGGACCGGGGGGTTTGGGCATGGCCACCATCACGATGCCGCAGCTCGGTGAGACCGTCACCGGCGGGACGGTGACGAGGTGGTTGAAGGCCGTCGGCGACCACGTCGAGCGGGACGAACCGCTGCTCGAGGTCTCGACCGACAAGGTGGACACCGAGATCCCGAGCGCCGCCGCCGGGGTCCTCCGCCGCATCGTGGTGGAAGCGGGCGAGACGGTCCCGGTGGGCGAGGTCCTGGCCGTCATCGGTGAGGACGCGCCGCTCGACGGGTCGACCGCTGCCGGCCCCGACGGCACGGCCCGCGACCAACGGGCGTTCCGGCGGGCGATGGAGGGCGGTGCTGACCTGTACCCGCCCCTCGTCCGCCCGGCGACGACCGTGCGCCGGCCCGCCGAACCGGCTGCGCCGGCCGCGCCCGCCCGACCGGTGGAGGTGGTCGGCGGGCCAGACCGTGACGCTCCCCCGGCCTGGCAGCCTGACCCCTCGAACGTGGCCGAGCGCATCCCGCACTCTGCGATCAGGCGTGCCACGGCGGCAAACCTCACCCGGTCGCTGCGGACCGCGGCGCACACCCTCGTGACGATGGAGGTCGACTACTCACGGGTGGAGGAGGCGCGCCGCGCGGTGGCCGACACGTGGCGCGTACGCCACCCGAGCGGGCTCAGCTACCTCCCGTTCGTGGCGCTCAGCGCCTGCGACGCCCTCGCCGGCCACCCGAAGCTGAACGCGTCGTACGACGACGAGGAGCTCGTGGTGCACGCCCGGGTGAACCTCGGGATCGCCGTCGACCTCGACTTCGAGGGCCTCGTGGTGCCGGTCGTGCCCGACGCCGGGTCGCTGCGGATCGCAGGGCTCGCCGACGCGATCGCGGCGCTGTCGGCGAAGGCCCGCGGTGGGCAGCTCGAGCCGCAGGACACCTCGGGCGGCACCTTCACGATCACGAACGCCGGTGGATACGGCACGTTCGTGACGGGCCCGGTCATCAACGCGCCGCAGGTGGCGATCCTGTCGACGGACGGGGTCTCGCCGAGGCCGGTGGCGGTGCCCGACGGCGACGGTGGCCATGGGATCGCGGTGCACCCGGTGGGGCACCTGTCGCTCTCCTTCGACCACCGGGCGGTCGACGGCGCGTACGCCAGCTCGTTCCTCAGCGAGGTCCGGAGCCGGCTGCAGGAACGGGACTGGACGGAGGAGCTCGGTGTACGACGACACGGCGCGTGACCCGCTCGACGACCTCGTCGAGGACCTCAGGACCGCCGTCGTGTCGCGGGCCCTCGACGACAAGGAGATCGCGCTCCAGAAGCAGAACCGCGTCTTCTTCCAGATCTCCGGCGCCGGGCACGAGGCGCTCGGCCTGGCCGCCGCCCGGGAGCTGCGGGCGGGCCACGACTGGTTCTTCCCGTACTACCGCGAGCGGGCCCTCGTCCTCGGCCTCGGGGTGCCGCCCGCCACGATGCTGCTCCAGTCGGTGGGAGCCGCCTCCGATCCCGCTTCCGCCGGCCGCATGATGCCGTGCCACTGGGGTGACCCCGAGCTGCACATCGTCTCCCAGACCTCGGCCACCGGCAGCCAGTGCCTCCCCGCCGTGGGGTGCGCCGAGGCGGGGCGGCGGCTCGCTCGCGACCCCGCTGCCTTCGCCCCGTGGCCGCAGCTGACGGCGGAGCCCGACGAGATCACCTACGTCTCACTCGGCGAGGGAGCCACCAGCCAGGGCGAGTTCTGGGAGAGCCTCAACACCGCCTGCACCGACCGCCTGCCGCTGCTCTACGTGGTGGCGGACAACGGTTGGGCGATCTCGGTGCCCACGGCGGAGCAGCAGCCCGCTCCGATCTCCACCCTCGTCTCGGGGTTCGCCGGGTTGGAGGTCGTGGAGGTGGACGGCACCGACTACCTCGCCGCCCGGTCGGTCCTGCGGTCGGCCGTCGAACACCTTCGTGGCGGTGCGGGCCCGGTGCTCGTCCACGCCCACGTCACCCGGCCCTACTCGCACTCGGCGGCCGACACGCAGTCGAAGTACCGGACGGAGGCCGACCTGGCCTCGGAGGCCGAGCGGGACCCCATCCTGCGGATGACGCGACTGGCCGTCGACAAGGGCCTGCTCGACGAGGCCGGCGCCCGGGCGCTGGCCGCCGAAGCGCGCGCCGAGGTCGACCACGCAGCCAGCCTCGCCCTCGCCGAGCCGGCCCCGGACCCCACCACCGTCACCCGCCACGTCGTGTCGGTCGAAGCCCTGCGGGCCGCGGGCGGAGGTGGGAGCGAGCCCGCGGAGGCCTCCCGAGACGCAGCGTCGACCGACGACGGCGAGCCGGTCGCTATGGCCGATGCCATCCGGCGATGCCTCCACGAGCTGATGGCGGCCGACCCACGGATCAGCGTGCTGGGCGAGGACGTGGCGGACGCTCCGGCGGCCGAGCTGCACGCCGTGCCGGGCAAGGGCGGCGTGTTCGGCACCACCCTGGGCCTTCAGCGGGAGCTGGGCAACGAGCGCTGCCGGAACTCACCACTCGCCGAGGCGAACATCGTGGGCCGGTCGGTGGGGCAGGCGATCCGCGGGCTGCGGCCGTGCCCCGAGGTGCAGTTCTTCGACTACATCTGGACCGCCACCCAGCAGATCCGCACCGAGGCGGCCACCATGCGGTGGCGTTCGGCGGGCGCGTTCAGCGTCCCGATGGTCCTGCGGGTGCCCATCGGCGGCTACCTCACCGGCGGGGCCATCTGGCACAGCCAGTCGGGCGAGTCGATCTTCGCCCACATGCCGGGGCTGCTGATCGCCATGCCGTCGAACGCTGCGGACGCCGTGGGCCTGCTGCGCACCGCGTTCTCCTGCGAGGACCCCGTGCTCTTCTTGGAGCCCAAGCACCTCTACCGCCAGCCGTACGCCGCTGCGCCCTACCCGGGCCCCGACCACCGGGTCCCCTTCGGTCGAGCGGCGCAGCGCCGCGCCGGCGGCGACGTCACCGTGGTGACCTGGGGCGTCACCGTGCAGAAGTGCCTCGACGCTGCTGTTGCCGCGGCGGAGCAGGGCGTGGAGGCCGACGTGTTGGACCTCCGGACGATCGTCCCGTGGGACCGGCAGGCGGTGGCGGACTCGGTGGCCCGCACCGGCAGGCTGGTGGTGGTCCACGAGGACGTCCGCACCGCCGGGTTCGGCGCGGAGGTCGCAGCCTGGGCCGCCGACGAGTGCTGGGACCTACTGCGTGCGCCGATCCGCCGTGTGGCGGCCCTCGACACGTTCGTGCCCTACGCCCCCGTGCTGGAGGACGTGGTGCTCCCCCAGACCGCCGACATCCTC
>JBIQID010000147.1:0-6574 GCA_044508215.1 Actinomycetota bacterium | reverse complement strand
ACGACCTCAAGACCTACAAGAACTGGGCCCTCGTCCCCGGCAAGGGACGCCGGCCCATGGTCCCACCCGACGACCCCCGCCACCCCAACAACACCGGACCACCCGGAACATCGGGACCACCCGGCACAGCTTCATCCGGTGACCGAGTGAGCGGCTCGGGGCACGCAGCGCCGTCGCCGAGCAGGCTGTTCGACGGCTAGCTCCGGCGGTCCGTGGGCGAGCAATGGCCACGCTCGTCGGTTCTCTCCGGATCAGACGAGACGCGCCGGGATCAAGAGCGAGCTTGCGCGGCGGCCTGCATCGCCTCCCAGACCGCGGCGACGTCGTCACGGGTAGTCGGCTCGGCGCCGATCGACACCCGGACCATCCACCGGCCGTCGAGCTTCGCCGGGGTCAGGAACCCGGCACCGCTGCGGTTCACCTCAGCCACCCATCGAAGCGTGTGGTCGTCGAGCGCATCGGCATCGAGACCTCCCGGATCGTGTCGCACGCACACGGTCTGCAGGCGGGTGGGCGCAACCCGCTCCCACCCCTCGGTGGCGTCCACCTGCTCGGCCAGCCAGGCAGCGTTCGCGAGGTCACGGCGGATCCGCTCTTGGATCGGCTCGACACCGTCGAGCACCAGCTGGAACCACAGCTTGAGCGACCGGAACCTCCGCCCCAGCGGGATCCCCCAGTCGCGGTACTGCGTCACGTCGCCGTCGTGCGCCGAGGCGAGGTAGCTGGGCGAGGTGGCCATCACCGACTGCAGCTCCTCGGCATCCCGCACGTAGAACAGCGAGCAGTCCACCGCCGCGCCCATCCACTTGTGCGGGTTCCAGCTGAGGCTGTCGGCGCCCTCGACCCCTTCCCAGAGGTGACGGCACTCCGGCAGCAGCATCGCCGTGCCGGCCATGGCGGCATCGACGTGCACCCACATCCCGTGACGGCGGCCCACCTCCACCACCCGGGCGACGGGATCGACGGCAGTGGCGCCGGTGCTGCCCACGTTCGCAATGACCGCCGCCGGACGCCGACCTGCGTCGAGATCCGCCCTGATCGCCGCCTCCAGCGCGGCGACGTCGAGGTCCCGCGTCGCAGGATCGACGTCGATCAGCCGCAGGTTGTCGATCCCGTAGCCGGCGAGCAGCGCGGCCTTCTGCACCGACGAATGCGCCTCCGACGAGGTGTACACGCACAGCGGCTGGAGCGCCCCCTGCAGCCCGTCGCGGTACTGACCGAGGTCGGTCGCCCGCTCCCGAGCGACCATCAGCGCCACCAGCACTGCGGTGGAGGCAGTGTCGTGGATCGTGCCCTTCCACTCCGGCGAGAGGCCGACGAGCTGACGCATCCAGTCGCACACCGCCTCCTCCACCTCGGTGAGCGCAGGCGCCGACTGCCAGGAGATGCCGAGCGCTCCGATCCCGGTCGAGGCGAGGTCGCCGAGCACGGCCGGGAGGCTCGAGTTGGACGGGAACCACCCGAAGAACCGCGGGTGGTTCAGGTGGGTGATGCCGGGCAGCACCACCGCCTCGAGCTGAGCGATCAGCCCCTCGATGTCACCCGGTGGTGGCGGCTCGACCGGCAGCGCCGAGCGCACGTCGCCCGGACCGGTCTGAGCCTGCACCGGACGGTCGGCGATGCCGGCACGCAGGTCCGCGATCCAGTCGACCAGCCGGTGGCCCGCCGCCCGGAACTCCTCCGGGTCCATCAGGGCTTCTCCGAGAGCTCGGGGAGCGCCACGATCGCGTCGATCGCCTCAGGGTTCGCGAGGGCCGTCGTGTTCCGGACGGGCCGCCCGTTGACCGCATCGCTCACCGCCAGCTCGGCCAGCTTGTTCGAGCGGGTCCTCGGCAGGTCGTCCACGGCGAGCACCAGCGCCGGCACGTGGCGAGGCGTGCAGCCTGTGCGGATCCGCTGCTTGGTGGCGGCGACCAGATCGTCGGTCAGCTCCGCACCGTCGGCCAGGCGCACCAGCAACACGATCCGCGTGTCGCCGTCCCACTCCTGGCCGAACACCAGCGACTCGACCACCTCGGGCACCTGCTCCACCTGCCGGTAGATCTCAGCGGTGCCGATCCGGACCCCGCCCGGGTTGAGGGTGGTGTCGCTGCGGCCGTGGATCACCACCCCGCCGTGGGGCGTCCACGACGCGAAGTCGCCGTGCGCCCACACACCGGGGAACCGCTCGTAGTAGGCGGCGCGGTAGCGCTCCCCGGAGTCGTCACCCCAGAAGCCGAGCGGCATCGAGGGGAACGGCTCGACGCACACCAGCTCCCCACGCTCACCGACGTCGGCCGGCGTGCGGTCGTCGCGCCACACCTCCACCGCCATCCCGAGGGCAGGGCGCTGGATCTCACCGGCGAACACCGGCGACGTCGGGTCGCCGCACACGAAGCAACCGCAGAGGTCGGTGCCGCCCGAGATCGACGCCAGGTGGAGGTCGGCCTTCACCGCCTCGTACACCCACTCGAACGACTCGTTCGACAACGGCGAGCCCGTGGAGGCCAACGTGCGCAGGTGCTCGAAGCCGTGGTGGTCAGCCGGTGTGTACCCGGCCTTTCGGACCGAGTCGATGAACTTCGCCGACACCCCGAGGAACGTGAGCCGCTGCCGCCCCGCCAGGTCCCACATCGCCTCCGGCCCCGGATGGAACGGCGAGCCCTCGTAGAGCACGGCCGTGGCGCCCGACGCCGGCACCGACGCCAGCCAGTTCCACATCATCCAGCCGCAGGTCGTGTAGTAGGCGACCCGGTCACCCGGCCGGATGTCGCAGTGCAGCTGGTGCTCCTTCATGTGCTGCAGCAGCACGCCCCCGGCCCGGTGGACGATGCACTTCGGCACGCCGGTGGTGCCCGAGCTGTAGAGGACGTACCACGGCTGGTCGAAGGGCAGCTGCTCGAAGCGCAGATCGGCGCCCGCTTGCGCCTCCGTCCAGGCCTGCCACTCCTCGCCGAGCGTCACGACGCGGCGGACCGACGGCAGCCCGTCCCGCACCTTCGCCAGCTCGCCGGTGCGGTCGAACCACTTGCCGCCGTACGAGTAGCCACGACAGGCCACGAGCACGACGGGCTCGATCTGCCCGAAGCGGTCCACCACGCCATCGGCGCCGAAGTCGGGCGACGTCGAGCTGAACACCGCACCGATCGAGGCGGCGGCGAGCATCAGCACCATCGTCTCGGGGACGTTCGGAAGCCACGCGGCGACACGGTCGCCGGCCTGCACGCCGTCGGCCCGGAGCGCGGCGGCCACCCGCGCCACCTGCTCGCGCACCTCGCCCCGGCTGAGCTCGACCTCCGAGCCGTCCTCCCCCACCGCCACCAGCATCGGGGCGCCGTCCGCAGCGCCGCGCCCTGAGAGGATGACCTCCGCGACGTTCAGCCGCGCCTCGGGGAAGAAGCGGGCCTCCCACATCTCCGAGCCCGCCTCCACGACCGAGCCGTCGGGGACCGACCCCAGGCCGACCTCCTCCCAGCAGGCCGCCCAGAACCCGGCCGGCTCCTCGACGGACCAGCGGTGCAGCGCCTCGTAGCCGCCGTCGACGCCGACACGTCGGGCGAAGCGGGCGATGTTCGACTCGGCCGCCCGCTCGGGCGACGGCGTCCAGAGGGGTCCGTTCTCCGTCACTTGATCACCCCGCGGTGCACGGCGTCGAGGAACTGCTGGCAGTACTCGACGGTCCGCACCGTGCGCGGCGACGGGAAGATCTCGAAGGCGTGCTGCGCGCCGTACAGCTCGACGTACACCACTGCATGGTCCGACTCGTCCGACATCTTCCGGGCGAAGCGACGGGCGGTCTCCACCGGGACCAGGGCGTCGCGGCTGCCGTGCACGATCATCATCGGCGGCGCCTCGGGGTGGACACGGGCGATCGGCGAGTACGAGCGGTACGCCTCGCCCGCCGACGCGAACTTCGTCCCGAACACGATCGGCTCGAGCAGCATCTCCCGGAACCCAGGGATCATCAGGCCCTCGTCGTCGGCGAGGTCGTAGACGCCGTAGAACGGGATCGCCGCCTGCACCGAGCAGTCCGCGTCCTCGAACCCCGGCTGGAACGTGTGGTCGGCACCCGTCAGCGCCACCATCGCAGCGAGGTGCCCGCCAGCCGACCCGCCGGTGACGCAGATGAAGTCGGGGTCGATCCCGTACTCGTCCGCGTGCTCGCGGATCCACGCGATCGCCCGCTTGCAGTCGACCAGGTGGTCGGGCGCCTTCGCCCGGGGCGACAGCCGGTAGTTCACGTTGAAACCCACCCAGCCGTTCGCGGCCATGTGGTTCAGCAACGGGATGCCCTGCTCCCGCTTGTCACCGATCAGCCACGCGCCGCCATGGATCTGCACGATCGCCGGCCGGCGCGGCGCCTCACGATCCCACGGCGTGGTGGGCTGGTAGACGTCGAGCTTCAGGCGGACCTTCTCGCCCTCCGGCGTGAAGACGATGTTGCGGGTCCGGTGGCGACGCTTCCGACCGCCGTACAGGAACGGGATCCAGGCCCCCGCCCGGACCGACCGAGGACGGGCAGCGAGGTCCTCGTCGCCCAGGTGCGGAGCGAGCGCCGCGGTGAACTGGTCGTCGGCCTGCACGCCCTCGGCGATGAACGCACCCAGCCCCACGGCCGTCGCCAGGTCCAGCGAGGTGGTCGCCTCGCGGAGGAACTTCGAGCCGATCGACCGCCGGCCACGGACCGCCCGCCAGAGGTGCACCACGAGGAGCGGGAACGCCAGCTCGGTGGTGAACCACGCCCAGAAGAACGACGGGACCTGGAACAACCGGCTGTAGCGGCGTGGCGCCCGGCCGTTCGCCACACCCAGCGCGGACCACACAGCACGGCGCGTGCTCCGCGGCAACGCCCTCCAACCCGACCGGACCGCTGCGGTTCGCGACATCGACCAAGCGTAGGTTCGGCGATCCCGGCACCGCCCACTCGGAGCGGGCGTCCGCCGCCGATCTCGGCCAAGATGGTCACCTCACGCGACCGGGGGGTGGCCGATGCAACGACTCACGGGGATGGACGCCGCGTTCCTGTACCTGGAGACGCCGAGCAGCCACATGCACGTCGCCATGACGGGCATCTACGACACGTCGACGATGCCCGGCGGCTACAGCTTCGAGGCCTTCAAGGAGCACATCCGCTCCCGCCTGCACCTCCTCCCGCCGTTCACCCGGCGGCTCGTGGAGGTGCCGTTCCAGCTGCACCACCCCGTGTGGGTGAGCGACCCGCACTTCGACCTCGACCACCACGTCCGCCGCATCGCGGCGCCGGCCCCCGGCGGCCGCCGCGAGCTGGGCGAGATCGCCGGGCAGATCGCCTCCACCCCGCTCGACCGCACCCGTCCGCTCTGGGAGGTCTGGGTCGTCGAGGGCCTGAAGCACGACCGCGTGGGGTTCATCGCGAAGGTCCACCACTCGGCGATCGACGGGGCATCGGGCGCCGAGATCATGACCGCGCTGTACGACCTCGAGCCGACCCCGCCGGCGACCGAGCCGCAGCCCGTCCCCGCCGAGCACGTGCCGAGCGACGTCGAGCTGGTCTCCTACGCGATCGCCTCCCGCGTGTCGCGCATGGGGAAGCTGCCCGACCTGCTGGGCCGCACGGTGCAGGGCGTCACGAACGTGGTGCGCAACCGCACCGACCCCGGCGGACAGGTCGGCGCCGTCCCGCTCACCGCCCCGCGGACCCCGTGGAGCCATTCGATCACCGCCCGCCGAAGCGTCTCGTTCGCCCGGATCGACCTCGCCGAGGCGAAGAAGGCGAAGGACGCCTTCGGGGTGAAGCTCAACGACGTGGTGCTGGCGGTGGTGGCCGGCGCGCTGCGCCGCTACCTCGACTGCCACGGCGGCGTCCCGTCCGATCCCCTGATCGCCGTCGTCCCGGTCTCCGTGCGCACCGACGAGGAGGCGAACTCCGGCGGCAACCGGGTCTCGGCCATGTTCACGTCACTCGCCACCGAGGTGGACGACCCCGTCGAGCGGCTCCGGCTCATCGCGTCGGCCACCGAGGGGGCGAAGCGCGAGCACAACGCCGTCGGCGCCCGCATGCTGACCGACTGGGGCGAGTTCGCAGCGCCGCGCACGTTCGCGCTCGCCAGCAGGCTCTACAGCTCGATGAAGCTGGCCGACCGCCACCGCCCGATCCACAACCTGGTGATCTCCAACGTGCCGGGTCCGCCGTTCCCCCTCTACCTCGCCGGTGCCGAGCTGGTGGCCGCCTACCCGATGGGGCCCATCCACGAGGGGGCCGGGCTGAACGCCACGGTGCTCAGCTACCGCTACTCGATCGACTTCGGGTTCATGGCGTGCCCACAGCTGATCCCCGACATCTGGGACCTGGCCAAGGCGGTGCCCGACGCGTTCGCCGAGCTGCGTGACGCGGCCGAGACGCCGAAGAAGCGGTCACGGCGCACCGGCGCGGCCAAGGCGGTCTGAGCCTCCCGAAAATGACGGGTGCGGGCGCGAGCCGCGCCGCTACCCTCCACCCAATGCGACTGACCGACGTCCTGTTCCTGCGCTGACGTCGCCTCCTGCCCGCTCCTGGGCCCCTCCGGCGTCGGCGCGACCGCCGAACGATCGGAGCCCGCATGACCGCCTCCAAGCC
>JBIQID010000146.1:0-6617 GCA_044508215.1 Actinomycetota bacterium | reverse complement strand
CGCGCCGCCGGTGCTGCAGATCGTGGGCACCTGCTGGGCCAGCGCCTCCACGACCGGGGCACCGAAGCCCTCGGCGAAGCTCGGCACCAGTGACAGGTGGGCGTGGCGGTACAGCGCGAGGAGCGTCGGGTCGTCGACACCCTCGAACCAGAACAGGGTGCGGCCGTGCTCGTGGTGGTGGCGGATCTTCCGGACCAGGTGGTCCACGTGCCAGCCCTGCTTGCCGACCAGCACCAGCGCGGCGTCCGGGTGGGCGCCCCGCACCTGGTCGAAGACCTCGAGGAGGAGCGCCTGGTTCTTGCGCGGCTCCAGCGTGGACACGTTCAGCAGCACGCGCAGCCCGGACAGCTCGGGCGGCAGGTGGCCGACAGGCCCGGCGTGGAAGTCGGCACCAAGGGTGATGACATCCGCGCTGGGCTCCAGTCCCCGCTCGTGGGCGACGGCGAGCACCTCCGACCGGGTGTGTTCCGAGATGCACACGAGGTGGCTCCCAGCGGCGAGGTGGGCGTCGAGGTGTGCCTGGAACCGTTCGCGGGCGTGGTGCTCGAACCACTCGGGATGGCGCACGGGGAACACGTCCGCGACCAGGGCAGCGGTGCGGATCCCCGCCTGGAGCAGCTCCGGCAGCAGCTCGTGGCGCGGCTTCGGGCTGTGCCAGGTGGCCTCGACGTCGAACCACACGACGTCCTCCGGCCACGGTGGCGCGATGCGGAGCGCCTCCAGCTGGGGGCGGGCCTTCCGCTGCCGGGCCTCCTCGATCGCCCGCTTCGCTCGACGAGCGACACGGGACCGCGGCAGCTCGCGCACACCTGACGCGAGCTGCTCCGCCTCGGCCTGGGTCAGGCGGCGGTGGGCGCCCACCACCTCGCACCACCGCACGGGCACGAACGCCAGGTTCCCCTCGCATGGAAGGCGGGCCAGCAGCTCGCGGGTGACCCGTTGCAGCCCGGTGAGGAACGGCACCTCGAGGGTGTTGGTGACCTCCACGAACACCGTCGTCATCGCGACTCGGCTCCCATCTCCACCAGCGCGGCCGCCAGACGCTCGGCGGAGCGCTTCCACGTCGGTGGATCGAACGCCGCGGCTCGTCGGGCAGCGGCCTCGTGGTGGGCAGGGTCGGTCAGGTGCCGTTCGACCAGCCGCAGCCACTCGTCGGGGTCGTCGGCCGACGCGTACTCCGCCGCGTCGCCGCCGGCCTCCGGCAGCGCCCCACCGGTGGAGGCGATCGTCGGCACGCCACGGGCGAGGGCCTCCACGACGGGGATGCCGTAGCCCTCGTACCGGCTGGGGACCAGCACGAGGAAGGCCCGGGCGTACGCCTCGGCCAGGCCTTCGTCGTCGAGGCGGGGCTCCCAACGAAGCCGGCGCCCGTGCTCCGGGTGCGACCGGATCCGCTCGAGCACGGGACCGGACAGCGTGGTCTCCCGGCCGACGAGCAGCAGCTCCACGTCGCTGTGGCGGTCCCGCAGGCGGTCGAACAGGTCGAGCAGCAGCACGTGGTTCTTGCGTGGTTCGAGCGACCCCACGCTCAACAGCGTTCGGGACGAACCGCCCGTTGCCACCCGTGGGCCGCGCTCGGAGAAGTCGGCGCCCATCGTCACGTGCACGACGTGGAAGGGGCGGGTGCGGCCGAGGGCGCCGGCGACCACCGCGAGGTCGTCCGTGGTGGACCGCGAGATCGACGCCACGTGGTCCGACCAGCGGAGGTGGGCGCGGAGGAACCGCCCGAACCGGTCGACGACCCCGTCCGAGAACCACTCGGGGTGCTGCTCGGGCATCACGTCGGCCACCAGGAACCCCGTCGTGACCCCACGCCCCACGAGGCGCTCGAGCAGCTCGTCGCGCGGGGCGGGGTCGTTCCATCCCGCCTCCAGCTCGAAGAAGATGTCGCCCCGGCCGAGCTCGACGCGCTCGGGATGCGAACCGGGGTCGTGGCCACGCTGGCGCCGCGCCGCAGCGACGACGTCCCGGGCGCGGTGCACCGCAGGCCGCTCGCCGAGCCGCACCAGCGCCCGCCCGCCCACGGGCAGGCGATCGGCGAGCACCTCGATGCCGGCTCGCGGCGCCGGTCGTGGTGCCGATGGCTGCGCGAGCCGGTCACGCTCCCCGGCGTCGAGGAGGCGGTGGCTGCGACAGCTCTCGCACCACACGATCGGCGTGACCAGGAGGCCCCGCTCGTCGGGGTGCTCGGTGGGCAGGTGGGCCAGCAGGCCCCGCGTGTGCCGCTGGAACCCGCTCGTGAAGTGGGCGGCGAGCGTGCCGGTGACCTCGACCCAGACCCGCTGCACGCCTGCCTCGCTCAGGCCCGGGTGCCGGAGGTCGGGTGGGCCGCGTCAGCCACGTGCCAGCAGCACGGAGCTGCCGTGGCCGAAGAGGCCCTGGTTCGCGGTGATCCCGACGCGGGCTCCCTCCACCTGCCGTCCGGTGGCCTGACCCCGCAGCTGCCACGTGATCTCGCACACCTGCGCGATCGCCTGTGCCGGCACCGCCTCGCCGAAGCACGCGAGCCCACCCGAGGGGTTCACCGGGATCCGTCCGCCGATCGTCGTGTCGCCGTTGCGCACGAGCTTCTCGGCCTCGCCCTCCTCGCAGAGGCCGATGTCCTCGTACCAGTCGAGCTCGAGCGCGGTCGACAGGTCGTAGACCTCGGCCACCGACAGCTCGTCGGGACCGATGCCGGCCTGCTCGTAGCAGGCGTGGGCGATCGACTGCTTGAACGTGCGCTCGGGTGCCGGGAGGCCCGCCGACGAGTCGGTCGCGAAGTTCGGCATCTCGATGATCGTGTTCGGGAAGGTCGGCGTCACGGTCGACACCGCCTTGATCGCCACCGCGTCACCGTGGCCGTGTGCCTCCGCCCACTCGCGGGAGGCGAGCACCACCGCGGCGGCGCCGTCCGACGTCGCGCAGATGTCGAGGAGGCGAAGGGGGTCCGCCACCACCGGCGACCCCATCACCTCGTCGATCGTGTAGGTCTTGCGGTACCGGGCCCACGGGTTCTCGATCCCGTGCTGCGCGTTCTTCACCTTCACGGCGGCGAAGTCCTCACGGGTGGCCCCGTAGACGTCCATGCGCCGTCGGGCTGCCAGCGCGAAGTAGGTGGGGTTCGTGGCGCCCACGAGGCGGAACCGGAGCCAGTCGGGGTCGTCGCCCCGCTCGCCCTTGTTGGGGGCCAGGAAGCCCTTCGGCGTGGTGTCCGCGCCCACGACGAGCGCCACGTCGCACAGCCCGGCGAGGATCCGCTGCCGGGCAGCGTCGATGGCCATCGCCCCGGACGCGCACGCCCCGTAGGCGGAGGTGATCGGGATGCCGGTCCAGCCCATGGCCTGGGCGAAGGTCGCGCCCGCGACGTAGCCGGGGTAGCCGTTGCGGACCGTGTCGGCGCCGGCCACGAACTGGATGTCTCGGTAGTCGACCTGTGCGTCGGCGAGCGCACCCTTGATCGCCTCGACCCCGTAGGTCACGAAGTTGCGACCCCACTTGCCCCAGGGGTGCATCCCGACGCCGATGACGGCGATGTCCTCCGGACGCTTCACGACGCGCCTCCGCTCCACCCGACCGGCTTCCACTTCCAGATCATCAGATCGTGCTCCTCGGTCCGGTCGAGGACGTCGACCACCAGCTCCATCTCCTGACCCACCTGGAGGTCGTCGACGGTCACGCCCGCCACGACCTGTCCCAACACGACGAGCTGCTCCTCGGCGAGCTCGACCGCCGCGATGCAGAACGGCTCGAACGGGTCGCTCTGCGCCACGAAGGGGGCCGGCGGCTGGTAGCCGGCGTTCGTGTAGCTCCAGAGGGTGCCGGTGCGGCTGAGCTGCACCTCCTCGAGCGGCGAGTCGGCGAAGCCCGGCGCGCGGGACATCGTCCGCTCCGGCGGGAAGAAGTAGGTGCCGCTGCCGGTGCACCGGGTCCCGATGAGGTGCGGGGGGTCGTCGAGGGTGAACCAGCCCTCCACGGCCGGCACCTGCGTTCGCGTGGGATCTGACACATCGTCAGTCTATGAACCCCGGCCGGACGCACCCGAGAGCCGGGCCTCGAGCACCCGGCGGGTGGGGCGTTGTGCCCAGGCACGACGAACCTTTCTCCTCAGGCGCGGGTCGCGGGATCGGCGTACCTTCGAGGAATGGCCTGGGGATCCGGAGATCGTTGGGTGGAACTGCTCGCATCGCGCCGTGGCGGCGGGCTCGAAGCCGTCGTCGGGATGCGTGGCGTTGTGGGCCGCCTCTACTCGATCGTCGTGGTCCCCGCTGCGGGCTGGTGGTCCGGCCGAGCCGGGCACCGAGCGCCCGGGCCCGTGCTGCTCCACGGCCCGGCCGGGGGCGGCAAGAGGTTCCTCGGCGAGGCGGTGGCCGAGAGCCTGGACGCGCCCTTCATCCCCGTGGACGTGTCGGACCTCATCCTCACCGGTTCGTCGCCGGCCTCCGACGGGGCCACCCAGTCGGATCCCGGTCGGAGCCTGGTGGCGTCCGTCTCGATCCTGCGGGAGCACGTCGGCGACGAGCGCGCGGTCGTATGGCTGAGCGGGGTCGACCGGCTCGTCGAGTCGGGCCGCTCCGCCCAGCGGAAGCTCGCTGCGCTGCTCGAGGCGATCCGCGCAGGTGCCGTGCTCGACCGTGCCATCTGCCTCGGGGCGACGGAGGCGCCGTGGCGCCTCGAGCCCGAGATGCTGTCCGGCGTCGGGTTCGACCGGTTCGTGCACGTCCCCCCACCCGACTGGCACGCACGGGTGCTCCGGATCGGTCGCCGCGCCGACCGCCGCCGCATCGACGTCGACCGCTGCGTCGAGAAGATCGCCCGCTCCGCCGCCGGGTGGAGCGGCGACGAGATCGACGAGCTCGTCGACCACCTGGCGCTCCTGGCCGGCGAGGACGGCGTGGTGTTGCCGGAGATGGTCGACCGGGCGCTGGCCGAGACCGACAGCGACATGCCGCGCTGGCGGAGCCAGGTGCTCCCCGTGCTCGCCCACCACGACGAGCGTGGCGGGTTCGACGACCTGGTGCCCCACCTGCCGCTGGTCGACGGCTGAGGCTGCGCGCCCTGGGGCGAGGTCAGCCGCGAGCGTCGAGGAACGCTGGCCGCTCGCCGCCGCCGTGGAGCAGGAGCGAGCCCCCTGAGACGTACGAGGCGGCAGGGGAGGAGAGGAAGAGGCAGGCGTCGGCCACGTCGTCGGGCGTGCCCAGCCGGCCGAGCGGCACGGTGGCGGCCACCGCTGCCATGCCTTCCTCGTCGCCGTAGTGGAGGTCGGCCTGCTCGGTGGCGATCAGGCCGCACGTGACGGCGACGACGCGGACCTTCGGAGCCCACTCCACCGCGAGCGAGGAGGTGAGGGAGAGGAGCCCGGCCTTCGCAGCGCCGTAGGCGGCGGTGCCGGGGGAGGGACGGACCCCCGAGACGGAGGCGATGTTCACGATCACCCCGCCCTCGTCCTGCGCTTGCATCTGGGCGTTCGCCCGCGTCGCCACGTGCAGCGGAGCGAGCAGGTTCAAGCGGACGATCGCCTCGCTGAACCTCGGGGACGCGTCGGCCGCTGCCACCTCCGGAGCGCCGCCGGCGTTGTTCACCACCACGTCGAGGCGTCCGTGCCGGGCGACGATCCCGGTGACGAGGGCGTCGACCGCCTCGGCATCCCGCACGTCCGCGGCGACGAAGTCCGCCTCGCGCCCGCCGGCGGAGGGGAGGGACTCGGGCTCGCTGCGACCGCAGGTGACGACCTCGGCGCCGGCGGCGAGGTAGCGCTCGACGATCGTGCGACCGATGCCCTTCGTGCCGCCCGTGACGAGGACGACCTCTCCGGCGTGGCGATCGGTGCTGGCCGCTGCGGCGCGCGGCGACTCCGGGCGGGCGGTGCTCACGTCGCGAGGGTACCCGTAGGATGGCCGCCGATCTGACGGGGTGTCAGGGACAACGGAGGTCGTCGTGGGGATCGAGCTGAACGTGGCGGACGGGATCGCCGAGGTCGTGATGGACAACCCGCCGGTGAACGCGCTCACCGTCGCAGGGTGGTTCGAGCTGGCCGAGACGATCACCCGCGGGGGCAGCGATCCCGAGGTGGGCGCGCTGGTCCTGCGGGCAGAGGGCAAGGGCTGGAACGCAGGCGTCGACATCAAGGAGGTGCAGAACACCGACGGGTTCGACGCCCTCATCGGCGTCAACCGCGGGTGCTACGCGGCGTTCGCCGCCGTCTACGACTGCGAGGTGCCGGTGATCTGCGCGGTCCACGACTTCTGCCTCGGCGGCGGCATCGGCCTGGTGGGCAACGCCGACATCATCGTGGCGGCGGAGGGCACCCGGTTCGGGCTGCCCGAGGTCAACCAGGGAGCGCTGGGCGCCGCCACGCACCTGGCGCGCCTGGTCCCGCAGCACAAGATGCGCGAGATGGTGTACACCGCCGAGCCGGTCGACGCATCGCTGCTGGCCCAGTGGGGATCGGTGTCCCGGGTGGTGCCGCGGGAGCAGCTCCGCGACGCTGCGTTCGAGATCGCCGAGAAGATCTGCTCGAAGAGCCGCAGCGTGATCCGTCGGGCCAAGGAGTCCCTCAACGGGATCGACCCGGTGGACGTGAAGCGCAGCTACCGCTTCGAGCAGGGCTTCACCTTCGAGCTGAACCTCTCGGGCGT
>JBIQID010000012.1:0-37951 GCA_044508215.1 Actinomycetota bacterium | reverse complement strand
CATCGGCAGAGCCGGGTGTCGCTCCCGGATCTCGGCGAGGCGACCCACGGTCTCGGGCGTCACCTTGAACTTCCGCAGGACCTCGCCCGGCCCGAGGAGCCCGGGGCCCCCGGCGGGCTGCCCCGGCGTGGCGCCGTCGATCCCCGTCACGCGGCACATCGGGAGCGGCCTGCGGGTCCCGCCGACGTGTTCGACCAGGGAGCGGCCGCTCTCACGGAGGGCGGCGTCCAACGCGGCGTCTCGCAGCGCCCCGACCGCCATCGGGTGCCCGGACGCGTCCAGCTCCCCGCCCGCGAGCGCGGCGGCCGCGAGCCCACCGGTGAGCGCGGCCCAGGCGTCGTCGGTGGTCTCGCCCGAGTAGGACGCGTCGGGGAGGGTCGGGCACTCGCCCCACCCGGTCGAGCCGGCCTGGGCACGCCACTCGACGAGGACCACGTCGCGCACCGAGACGGTGCCGTGCGCCGAGGTCATGGGCCGGAGCAGCGGGAGCTGCACCCGGTGGAGCACCAGCGAAGCCGCCACCGCCATGGAGCGGTCCGTCACCGCCGTGCGACGTGCGGCCAGCTCCTGCACCAGTGCAGGTAGGTCAGCAGGTCGGCGGGGGTGGGCTCGGCGTCACCCGACCCGCCGTACGCCGTCACGAGCCGGAACCGGAGGTAGGCGGCGTCGGGCAGCGGGAGGTACGGCGCACGCCGCCACCAGCCCGGCACGGCGAGCACCACGAGCTGGCGGACGGCGGTGGCCCAGAGGTCGGGACGGCGCAAGAGCGCCCACCCGGCTCCGAGCCACCAGCGCGCCGACACTCAGGCCGGTTCCTTCGGGAGCCCGAGGATCCGTTCGCCGATGATGTTGCGCTGCACCTCGGAGGTGCCGGCGTAGATCGTGCCGCCCCGAGCGGCGTAGAAGGTGCCCACCCAGCTGGCCGAGTCGGGCGGTGCGCCGGGGTCGTCGCACTGGATGGAGTTCGACGGCCAACGGCCCTCGGGGGTCATCGCCGACGCGCCGAGGATGTCGACGGCGAGCTCGGTGACGATCTTGTGGTACTCCGACCAGTAGAGCTTCGCGATGGAGGCGTCGGGCCCGGGCGAGTGACCGCTGAGGAACGCGGTGAGCGTCCGCATGCCGAGGTACCGCATCATCTCGACGCGGGTGTAGCAGTCGGCGAGCCGCTGGCGGATGTGCGGATCGTCGGTGACGCCGTGGATGCGTGCGAGCTCCACCAGGCGGTCGTACTCCTCGCGGAACTTGACCGGCAGCACCGCCGCCGCCTCGCCGCGCTCGAACCCGAGGAGCGTCATCGCGACGGCCCACCCGTTGTTCATGCCGCCGAGGACGTTCTCCTTGGGGCAGCGGGCGTCGGTGAAGAACACCTCGTTGAACTCACTGTCGCCCGACAGCATCTCGATCGGCCGGACCTCGACGCCGGGCTGGTCCATCGGGACCAGGAGGAACGTGATGCCCTTGTGGCGCGGCAGCTCGGCGTCGGAGCGGACGAGCAGGAAGATGTGGTTCGCCAGGTGCCCGTAGGTGGTCCAGATCTTCTGGCCGTTGATGATCCACTCGTCGCCGTCGAGGGTGGCCCGGCAGGCGAGGCTGGCGAGGTCGGAGCCCGAGTCGGGCTCGCTGAACCCCTGGCACCACACGTGTTCCCCGGAGAGCAGCTTGGGGATGTAGTGGGCCTTCTGCTCCTCCGTCCCCCAGTGGAGGATGGTGTTGCCGATCATCCCGATGTTGAAGACGTCGTTCGGGCCGCCGGTGGGGGCGCCCGCCTTCGCGAACTCCTCGAAGAGGATCACCGTCTCGAGGTGGCTGAGGCCCGCACCGCCGTACTCCTCCGGCCAGAACGGGCCGAGGAGGCGGTTGTGGTGGAGGGTCTTCCGCCACTGGTCCAGGAACGGGAGCACCTCGTCGGTGGGGAGCCCTCCGAGCCCTGACCAACCATCGGGGAGGTTCTCCCTCAGGAAGGTACGGATGCGCTCGCGGAACTCCGCTGTCTCGGGGGGATAGACGGGATCCATGCCGGCATGTTACCCGGCGGTAGCTTCCGGTAACGGGTCCGGGAGCGCGCCGAGGAGGCTGCCGAACCCGACGGCCGCTGCACCGACGAGCGGGCCTTCGGCGCCGCACCCGGCCGGCACGACCCGCAGCCCGACGGCGTACGACAGCCGTGCGGATCGCTCGACCTCCTCGTTGGCCGCCGCGAAGAACACATCGCCGTAGCCGAGGGCGACCGAGCCGGCGACGGAGGCCAGCCGCAGGTCGAGCGCGACGCCGAGCGACGCCACCGCCCGGCCGACCAGGGTGCCGGTCCGCACCCGGACCTCCTCCGGAGCCTCCTGCGCCGGACGCCCGGTGACGGCGGCGATGGCGGTTCCGGACGCCTCGGCCTCGAGGCACCCGCGGGCACCGCACGCGCACGGACGGCCGCCCGGCTCCACGATCACGTGCCCGATGTGGCCGGCGTTCCCGGTCTCGCCGTGGAGCAGGCGGCCATCGCACACGATCCCGCCGCCCACACCGGTCGAGACCACCATCGCGAGGTGGTTCCGCAGGCCTGCCGCGGCTCCGATCCACCCCTCTGCGAGGGCGAGCGCCTTCGCGTCGTTGTCGACCGCCACCGGCAGCCCGGTCCGCTCCGCCAGCCGTGCCTTCAACGGGAAGTCCCGCCAGCAACCGATGTTGAGCGGCGAGACCAGCTCGCCGCCCGCCGACATCGGGCCCCCGCAGCCGACCCCCACCACCACCGGGGGCGTGCCCCCGGCCGCGTCCGCCAGCGCCGCGTCCACCAGCTCGGCCACGGCCTGCCACAGCGCCTCGGCGTCGTGGGTGGGCGTCGCGGCGCGATGGCGTGGGCCCACCTCGCCGCGAGCCGACACGCAAGCCGCCTCGACCTTCGTGCCCCCGATGTCGACGGCGATCGCCGGAGCGCCTGCCTCCTCCACCGGGCGGACCGTAGCGCCGGCCGCAGCGCTCACGGGCACCGTGGCGGCGCCCGTCCGAGGGGTGCCGGCCACGGCCCGGCGATAGCGTGACCCCTCGTGGCAGCCGTCGACGCCCAACGTCCCGCCTCCTTCTCGGAGCTCTTCGGGGCGATCTGTGGGGCGGTCTCCACGGTCATCCGGGGGAAGGACACCCTCATCCGCCTCGCGGTCACCACGATGGTGGCGGAGGGACACCTCCTCATCGAGGACGTGCCGGGGGTGGGCAAGACGTCGCTCGCGAAGGCGCTCGCGACCTCGATCGGCGCCACCTTCGGGCGGCTCCAGTTCACCCCCGACCTCCTGCCGACGGACGTCGTGGGGACCTCGGTCTGGAACCAGCGCGACCTCCGCTTCGAGTACCGACCGGGCCCGATCTTCGCCAACGTGCTCCTGGCGGACGAGATCAACCGCGCGTCGCCCAAGACCCAGAGCGCGCTGCTCGAGGCGATGGCGGAGGGACAGGTCACCGCCGACGGCACGACCCGGCCGCTGCCCACGCCGTTCCTGGTGATCGCCACCCAGAACCCGCTCGAGCACCACGGCACCTTCCCGCTGCCCGAGAGCCAGCTCGACCGCTTCCTGATGAAGCTGCAGGTGGGCTACCCGGACCGGGGCAACGAGATGGAGCTGCTGTCGACCGACGGGGGCGAGCCGGCGCTCGAGGCGCTGCGTCCCGCCGTCGACCCGGCGACCGTCACGCAGATGAGCGGCGCCGCAGGCCACGTGCACGTGAGCCCGGCGCTGGCGACCTACCTGCTCGACCTCGCCGAGGCGAGCCGCGCCCACCCGCACCTCGTGCTCGGCATCTCGCCGCGCGCCCTGCTCGGCCTGCAGCGGGCCGCCCGGGTCTGGGCCGCCGCCCAGGGCCGGGACTACGCGACGGTCGACGACGTGCGGGCGCTCGCGGAGCCGGTGCTGGCACACCGGGTGGCCGTCGCTCCGAGCGCTTCGGTGCAGGGCGTCGACGCCCGCGGGGTGGTCGCCGAGCTGATCGCCACCACTCCCCTGCCGAGGGAGCCGGCCGTCCACGCGGCGCCGCCCGTCGGTCCGCCTCGCTGAGGTCCGTCATGCGGCTCACCGCCACCGGATGGGCCACGGTGCTGGGCGTGGCCGCACTGGCCGCCGGCGGTCGCCTCCTCGGCCTCACCGAGCCCTACGTCGCCGCTGGCGCCGGGGCGCTCGTGATCCTCCTGTCCGGTGCGTGGCTCCTCACCCGGCCGTCACGGCTCCGCGCGGATCGGACGGTGAGCCCGCCGCGCATCCCCGCCGGCGGCGTGTGCCAGGTCGAGCTGGTGGTCTCGTCGCCGTCCAGGCGACGGTCGGCGGTCACCGCGGTCGACGACCTCGTGGACGGCGACCGTGCGGTGCGACTGCACGTCGGCCCGGTGGTCGCCGGTGAGCCGACGGTGACCCGCCACCGCCTGCCGGTGAGCCGCCGCGGCCTCCTCGCGGTGGGGCCGATGACCCTCGTCACGAACGACCCCTTCGGGATCTGGGAGCGCCGCCGCGCCTCGGCCTCCCGTGTCCAGGTGGTGGTGCTCCCACGGATCGTCCCGCTGGTCGGGCTGCCCGAGCCACGCGGCGAGGAACCAGAGGCGGGGCACCGCGACGCCACCACGCTGCAGGCGGCGACCGACGAGGTCTCGATGCTTCGGGCCTTCCGCCCCGGCGACGACGTGCGGCGCGTGCACTGGCCCACCACGGCCCGGGTCGGCGAGCCGGTCGTCCGCCAGTACGACGAGCCCTCGCAGCGACGGGTGACCGTGCTCCTCGACACGTCGAGGGACCGCGTCCGGGGTGACGCCTTCGAGCGGGCGGTGAGCGCGGCCGCGTCCGTGGCGGTCACCTCCGCCTCGTCGGGACAGGCGGTGCGACTCGTGACCCCCGATGGGATCGACACCGGGTTCCTCGACGCCGCCACGGGGATCGAGCCGCTCCTCGACCTGCTCGCCACCATCGACACCGTCGAGCTCGAGCGGCTGGACGCGGTCCGGTCGGCGATCAGCGCCCAGCCCGGAGGCGGAACGTTGGTGTCGGTCTGGGGTCGGATGGTCGGGGACGCCGCAGACGAGGCACCGCTGATCGAGGCCCGCTTCGGGGCGGCGCTGAGGGTGGTGTGCGATCCGTCCGAGGCCGGCGGTGGACCGTGGCCCCTCGCCCGACACGACGGGAACAGCGACCTCGGCGCGTCCTGGAGCGCCGCGGTGGCGGAGCTGGCCCGGCGAGGCGACCTCGTCCGCAGGGTGGGGGGCAGGACGTGACCGCCGCAGTCGTCGACGCCGGCACGGAGACCACGGCGGACGCGCCGCCAGGGGTGCTGGCCGCGGCCGAGCTCGCGACGGCGACCGTGTCGCTCACGCTGGTGGCGTCGTCGATCCGGCTCTTCACCGATCGGGGCCCCCTCTGGCGTTGGGTGGCGGTGATCCTGGCGATCCACCTGATCGGCGCCGTCACCCGCCGGCTCCGATTCCGGCCCGTCCTCTCGCTGCTCGGCTACGCAGCGGTGGGAGCGCTCGTCATCTCCTGGCTCTACCTCCCCGACACGCTCACCTTCGGCGTGCCCACCGGTGCCACGATCGACGCGGCCCGGGTCGCCGTCGAGGACAGCTTCGCAGCGTTCCGGAGCCTGGTGGCGCCGGTCCCCCCGTCGACAGGGTTCGAGATCGTGCTCGCCGTGTCGTTCGCGACCTTCGCCACGTTCCTGCAGATGGCGTCGTTCCGGGGCGGAGCACCGTTCCAGGCGGCGATCCCCTCGGCGGGTGCCTTCCTCGTGGTCTCGATCTTCGCCCTCGGCCGTGGGAGCGTGGTGGCGGCAGGCTGCTTCGCCGCCGCGGTGCTCCTCCACCTGAGCTGTCACCGCACCCTCCGCCTCGCCGGGGACCGCTGGGCGTCACCCGACCGGCGCCCCGGGGCCTGGTCGTCGATCGGCGCGGCCACGGCCATCGCTGCCGCAGCGGCGCTGGTGGGCGCGGTCGCAGGGCCGCTGCTCCCGGGCGCCGAGGAGGAAGCGGTGCTCGACCTGCGGTCGCTCGGGCGCAACCGTCCACCCCTCGAGATCGCCAACCCGCTCGTCGGGGTCACGAACCTCCTGGGCGAGCGGTCCGACGTCGAGATGTTCACGGTGACGACCCGTTCCGCGCAGTACTGGCGGCTGACCGCGCTGGAGCGCTACGACCCGGCCGACGGCCTGTGGAAGACACGCCGCTCGTACGGCGACGTCCGCTCGGGCGACCAGCTGCAGCCGGACACCGCGGTGCGGGATCCGCAGCTCGCACGCTTCCAGGTGGAGATCCGAGGGCTGCCCGGGATCTGGTTCCCGTCCCCCTACAGCGCGGCGACCGTGGAGGCGGACACCGAGCTCCGCTACGACGCCGACAGCGGGAGCGTGATCGCCGGCGGGGTCACCAAGGTGCCGGCGCTGGGCTACTCGGTGACCGCGCTGATCCCCTCGCCGTCGGCCGAGGAGGCGCCCTTCTGGGTGGACCCCTCCGACGTCCCGGAGGTGTACTCGACCGACCCTCAGCTGAGCAGCGACGTGCTCGCATGGCTGAGGGCGGTGGAGGGCTCGATCCCGCCGCAGGCGAACCTCGCCGAGCGTGCCCGGGCGCTGCAGGAGGTCTTCCGGGACTTCGACTACGACGCCGGCGTGGACTTCTCCGCCGAGGCGGACCCGGTCCTGTCGTTCCTCCGGGCGCGGCGGGGCTTCTGCCAGCAGTTCGCCTCGGTCTTCGCCCAGATGGCCCGGGTGTGGGGCATCCCGTCCAGGGTCGGGGTGGGCTTCACGTGGGGTGACGACATCACGCCGGACGACGCCCGGCCCGGCGAGCGGACGCTCGTGGTGCGGGGACGGAACGCTCACGCCTGGCCCGAGCTCTACCTCGGCCCCGGCTACGGGTGGGTGGCCTTCGAGCCGACCCCCGGCCGCGGCGACCCGGCGAACACCGCGCTCACGGGCGTGCTCCCCGCGCAGGAACCCCCGCTCGAGTCGACGTCGACCACCACGACCACCACCCCGACCGATCCGGCGGTCGTCCCCCCTCCGCCCGCCACGACGACCACGCTGCCCGCACCGACCGAGGCGGCCCAGCCGCCGGCGGGCAGCGATGCGTCGGGCTCCGGGTGGCCGGCCTGGGCTCGGGCGTCGGCCAGCGCAGCGGTCGCGTTCGTCCTCTTGGCGTTTGCCGTGGCAGCACGGGTGTGGTGGGTGGGCGCTCGGCGGTCCCGCCGCTGGGCCGCTGCGACCGGGCCGTCGGAGCAGGTCGGGCTCGCCTGGGCGGAGGCGACCGATGCGCTCGCGCGCGCCGGGGCACCACGGTTCCCCGCTGAGACCCCGCTCGAGTACGCATCGCGCCTGGGCGCGGCGCCGCCTTTCGGCGAGCCCGACGCGTCAGCGGACGTCGCCGCCGTCGTGGAGGGCCTCGGTGTGCTCGCCGCGGCGGAGACGGCGCGGGTGCACTCCGGCCGTGACGTGCCGGACGAGGAGGCGGGCGCCGCGCTGGAGGCGGCCACCGTCATCGGCGACGCTGCCCGGGCGCGGCTCGGACGGATCGCCCGTTTCCGCCGGCTCCTCGGTGTGCGCCCGGCTGCTGCCGGAGGCGAACGACCTCAGACGTCGTCGTCGCGGCGCATCCGCTCCCGTGCACGCTCGGAGGCGTTGTTCAGGTAGGAGCGGAGGCTGTGGCCCTTCACCGACTGGGTCACCTGGTCGAGTCCGGTGCGGCCCAGGCGCCGGATGCTGCGCTCGAGGTGCCAGGCGGACACCAACATGAGGCCGAAGCCGACCACGAACGACAAGAAGACGTGGACCTGGAGGAGTGCCAGCAGCGCTGCGAGGCCGACGACGAGGCCGAAGATGCTCCAGCGGACGCCGCGGAGGCCGGCTGAGTAGACGGTCGTGGAGCCGACCTGCCGTGCCAGGGCGGGATCGGAGGCGTAGAGGTGCTGCTCGATCTCGGTGAGGATCCGTTGTTCGTCCTCGGACAGCGGCACGCCGACCCCTCTCTGCGTCAGGGAATCCCAGTGGTGAGCCAGAACTGCGCCATGATCCCACAGCCCCGTGGCATCGACAACGCGTGCCAAGAAGCTACCCCGGTCCGCCGTCGCCGGAACCTGAACCCGGGCCCCACTGCTGCTCACCCCGCTCGAAGGTGCGCACGCGCCCTCCCCTGCTCAGCCGGGCCGGCCCGATCGCCGTGCTGCCGAACCGTTCCCGGATGGAGTCGACGGCCCGGTTCACGTCGTCGCGGTCGGCCGGGGCGCCGTCCTCGCCCTCGACCGGGAGGAGCGTCGGCTGGCGGAGCCGCACCTCGACGAGGTTGGTCGCTCCCACGCCGATGAGGCGCACCCCGGCCTCGACGTCGACCTCGGCGAGCAGCGCGGTGGCACAGCGGGCCAGCGCCAGCCCGTCGTCGGTCGGCTCGGGCAGCGTGCGCGACCGGGTGATGGTCTGGAACCCGCCCGAGCGGACCTTGAGCGTCACGGTCCGGGCGACGACCTCGCTCTTCCGCAGCCGGGTCGCGACGGCGTCCGCCATGCGGGCCAGCTCCCCTTCCAGCTCGGCGCGGTCGAACTTGTCGGTGGGGAACGTGGCTTCGTGGGAGATCGACTTCGCCGCAGCGTCCGGGACGACCGGGCGGTCGTCGCGACCGTGCGCGAGCTCGTGCAGGTGGCGGCCCGCCGCCCGGCCGACGGACGCGACGAGCGCCGGCAGCGGGGTGTCGGCGAGGTCCGCGACGGTCGACACTCCCAGCCGCTCGAGGCGCTCCAGTGTCTTCGGACCGACCCCCCACAGCGCGCTCACGGGGAGTGGGCGCAGGAAGTCCTCGATGCCGTCCGCCGGCACCTCGACGATGCCGTCGCCGTAGGCGGGGCCCTTCGGCGTGGCCCGGGGCTTGGCCCGCTCTGAGGCGAGCTTGGCGAGGAACTTGTTCGTGGCGATGCCGACCGAGCAGGTCAGGCGTTCTCGCTCCCAGATCGTCCGGCGGATGCGCCGAGCGATCGTCGTGGCCGACCCGAGCGCACGTTCCGAGCCGGTCACGTCGAGGAACGCCTCGTCGAGCGAGAGCGGTTCGACCAGCGGGGTCGCCTGGGCGAACACGTCCATCACCCGACGGCTGACCTCGGCGTAGCGGCCGTGACGCCCGTCGAGGAAGACCGCGTGCGGGCAGAGGCGGAGCGCCGTCACCGACGGCATCGCCGAGTGGACCCCGTAGGCACGGGCCTCGTACGACGCCGCAGCCACGACGCCTCTCGGCCCCGATCCACCGACCACCACCGGGCGGCCGCGCAGGTCCGGGTGGTCGAGCAGCTCGACCGACACGAAGAACGCGTCCATGTCGACGTGGAGGATGCGCCGCTCGGTCACCTCCCGAACGCTACGCCCGCCTCTGCCACCCCCGCGTCGCGATCCTCAACCTTTTGGTTGACAAGGTGGCGGCCCACGCGTACGTTGCTATCAACCCATCGGTTGAACAGGAGGAGCGGTGGACGAGGACGAGCTCACCCGGGTGTTCGCTGCCCTGGCCGACCCGACGAGGCGCGACATCGTCGCCCGTCTGGCGGTGGGCGATGCGACCGTGGGCGAGCTCGCCGAGCCCTACGAGATGTCGCTCCAAGCGGTGTCCAAGCACGTGAAGGTGCTGACCGATGCCGGCCTGGTCACCCAGCGCAGGGACGCCCAACGACGTCCCTGCCACCTCGAGGCGGAGGTCTTCGATCTCATGACCAAGTGGATCGAGCGGTACCGCCAGCGAGCACAGGAGCGCTACGAGCGCCTCGACGCCGTCCTGGCCGAGATGCGGGGCGAGCGGCCCTCCGACGAGACCGACCACACACACCACAGAGCAGAAGGAACAGCATCATGACCACCACCACCCGCTACCAGGCCACGATCGAGGCCGATCCCGACGTGCCGATCATCCGCATCACCCGCGACTTCGACGCCACGCCGGCACAGCTCATGCGAGCCCACACCGACCCCGAGCTCTTCGCCCGCTGGGTGGGCCCCGACGGCATGGACACGAAGATCATCGACTGGGACGCCACCTCGGGCGGCCGCTGGAGGTACGTGGCCGAGCGCGACGGCGAGCAGTACGGCTTCCGCGGCTGCTTCCACGAGGTGGGCGAGGACCGGATCGTCCAGACGTTCACCTTCGAGGGACAGCCCGAGGGCGTGTCGCTCGAGACCCTCACCTTCGAGGACCTGGGCGACGGCCGCACCCGCCTCCACGCCCAGTCGCTGGTCGACAGCTTCGAGGGCCGCGACCAGTGGCTGGCCAGCGGCATGGAGGTCGGCGTGGACCAGGGCTACGCCAAGCTGGACGCGCTGGTGGCCGAGCTGTGAGCGGCGGGCCGGCCGACGAGCACCGTCGGATCGCAGCAGGGTTCACGGCGACCGTCGAGGCCACCCCGGAGGCAGCGTGGGACCTCCCCGCGCCGCCCGAGGGGTGGCTCGCCCGCGACGTGGTGCGCCACCTCGTGGAGTGGTTCCCCGCGTTCCTCGAGGGGGCGGCGGGGATCACCCTGCCCGGCGGCCCGTCGGTCGACGACGACCCGGTGGGCGCGTGGCGGGCGCAGACCGAGGCCGTGCAGGCCCTCCTCGACGACCCCGCCGTCGCCGACGAGGAGCGCGACCTCCCGCACCTGGGCACGATGCGCCTCGCCGACGCCATCGACCGCATCTACACGAGCGACGTCTTCATGCACCGGTGGGACCTCGCCCGAGCGACGGGGCAGGACGAGCGGCTCGATCCCGCCAAGTGCGCCGAGCTGTTGGAAGGGATGTTGCCGATGGACGCCGCGCTCCGCATGAGCGGCCACTACGGCCCGCGGGTGGCGGTGCCGGAGGACGCCGACGTGCAGACGAAGCTGCTCGCCTTCATCGGCCGGCAGCCGTAGAGGCCGCCGGCGCGCTCAGGCGCCCAGGCCGCGGGCGTTGAGCCACACGGCGAGGTTCGCCGTGTTCAGCATCCTCGGCACCGCCGAGTGGAACCAGGGGTTCGCGTCGCAGCCGGCAGCGTTGAAGTACTCGGTGCACTCGGCGATGCGGACGCCCGCGAGGCCGACGATCACGTTCACGTCGATGCCGGCGGCGAGCGCGGCGGTGTCGAGGTCATCGCCCTGGCTGGTCGGGATCCGCTCGTCGTCGACTGCGTAGATCGCGTAGATCGGCGGGTCGCCCGCGTCGAAGTAGGTCACCGGCGACGCTGCGGCGAGCGGTGCGTTGCACCCCGGGTTGTTGGGGATGACCAGGCAGGACCCGTTGAGGTAGTCGGTGAGCGCTGCAGCGTTCGCGCCGTGGACCAAGGGGTCGAGGCTCGCTGTGTTGAAGGCCGGCAGGTCGACGGGCCCGCCCAGCACCACGACCGCTCCCGGCACGGCCTCCGCAGCGCCGCCGTGCGGCTCGAACCCGGCCACTCCCCCGGTGGCACCGGCCAACGCCGCCAGGTGGCCGCCGGCCGAGAAGCCGGCGAGGACCGGCGCTCCGTTGCTGATGCCGAGCGCCGCGCTGTTCGAGCGGAACCAGCTGAGGGCGTCCTTGATGTGCCGCACCTGCTCTGGATGGCGCTGCACGCCGGACAGCGGGTAGTTGATCGACGCCACGGCGTAGCCGTGCTGCACGAGGCGGCGCACCGAGTGCGGGAGCAGCCCCTTGGAGCCGACGGTCCAGGCGCCCCCGTGCACGAACACCACCAGCCGCTCACCCGTGCGGGTCGTGTCGTGGAACAACGTGAACGCGTTGGACGAGGTCCCGTTGCCGTAGTTGCCGTCGAGCTGCTCGTAGCCGTCGGGCAGCTCTTCCGGTCCTGGCGGCGGTGCACCCTCCGGGGGCGTGCAGGCGGCAGCGAGCGCGGTGGCCGCCGCCACCAGCGCCGCAGCACCAAAGCGCCAGCCCCGGCGCCGCCGGGACACGGTCGAAGGGCCCTGTCCGGGCACGGCATCGTCGAACGGACGTGGACGCATCGGTTCCCCCCTCAGCTGATCGACTCGCAGGCCGTCGATCCGGCGACACCGTAGAACACCTCACCCTTCTGTTCCTCCCGGAACGGCACGGACGGCGCGCTGGGAGGAACAGAACGGGGCTGGGCGTCAGGCCAGGCGACGCACCTTGGACGAACCCGGGTGGGTGCCGCGCACCACGTAGCGGTACTCCCGCGGCTCGTCCTCCCACCGCTCGGAGAGCCAGTCGCACAGCGGGTCCCTCACCCACGGGTGGCCGTCCGCCACCCGTTCCACGCAGATCTCCTCGCTCAGGTACTCGGCTCCCACGACGATCCCGTCGGGATCGGCGCCGACCGAGATCGGGTCAGCGGAACGGAGACCGAGGTGGACCTCCACCGACATGACCCAGCCCATGTCGGGCGCCTCCGTGGTGACCCGGTAGAGCGGGCCGATCCATCCCGGCACCACGATCCCGGTCTCCTCCAGGACCTCCCGGGCCAGGCCCTCGATGATCGATTCGCCATCCGCGAGGTCGACCACCCCACCGGGTGGCGTCCAGTCGCGGGTGCCGTTGCGACGGAGGTTCTCCACGAGGAGCACGCCGCGGTGTCCGGCGTCGTCGGGGGCCGGGATGATGGCTCCGGCGACCTGCCAGTGCCTCACGGGTACCAGACGCTCCGCTCCGCCGCCCACGGGTCCTCGACCACTTCGTGCTCGAGGTCGAGCACCATCGTCTCCCGGGCGGCGCCGTACAGCGGCCAGTGGCCCACGTCGCCCACCCCCGGATCGCCGGTCGCAGCGAAGGCGGCCCACGAGTCGGCGAGCCGCCGGGCGAGCTCGCGACGCTCCGGGGTGATCACGCCCTCGAGCATGTCGACGCCCTGCGCGTCGGTGTTGTCGAAGGTGAACGGGATCTCCATCGCGTGCGCCGAGCCGAGCGCGCCGTCGAACCCCGTCGATGCGTGGGTGTAGAGGTACATCCGCACGTCGCCGTGGGGACGCTGCGCGTCCGCGGTCTCGATCGCCGGCATGCGGAACACCAGGTCGGAGGCGATCGCCGACCACACCGCCATCGGATCGGCCTCCCCCAGCCGGCGGCGGTACCGGACCTCCACCTCGTCCACGCTGAGGTCGCGCCCGAGCCGCCGCAGGGCTGCATCGAGGCGCCGCCGCAGGCGCCCTTCGTCGATCGAGCCCCCACCGCCGCGGTGGGCGAGCACCACGAACAGGTTCATCTCGTCCGCGTTGGTCCCGATCAGCAGGTCGATGCCCGCTGCTGCACCGTCGCGCACCGCCTGCACCGGGGCGACGGGCAGGTCGTAGCCGTCCACGGTCGGAGCGAAGTGCAGTGGGAGGTCCGTGTTCTCGCCGCCGAGGCGCCCGAGCTGACCCTGCACCTCCACGAACGCCTCCACGGGGAGGTCGGCGAGGCGATCGAGGTGCTGGTGGTCGACGCCGAGCACCTCGAGCACGCGGGCCGCCACCTGCTCGGCGACCTCGGGGTCCCTCGCGTGCCGGGCAGCGCCGGACTGAGCGATGGCACGTCGGAAGCGTCCCGCTGCGGTGGGCCGGGCCAGGTGGGCGCACACGCTCATGGCGCCGGCGCTCTCCCCGAAGATCGTCACCTGCGACGGGTCGCCCCCGAACGCCTCGATGTTCTGGTGCACCCACTCGAGCGCGAGCGTCTGGTCGGCCAGGCCGAGGTTCGCCGTGCCCCTCCACGCCTCGCCCCCGAAGGGCTCGAGGTGGAGGAAGCCGAGCGGCCCCAGCCGGTAGTTGACGGTGACGACCACCACGCCACGGGCCGCGAGCCGCCGCCCGTCGTACCACGGGGTGGAGCCGGAGCCACCGGTGAAGCCGCCACCGTGGAACCAGACCATGACGGGCGCGCCCCGAACCCCCTCGGGCGCCCACACGTTGAGGGTCAGGCAGTCCTCGGACTGCGGCTCGCCGAACGCCGCCATGAAGCTCGGCGGCTGGGGGGCGGTGGCGCCGAACCGTGTCGCGTCGCGCTCCCCTGCCCACGGTTGGGCGGGAACCGGTGGCCGCAGCCGCAGCGGCCCCACCGGGGGGCGTGCGTAGGGGATCCCGCGGTGGACCGTGACGCCGCCGTCCGCCTCGCGGACGAGCTCACCACGGAGCTGTCCGGAGGCGGTCTCGACGAGCACCCTGGTCAGCCCTTCGGGATGCCGATCGCGTCGAGGTCGACCTTCTCCGGCGGCGCACCCTTGCGGGGCTTCGCCGTGAGCGCGTTCGGCATGTTCGGCTGCGCCGGGGGTGCCGCCACGGTCTTCCAGTCGGCGTCGGGCGGCGAGCCCGTCAGCTGGCCCAGCACCCCGGACAGGTCGCCGAGGTCGGTGGAGGGGTCGGTCTCGCAGGTCATCTTCTGCTCGATCTCCTCGGGGAACGAGGTGGTGTGCTCGTTCTCCTCGAAGCAGTTGTCGAACGTCTGCGAGGGCCACATCACCGTGAGGTAGGCCAGGTCGATCTTGTTGCCGTCGAGGCGGTTGCCGCGGACCTGGTTGCCCTCGGGCTTGAAGGTCTTCTCCTCCTTGTCCTCGGGATCGACCGAGGGCGGCATGTCGGTGACCACGATGCCGGCGTTGGCGTGGCCCTTCACGAGGTTCCGCTCGACCACGATCTTGCTGCCGCCGCCGACGACGATGCCGTTGCCGAACGCCACCCGGAAGCTCGCGTTGTCGGGTGCCTCACCGCTGTTGTTGTCCTCGACGATGTTGCCGACGATCGTGGTGCCGCTGTTCGGGTAGAAGGCCTCGGTGTAGAGCGAGTTCGGGACGATGCCCGCCCGGTTCTTCGAGAACCGCGAGTTCACGATCGTGACGCCGGTGGAGTTGGTGCCCGAGTAGCCCAGCATGTTCAGCTCGGCGATGTTGTCGGTGAGCAGGGCGTCGCAGTCCTCGCACTGGCCGACGTAGAAGGCCGAGTCGGGGTGGCCCGAGCCGTAGTTGTTGTCCATCTGGCCACCCTCGGCGCTGAACGCATAGATGCCGTAGAGGCCGTTGTTGTAGGCGGTGACGTAGCTCGCCCGGTAGCCCCGCAGGGTGTGGCCCTTGCCGTAGTCGCCGGTGAAGAACACGCCGTTCGCGGTGTGGTTCCGCACGGTCAGGTTCTCCACCGCCACGCCGTCGGAGAACACCTTGATGCCGTTCTCACGGGTGAACTCGCCGTCGATGATCACCTCGTTGCGGTCCTCGCCCCGGATGACGACGTCATCCGTCTCCACGGTGACCGCCTCCTTGTAGGTCCCGGCCGCCACGAGGATGAGGTCGCCGGGCTCGGCCGCGTCGACCGCCTCCTGGATGGTGGCGTGATCGGCTGGGACACGGAGGGCCTCGAGCTCGCTCGTCGAGCCGCCGCCGTCGGTCCCGGCGGAGGCATCGTCGCTGCCGTCGTCGCCGCATCCGGCCAGCACCAGTGCGGCCACCACGAGCGCCGCCTTCCACCGCAGGAGAGAAGTCATGCGGCGAGGTTATCGACTGGCGTCAGGACGCGATGCGGATGACCCCGGACTGCCCGTTCAGCTTCTTCGTGCCGTGGATCGTGCAGTAGTAGGCGATGTCGCCGCTTCCCTGGACGGTGATCTGCCCCACCTTGCCGGGAGCGAAGTCCTCGGTGGCGATCGGGTCGAAGCGACCGTCCTCCACCGGGAACACGTTGTGCTCGTTGCGCCCGTCGTTGCTGAACACGACCTTCGTGCCCGGCTTCACCTCGAAGTAGGCCGGCTCGAACGTGTTGTCGAGCACCGAGATCTCGACGGTCGACTGGGAGGTCAGGTCGACGAGCCGGTCCTCGGGGATGTCGAAGGTGGTCGTGGGTCCGGCTGCCACGGTGGTGGTCGGCGACGAGCCCTCCGAGTCGCCGTCCCCGCAGGATGCGAGGACGGTGCCCGCGAGGAGCGCCGCGACCACGATGCCCCAGGGGCGTGCTCCGTGCCGCCCACGGCGGCGTGTGGTCCGTTCGGTGCGAGGCAGGGTCCGCGTCATCGAGGCCGACCCTAACGGCTCGACCAGCGGCGGCTCAGCGATCGACGATCGGGCCCGGGTTGCCGTCGGCGTCGCGCTCCTGCACCACCGCCGGACCCAGCTCGACCTCGTCGGACGGCGCTGCCGTCGCGGAGGCCTGTGCCTCCTGGCCCTCGTCGTGCTGGGGCGCCTCGGCCGCACCGGCGTCACCTGAGGTGAGCACGAGCGCACCAGCGCCGAAGAACGCCACGAGCAGGCCGGCGGCCGGCACGAGGACGCTCCGCTTGAGGAGGCGGGAACGCCAGCTGACCTGGCCCTCCGGGTCGTCCATCAGCACCTCGAGCTCGGAGACGATGCGCCCGATGCCGAGGCCGAGGGAGTCCTGGAGCACGTCGAGGTCCTCGGCGCGCAGCGTGATCTGCGTGCCGGGATCGACGCCGCGCATGCAGTACACCATGGAGAGGTACCGGGAGAGCACCTCGCTGCGGGTGGCCTGACGGCCCAGCTTGGAGCGGTGGCGGGTCTCCGAGACCCACATCCTGCCCTCGTCGAGGTCGAGGACCAACCGGGACCTCGTCGGGATGAAGCTGTCCGACTCGAGGCCGTAGAGCTCCACGATCTCCTCGAGGTCCGGCCCGAAGACCGGTGTGGTGCCGCGCTCGATCGATGCGAGGGCGGACAGGGAGAACCGGCCGGCCGACTCGATGGCCATGTCGGCGAGGGTGAGGCCCTTCGCGGCCCGCGACTCGCTGAGCAGCGATCCGAGGCGCCGCGGCGGGATGAGGCCCGCCTGCTCCCACGGATCCGGGAGCACGTCGAGGCCACCGGCGCGCTCCTGCTCCTCCGTCTGCTGTTCCTGGGTCGTCACCGCTGTCTCCCGATCGTGTTCGTCCCTCACATCTCGGCAGGCGGCGCGCCCTCCTTGAACTTGCGATGCGCACCGGACCTAGGGTCGTGCCATGACCGACGCCAGCGCAGTGGGTCCCGAGAGCGCCCTCCCCTCGGTGCGGGCCCGGGTGCTGGCGTTCGCGGCGATCTTCCTGGGGGGCGCAGGCGGGGCGGTCATCGGCTCGTCGTTCACCGCGCTGCAGTGCGACGGCTCGTGCGACACGTGGATCGGCCTCGGGTTGTGGACCGGATCGCTCGTGGGGGCGCTCGGGGTGGCGGTCATCGCCGTCCTCAGCCTGCGGGCCCTCGGAGAGTGGAACGCCATGGACCGCAGCAGCGGCCAGTCGCTCCTCGGTCGGACGTGACGGCCCCGGTCCCCCCGCCGGTCGAGCTGGCCGCGCTCGCTCGCCGGATCGCCGGCGTCGCCGGTCGCCACGCCCTCGAACTGCGACGGCTCGGGGTCAGCGTGTCCACCAAGTCGACCACCACCGACATGGTCACCGACGCCGACCGTGCGACAGAGGCCCTCATCGTCGAGCACCTGCTCGAGGCGCGGCCCGACGACGGCATCGTGGGCGAGGAGGGCGGTGAGCGCACCGGCACGAGCGGTGTGCGCTGGGTGATCGACCCGATCGACGGGACCACGAACTTCGTCTACGACCTGCCCGGTTGGGCCGTGTCGATCGCCGCCGAGGTCGATGGGGCGATCGTGGCCGGCTCGGTGGTGGTGCCGTCGCTCGACGCGGAGTTCCACGCGGCGCTCGGACATGGCGCGTGGCTGGGCGACCGCCGCCTCCAGCTCGGTCCGCCCCCGGCGCTCGACCACGCGCTCATCGGAACCGGGTTCGGCTACGCGGCGGAGGACCGGGCCTGGCAGGGCGAGATGGTCGCCCGCCTCCTGCCGAGGATCCGTGACATCCGCCGCTACGGGGCCGCTGCCGTGGACCTCTGCCTCGTCGCTTCGGGCCAGCTCGACGCGTACTTCGAACACGGGCTCCAGGCCTGGGACCTGGCGGCCGGTGGCCTGATCGCTGCGGAGGCGGGGGCCAGGCTCGGCACGAGCACCGGCGAGCCCGTCCGGCCCGGAGACGTCGTGGCGTGCCATCCCGACCTGTTCGACGACCTGATCGCGCTGCTGGCGGAGGTCCGCGACTCCCCCGGATGACCGGCGCCCCGACGACCTCGGCGGATGAGCGAGAATGTCCGGCGTGGGCACTCGAATCCTGACCGTCGAGGACGACGAACGCATCCGCACGTCGGTGCGCCTCGCCCTGGAGGACGAAGGCTGGTCCATCGAGGAGGCCACCAGCGGCGAGGAAGCGATCGCCGCGTTCGCCGCGAACCCGGCCGACGTCGTGCTGATCGACATCATGCTGCCCGGCATCGACGGGTTCGAGGTGTGCCGGCAGATCCGCCGCCAGAGCGACGTCCCGATCGTCATGGTGACGGCTCGCGCCGACACCCACGACGTGGTCGCCGGCCTCGAGGCCGGCGCCGACGACTACCTCACCAAGCCCTTCGCCCCGAAGGAGCTGTCGGCGCGCATCCGTGCGCTCCTGCGACGCACCCGCGCCACCGACGGGACCAGCGCACGGCTCCGCTTCGGCTCCCTCGAGATCGTGCCGGCCGAGGGCCTCGTGATGAACGACGGCCAGGAGGTCCACCTCACCAAGACGGAGTTCCGCCTGCTCGTCGAGCTGGCCACGAACCCCCAGAAGGTGCTCAGCCGCGAGGCGCTGCTCGACCGGGTGTGGGGCCACAACTACTTCGGTGACGGCCGGTTGGTGGACGTGCACATCCGTCGTCTGCGCACCAAGGTCGAGGCCGACCCGGCCAACCCGCGCCACGTCGTGACCGTCCGCGGCCTGGGCTACAAGCTGCAGGGGTGACGTGGCCGACGCGCGCCGTCCGCGGCTCTGGCCACTGGCCCACGTGGGCCTGCGCGCCCGCATCACGCTGGCGTTCAGCGTGGGCGCCCTCGTGGTGTCGCTCCTCCTCATCGTCGCCTCGGCGGTGCTGATCCGCCAGAACATGCTGACCCAGCGCGAGCGCCTCGTCGCCGAGCGGGTCTCCGTGAACGCCGCGCTCGTCGCCGACAAGGTCGGCCTCCCCGAGATCGACTCGCAGACGGTCTTCGGGTCGCTCTCGACGGCCGGGAAGCCGTCGGTGGTCCTCCAGGACCAGTCGACCCGCAGCGACCTGTTCGTCAGCGTGGACACCGCGTACGGCGCGGCGACGCTCCCCCAGTCGCTCCGCGCCGAGGTCCTCTCCGAGCGGACCACGGCGCTGATGCGGTACGAGCGGGGCGGAGAGCTGCTGCTGGCCGTCGGCGCACCGATCCCCGACCGTCCGGGGGCGTACTTCGAGGTCAACCAGCTCGGCGACATCGAACGCAGCCTCTCCAGCCTCTTCCTCCCCCTCGCCACGATCGCGGCCGTGACCTGCGCGTTCGGCGCCGGCCTCGGCTGGTGGGCCAGCCGGAGGGTGCTCCGACCGCTCAGCGACATCACCGAGGTGGCCGAGTCGGTCGCGAAGGGGCGCCTCGACTCCCGCGTGGCGTACTCCGAGTGGGCCGACGACGCCGACCTGGCGCCGCTGGTCTCGACCTTCAACGACATGGTCGCGGCGCTGCAGGACCGGATCGACAGGGACGCCCGGTTCGCGTCCGACGTCAGCCACGAGCTGCGCTCGCCCCTCACCACGTTCAACGCCTCCCTCCAGGTCCTCGCCAACCAGCGGGACGAGATGCCCGAACGGGCGCAGCTCGCACTCGACCTGCTCGAGTCCGACATGTCGCGGTTCACGCAGCTGGTGGAGGACCTGCTCGAGATCTCCCGGTTCGACGCCGGGGCGGTCCGCCTCGAGCTCGACGAGGTCGAGCTCGTGGAGACGGTCGAGATGGCAGCTCGCACCCTCAGCGCCAAGCCGCTCGTGGTGGAGGCGCCCGACGAGCTCCGTGGCGTCATCGTCCGGTGCGACAAGCGGCGCCTCGTGCGGGTGCTCGCGAACTTCATCGACAACGCCGCCAAGTACGCGGACGGCGCGTCCCGCATCGTGGTGGCGCAGGTCGAGCACCCCGACCCGGTCGACCACGACGGTGCGCCGCACCGGTGGATCCGGGTGATGGTGGACGACGAGGGCCCGGGCGTACCCGAGAGCGAGCGGGCGCGGATCTTCGACCGCTTCAACAGGGGCACGCTGGGCGGTAGCCGCGGCAGCGACCTCGGGACCGGCCTCGGCCTGGCCCTCGCGGCCGAGCACGCACGCCTCCAGGGCGGGACGGTCTGGGTGGAGGCGCGACCCGAGGGCCCGGGCGCCCGGTTCGTGCTGGAGCTGCCCTACATCGAGGCCGACCCCATCGAGGGGGACGGCGACGAGGACCTCCGCCTCGACGAGGTCACGATCGGCCCACGGCCGTCGGAGGTCACCGGCTCCCACGAGGTCGTGGTGGTGCCGGCCGGGGAGGACGACCGGTGAAGTCCGCGGGATCCGTCCGCCGAGCCCTCGCCGCAGCGCTGCTGCTGGTGGGCACCGGCTGCGGGATCCCGCTCGACTCGTCGCCCCGCACGGCGCCGGTGGAGTCACGGCCCACCACCCGTCCCGAGGCGACCACTGTGGAGGGCGGCTTCGGGGCCTGGCTCTACCTGACGCAGGACGGCCGCCTGCTGGCCACCTTCCGCGAGGTGCAGGACCGCCGCCCGGCGACGATCCTGGACTCGCTCCTCGCTCCGGTGCCCACCAGCGAGGTGGCCAGGGGATACGTCACGCAGATCCCCGCCGGGACCGAGGCCCTCGCCGTCCGGCGTACCGACCAGTCGATCATCGTGGACCTCGACGCCACGTTCAACGACGTCATCGGAGCGGCGCGCCAGCGCGCCATCGCGCAGATCGTCTTCACGATGACGGACCTCCAGGGCGTGGGTGGCGTCAGGTTCGCGGTCGACGGCAAGGCGGTCGACGTGAGCACCCCGACCCGAGGCGACGTCGAGCGGGTCACCGACTGCGACTTCGCCAGCCTGCTGCCGTCCGACGAGGAGCTGGCCGCAGCGGAGATCGACGAGGTCACGGTGGGGGTCATGCAGAGCCGTCGGCGAGCGATCGAGAACCGGTGCCCCGACCCGGGCGGCGGCTGACCCGAGACGGAACCGCACGAGGCGCACGCAGGCCCGTGCGCACGAGAGGAGCAGTGTGAGCACGACAGCGAACGACCCGGTGGTGGTCGCGATCGACGCTGGCACCACCGGCGTGCGGAGCATGGTGTTCGACTCGGACGGCTCGGTGCTGACCTCGGCCTACCGCGAGTTCGCGCAGCACTTCCCCCGACCCGGGTGGGTGGAGCACGACGCGACCGAGATCTGGGAGGTCACCCAGGCGACGCTCGGCGAGGTGGCAGCGGCCACCGACCGGCCGATCGCCGGGATCGGCATCACCGACCAGCGGGAGACCGTCGTGGCGTGGGACCGCACGACCGGCGAGGTGCTCCACCGGGCGATCGTGTGGCAGGACCGCCGCACCGCCGCACGCTGCGACGAGCTGGTCGCCGCGGGCGAGCTGGAGCGCGTGAGGGAGACCACCGGCCTCGTCCTCGACCCGTACTTCTCCGGCACCAAGATCGAGTGGCTGATCCGCGAGGGCGGCGTCGAGCTGCGGCCGGGCGTCGTGTTCGGCACGATCGACAGCTGGCTCCTGTGGAACCTGACCGGCGGGACCGACGGCGGGGTCTTCGCCACCGACCCGTCGAACGCCAGCCGCACGATGCTCTACGACATCCGGACCCTGGGCTGGTCCGAGGAGATGTGCGGGCTGTTGGGGGTCCCACAGGAGGCCCTCCCGGAGGTGCGCCCGTCGGCGGGGCGGTTCGGGACCACGGCGGCGTCGTGCGCAGCGGGCGCCGGCATCCCGGTCTCGGGCATCGCCGGCGACCAGCAGTCGGCGCTGTTCGGTCAGGCCTGCTTCCAGCCCGGCATGACGAAGAACACCTACGGCACCGGCAGCTTCGTGCTGATGAACGTGGGCAGCACGTGCCCACCGCCCGCCGAGGGGCTGCTCACCACCGTGGCGTGGACCATCCCCGGCGAGCTGATCGGCGCGGGGAGCGGCATGGTCACCCACTACGCACTCGAGGGGGCGATCTTCGTCACCGGCGCGGCCGTCCAGTGGCTCCGCGACGGCCTCGGCGTGATCTCGGCGGCGGCCGAGACCGGGCCGCTCGCTGCCAGCGTGGACGACACCGGCGGGATCGTGATGGTGCCGGCGTTCACCGGGCTCGGCAGCCCGTGGTGGGACCCCTACGCACGGGGGACGATCGTGGGCCTCACGAGGGGCACCACCCGGGCGCACCTCGCACGCGCCGCTGTCGAAGCGATGTCGTTCCAGACGCGCGACGTGGTCGAAGCGATGTGCGATGCCGCCGGGCAGGAGGTCGCCGAGCTGCGCGTCGACGGTGGTGCCGCGGCCATGGACCTGCTCCTCCAGATGCAGGCCGACCAGCTCCGCGTGCCGGTGATCCGCCCGACGGGCACCGAGATCACCGCCCAGGGGGCGGCCTACCTCGCCGGCCTGGCGGAAGGCGTGTGGGGTGGGGTCGATGACGTCACCTCGCGCCGGGCAGTGGACGCCACCTTCATGCCGAAGCTCGACGAGGCGGAGGCTGACGCGGCGCACGCCCAGTGGCTGCGCGCGGTGGAGCGCTCCCGTGCCTGGGTGGAGGCGTGACCGACCGCCGTCAGCCGATCACCAGCTGATCCCCGATCCGTCGCCCCCCGTCGCCCAGCTCGCCGTGGCGGCGCGCCGCGAGGGCGGCCAGCTCGATGAGGGCGTCGCGCTCGACCTCGCGGAGCGGGAGGCGGGGCCGCGACAGCACCACGCACCGTCCTTCACCGTCGAGCCGGCAGAAGGTGAGGTCGTCGACCGTGCCGGGCCCACGTGAGAAGTCGACCCCGGTGGCGAAGGCGGTGAGCCACGCCGCGTGCGGAACCGGCGAGCCGACCGAGCTGACGATGGTCCCGCCGTCGGCGTCGAGCACCGCCACCCACTCGGCCTCGAAGAGGACGGCGGCCTCCTGGCACAGGACGTCGTGGACCCTCTCGGCGTCGGTGGCCGACGCCACGGCGACCGCCGCCCGGAGCGCAGCGACCTGGCGGTCGACCGAAGCGAAGGGCACGAGGTGCACGTCCTCGACCGCCACGCCGTCGACCTCGCCGACCTCCGCGACCAGCAGGTCGAGGAGGCCCTCCTCGGGCAGGGCGACGGTGAGCTCGTCGACCGCCTGCCCACCGCCGCGCTCGAGCACGTCGATGGCGACCACGTCGCCCCGGACCGCGCCGATGCGGCTGGCGACCGCGCCCAGGGCGCCCGGGCGGTCGGGAAGCCACACCCGCAGCACCACGGTGGCAGGAGCGGAGGAGGACGGAAGGGCGGAGGGATCGTCGGACACTGGGGCGTCAGGGGTCGGGTCCATGCGGCAGACGGTACGGGTCGTGTGTGACAGGCGTGTGTCCCCGAGGTTGCGAATGGCGCCTCGGAGGCTCCTTGACCGTTCGGTCAAGTTCGCCGTAGCGTCCTCCCGCGTGTCGGGCCGTCGTCTCACCCAGCGCGGCCAGGAGCGGCGTGCGCAGTTGATCGCCACGGCCACCTCGCTGTTCGCCACGAAGGGCTACCACCCCACGTCGGTGGCCGACATCGTGGACGACCTCGGCGTGGGCAAGGGCGTCTTCTACTGGTACTTCTCCTCGAAGGAGGAGCTGTTCGGCGAGATCCTGCGCACCTCGCACAAGGAGCTCCGCCGACGCCAGCAGAAGGCGATCGAGGACGTGGTGGATCCGGTCGAGCGGATCGCCGCCGGCATGCGCGCCTCGGTCCAGTGGTCCGCCGAGAACCGGGAGCTCTTCCAGCTGTTCGAGTTCGCCCAGAGCGACGAGCGCTTCGCCGGCGCGATGCGAGCGGGGAGGGCGGTCCTCGTGCAGGACGCCGTGACGCACCTCGGCGCGGCGATCGCCGACGGCCGGATCCCCGACCGGGACCCCGAGCAGCTCGCCCACGCGATCCTGGGCGTCTCGTCCCTCCTCACCGCGGAGTACGTCTTCCACCGCCAGCTCGACGCCGACGAGATCGCCGACACGGTGGTCGACTTCTGCCTCCACGGCATCGGCGCCGGAGAACGATCTCCCCGATGACCGGCGCTCGGAGCACCGGCCACACCGGCCACGACGCTCACGAGCACCCAACGGACCACGGCGACCACGGCGACCACGGCGACCACGGGCCCGACCGGCACGCCCACGGAGCGCACCACGGCGGCCACGGGCACCACGGCCACGACGGCCACGACGGCCATGCGGGCCACTCGGTGGAGGGCTTCCGAGACCGGTTCTGGATCACCCTCCTGCTCAGCGTCCCGGTGGTGCTGACCAGCGAGATGGTCATGGACTGGTTCGGCTACGACATCGACGTCCCGGGCGTCGAGTGGGTCGGCCCCGTCCTCGGCACCGTGATCTTCGCCTGGGGTGGCTGGCCGTTCCTCTCCGGAGGCGTGCACGAGCTTCGTGATCGGCGGCCGGGGATGATGCTCCTCATCGCCGTGGCGATCACCGTCGCCTTCGCTGCATCGATGAGCACCTCGCTCGGTTGGTTCCACCTCGACTTCTGGTGGGAGCTCGCGCTGCTCGTGGTCATCATGCTCCTCGGCCACTGGCAGGAGATGAGGGCCCTCGGCCAGGCGCAGGACGCCCTCGGCGCGCTCGCAGCGATGCTGCCCGACGAGGCCGAGCGCATCTCGCCCGACGGCTCGGTCGAACCGGTGGGCGTCGACGAGCTGCGACGGGGCGACACGGTGCTCGTCCGCAGCGGTGCGCGGGTCCCGGCCGACGGCGAGGTCACGGACGGCAGCGCGGAGGTCGACGAGTCGATGATCACGGGCGAGTCGAAGCCGGTGCCCCGGGGGCCGGGCGACCGGGTGGTCGCCGGGACCGTCGCGACCGACTCGGCCATCAGGGTGAGGGTCGAGGCGGTGGGCGCCGACACGGCGCTCGCCGGCATCCAGCGCCTGGTGGCGGAGGCCCAGGCCTCGGGGTCGCGGGCCCAGGCGCTCGCCGACCGCGCGGCGGCGCTCCTCTTCTACGTGGCGGCCGGTGCCGCGGTCGTGACGGCCGCCGTCTGGCTCACGATCGGCGACGGTGACGAGGCGATCGTCCGGGTCGTGACCGTGCTCGTCATCTCCTGCCCCCACGCGCTCGGCCTGGCCATCCCGCTCACCACCTCGCTCTCGTCCGCGGTCGCTGCCCGCAACGGGATCCTCGTGAAGGACCGCCTGGCGCTCGAGCAGAGCCGCAAGGTCGACACGTTCCTCTTCGACAAGACGGGGACCCTGACCAAGGGCGCGCACGTGGTCACCGGCGTGGCAGGGGCGGGCATCGACGACGCCGAGGTGCTCCGGCTGGCGGGAGCCGTCGAGTCGCAGAGCGAACACCCCCTCGCCCGGGCCATCACCACGGCCGCATCCGAGCGATCGGGCCTGGCGGAGGCGACTGACTTCCGCTCGCTCACCGGCCGCGGGGTCGAGGCGACCGTGGACGGACGACCGCATGCCGTCGGCGGCCCCGCGCTCCTCCGCGAACGATCGCTCGAGCCGCCCGCCGAGCTGGATGATCCCGTCGAGCAGTGGAAGGAGCGCGGAGCGTCGGTGCTCCACCTCGTGCGCGACGGCGAGGTGATCGGGGCGATCGCCGTGGAGGACGAGGTGCGGCCCGAGGCGAAGGAGGCCGTCGCGGCGCTCCACGCCATGGGACGGGAGGTGGTCATGATCACCGGCGACGCGCAGCAGGTGGCCGACGCCGTCGCCGCCGACCTGGGCATCGACGAGGTGTTCGCCGAGGTCCTGCCGGACGACAAGGCCTCCCGGGTCGGTGAGCTGCAGGCACGCGGTGCGACCGTCGCCATGGTGGGCGACGGCGTGAACGACGCACCGGCCCTCGCCAAGGCCGACGTGGGCATCGCGATCGGTGCGGGCACCGACGTGGCGATCGAGTCGGCCGGCCTCGTGCTCGCCACCTCGGATCCGCGGGCGGTGGCGGGGATCCTCACGCTCTCGGAGGCGACGTACCGCAAGAGCCTCCAGAACCTCTGGTGGGCCGCGGGCTACAACCTCGTGGCGATCCCACTCGCGGCCGGTGCGCTCGCGTGGGCCGGCATCTCGATGCCGCCCGCGGTGGCGGCGATCCTGATGAGCGCCTCCACGATCGTGGTCGCGCTCAACGCCCAGCTGCTCCGCCGGGTGGACCTCTCCCCGAACTAGGTGGGCGGTTCGCCACCCAGCTTGGGTCAGACCGCGGAAGGCCGAGGAACGAGGCCGACCCGGAGCTGGCTCGGGCTAACCAAGCTTGGGAAGACCGCGCTTCAGGTTGCGGATGGCCTGCGTGGTGCGCTGCTCGTTCTCGATGAGGGCGAAGCGCACGTGGCCGTCGCCGTCGGGACCGAACCCCACCCCGGGCGACACTGCCACCTGGGCGTCGGTGACGAGCAGCTTGGCGAACTCGATCGAGCCCATGTCGCGGTAGGGGGCGGGGATCGGCACCCAGGCGAACATCGTGCCCTTGGGCGGGGTCATCTCCCACCCGATCCGGTTGAGGCCGTCGCAGAGAGCGTCGCGCCGCGCCTGGTAGACCGCGTTCACCTCGGCGGGGTGATCCTGCGCCTCGTTGATCGTCACGGTGGCGGCGATCTGGATGGGCTGGAACGTGCCGTAGTCGAGGTAGCTCTTCAGCTTGGCGAGCGCCGCGACCACTTCGCGGTTGCCGAGCATGAACGCGACGCGCCAGCCGGCCATCGAGAAGCTCTTCGTCATGGAGTACAGCTCGACGGCGCACTCCTTCGCGCCCTCTGCCTGCAGGATCGACGGGGGCCGGTAGCCGTCGAAGCCGAGGTCGGCGTACGCGTTGTCGTGGACGACCACGACCTCCTTCTCGCGGGCGAAGTCGACGACCCGCTGGAAGAAGTCCAGCTCGACGCAGTGCGTGGTGGGGTTGTGCGGGAAGCTCAGCACGATCACCCGCGGCTTCGGCCAGCTGTACTGCCAGCGGTCGACCATCGCGTCGAAGAACTGCTCCGCCCCGCCGATCATCGGCAGCTCCACCACCTGCGCGCCGGCGAAGAGCGGTCCGTAGATGTGGATCGGATAGCTCGGCGAGGGCACCAGGGCGACGTCACCGGCTTCGAGGAGCACCCACATGAGGTGGCTGAAGCCCTCCTTCGCCCCGATGGTGCTGATGACCTCGGTGTCGGGGTCGAGGGTCACGCCGAAGCGTCGCTCGTAGTAGTTCGCGATGGCACCGCGCAGCTTCGGGATGCCCCGGGAGGCCGAGTACCGGTGGTTCCGGGTGTTGTGGGCCGCCTCGGCGAGCTTCTCCACCGCCACCTCGGGCGAGGGCAGATCGGGGTTGCCGAACCCGAGGTCGATCACGTCTTGCCCCGCCCGGCGCGCCTCGACCTTCAACGAGTCGATGATCGTGAAGACGTAGGGCGGCAGCGACGTGATGCGGCGGAACTCCATTCCGCTCAGACTACGCCCCACCCCGCTGCGGCCTCGGCGAGGAGCACCGCTCCGAGCGCACCTGCCATGTGTTCCATGCCACTCGCCACCACGCGGGTCCGGCGTCCCTTCGTGATGGTCGGGTACTGGTCGAGCGCGGCCTGGACCCGGTCGGTGAGGGCACGCCCTTCCCGCACCACCCCGCCGCCGAGGACGACCACCTCGGGGTCCACGAGGTTCACCAGGTTCACGATGCCGACGGCGATCCAACCGGCGAAGTCGTCGAAGATCTCCGCCGACGCAGCGTCCCCGGCCGAGGCCAGGCGAGCCACGAGGTGCCCGTCGATCAGGTCGAGCGAGCCGCCGGCCGCATCGAGCAGGGCGGGTGCGCGCCCCTCCCCCACGGCGATCCGCCCCAGCCTGCCCAGGCCGTTGCCGGACGCGAGGACCTCCCAGCAGCCGCGCTGACCGCACGGGCACAGCTCGCCGTCGCGGTCGACGATCATGTGCCCCGGCTCGGTCGCGAACCCGTGGGCGCCGCGCATCACGTGCCGGTCCACCACGACGCCACCCCCGATGCCGGTGCCGAGGGTCACCGCCACCACCACCCGAGCGTCCGGAGCATCCCATCGGGCCGCTGCCCGACCGGCGCAGTTGGCGTCGTTGTCGACCATGCACGGCACGCCGAACCGGCGGCGGACGATCGAGGCCAGGTCCGCCCCGATGACAGCGGGGCAGTTCGGTGCCTGGCGTGCGATCCCGCGCACGTCGATGAAGCCCGGCACGCCGATCCCCACCGCTGCCAGCGGTTCACCACCGGCCGCCTCGACCACGACGGCGGCGAGTGCCTCGTCGAGCTCGTCCGTGGCGGCGGGGGTCGGGACCTCATGGGTGCGCAGCGGCACCGGCGGTTCCGATCCGCCGAGCTCGTGGGGCGACACTGCGGCCGCGAGGATCTTGGTGCCGCCCACGTCGACTCCGACCAGCACGCCGTCCCGATCCACGGGCCCGGACGCTAGCGCCGGCCTGCGGGAGGTCGGGCCAGCGTCAGGCGGCGACGGCGGCGTCGATCACGCTGCCGGCGCCGGCGAGGCCTGCAGCCCACGCCGCCACCTCGGGGTCGTCGGAGCAGATGATCACCTGCATCACGTCGCTCATCCGGGCGAGGCGGTGGTAGACGGACGCCAGCCGGTCGGTCCCCCACCCGGCGAACGCGTCGTCGATCACGATCGGGAGCGAGCCGACGAACGAGACGGACCGCTGGGCGGCCATCCGGGCCAGCAGGTACCACTCCACCGCGTCGACGTCGAGCTTCTCGGCGGACGCCGCCTGCTTGGAACGACGGGCCGCCTCGCGCTCGGCGACGATGGCGTCCCAGCGCTCGATCGTCGCCCTGCGGGCGGCAGCTGCCTCGTCGAGGAGGGAGGCGCAGCGTGACGCCTCGCGCTCGGCGTCCGCCACGTCGTCGGTGAGGCGGCTCAGCGCTGCGGAGACCTCCGCGAGCTCCTCGCGGATCCGCTCGAAGCGCTGGAGCGCGGCCCGGTGGGCGTCGACGCGCACCGACGCCCGGTCGAGGCGCGCGAACAGCTCCGCCGCCTCGGGGTCCTCGGCGTCGAGGTCGACGGTGTCCGGCAGGGCTGCCAGCCGGTCGAGCTCCGCTTCGGCCTCCTCGACGGCGGCGCGCAGCTCCTGCTGGCGCTCTTCCAGGCGGACCAGCTCCTCGTCGCGCTCGGCCTGGCGGGCGAGCCACCGGTGGGCTTCGTCACGCAGGGTCGACACGTCGCAGTCCGCGGCGAGCGTCACTCCCCCGTCGGCCAGCGCCAGCCGGAGCGCGGCGGCAGCGGCCGTGATGGATCCGCGCAAGGAGCCAGCGGGCACGGTGTGCTCACGCAGCTCGGCGACCGCGTCGGCGCCGGGCGACCGTCCGAGGAGGCGCGCCGCCTGCTCGCGCAGGTCGGACACGGCCCGCTCGGCGTTGCGCAGCTCGGGCGAGTCGTGGGACGGCTGGGTCGCGGCTCGCGCCAGCTCGTCCTCGGCGAACTCGTAGGTCGCCTTCGCCACCTCGAAGCGGCGCTGGCGCTCGGCTTCGGCTTCCGGCGATGCAACGCCCATCACGTAGGACGACCAGGTGTCGAAGCCGAGCTCCTCGAGGAGGGACTTCTCGCGGAGCCGGAGCACCGAGGCCCGGCGGCGCAGGCGGGCAGCCGAGAGGCGCGACACGCGGGCGTCCATCTCGAAGATCTCGTCGTGGATCCGCTCGAGCTCGGCCACCTTCACCGGGTCGAGGTCGGGGGTGCGCAGCCACTGCTCGGCGGTGACGAAGGCGTCGTAGGCGGCGTCGCGGCGGGCCGTCAGCTCCATGAGCTGCGAGCGACCGCCGGCCAGCCGGTCCTGGACAGCGGCCAGCTCCTCGGCGGCTGCGGCCAGCTTGCCGGCCAGCTCCCTGGCCTCCGGTGGGTGCACCGGGGTGGGGTCGCTCACGGCCTCCAGGTCGGCGAGTGCCTCCCGGATGCTCTCGGCGGGGTCGTCGACGGGCCGACGCAGGCGCCGCTCGATGTCGGTCAGCTCGGCTCCGAGGCTGTCGAGGCGCTCCTCGACCGTCCGGCGCTCGGCAGCGCGGCGGTCGGCGGCCTCCTGCGAGCGCCGCGAACGCAACCGGTCCAGCTCCTCCTTCGCCGTGCGCAGCTCGACGGCCGCACCGTCGTCCATCCCGGCGCGTGCCGCCTCGACCTGCGCACCGAGGTCGGCGTGGCGAGCGCGCAGCTCCGCGAGCTGCCCTGCGACCTCCTCGAGGCGACCCGCGGCGGCCTCGGCCCTGCGGCCGGCGTCCTGCTCTGCAGCCAGCGCCGCGGCGAGCTCCGCCTCGTGCTCGGGGTCGGGCCCGTCCGGTCGTTCGTCCTCCGCACCGGGGACGTCCCAGCGGTGCACGACGACGTCGACCGGCTCGTCCAGCTCGAGCAGCTGCAGCGTGTCGAGGGTGAGGTCGAGCGTCACCCCGTGCACCTCGATGGTGCCCGTAGCGGTGAGCGGCCCACCCTTCGGCACGGCCGCCAGGTTCGAGAGAAGGCGCGCCCGCGCCTCGGACGGCAGGCCTCGGATCACGTTCACCTGCGGGTGCAGGTGCAGTGTCAGGCCCGAGACGGGGTCCACGTAGCGCACGAGCTTCATCGGAGCACCTATCGGCCCCGACCGGCCGACGCTGAGGCTTCGGTCGAGAGCCGGATCGGGGCCCCGGTCATTCCACCGTGATCCGCTCGACCCGATCGGTGGGGGGAGGCGGCTCCGGGCGCTCGCCGCTCACCCGCCGGACGGCGCTCGTGATGCTCCTCACCACGTCCCCGACCCCGTCGCTCACCGTGCGGAGGCGCTCCTCGTCGGTGACGACCTCTTCCACGGCGTCGAGGAACCCGCGGGCAGCGGAGATCAGCTCCTGCGCCGCACCGCGCAGGCGGTCCAGGTCGTCGGAGTGCCCTTCGGACGCCGCCATGGGGGCCATCATGCCCGAAAGCGGGCGGCCCTTGGCCGGGAGCCGGCGCTGGGGGCGCTCACGGCGCGAACGAGACGCGCAGCCAGCCGTCGACGATCGTGGCGCCGACCACCTTGTGGCGACGGAGCGAATCCGGCAGCTCCACGATCCGGCGGTGGGGGCCGATCGTGAGGACCAGCTCGTCAGCGACCCGGGCGAGGCCCACGTCCTCGGGGCCGACGCCGGGAACGAGGAGGGCCAGGGTCCGCTCGTCCCCGTCGCTCTCCCACCTCATCGTCGGCTCGGTGACCATCGGATCGGCGGGATCCCGGTCGCCGAAGGCCGCCCGACCCACGTCCGCGAGCAGTTCGCAGCCGACGACCTCACGGTCCTGCAGCTCCACCGGAAGGATCGGCAGCGGAGCGAAGGAGTCCTCGATCGCAGCGAGGTTCGCCTGCTGGATCTCCCGCCAGTGGCGGAACCAGTCGTCGGTGATGGTGTCGGGGAGGATGCGGTTCACGACCACGGCGTCGGTGGGGAACCCGAACAGCGACAGGTAGGTGTGGGTCCGACGGGCCTCCGAGACCACCATCCGCTCGGGGTTCACCACGAGGCGGATCGAGCAGCGCTCCGGGTCAGCCAGCAGCTCTCGCACCGCAGCGAGGCGCCCGTGGAGCCGTTCGGCGGCGTCGAAGACGGTGTCGTCCGCGATCGGCACCCCACCGGCGAGACGGGAGACGACCGGGCCCAGCGTGCGGGTCAGTCGCCGGCTCATCGGGAAGAGGCGCTCCATGTACCAGGAGACGACGTCGGGAAGGGAGAGGAGGCGGATCGTCTCGGCGGTCGGTGCGCAGTCCACGACGAGGACGTCGACCTCACCGCTCGCGTCCGCGTCGACGATGTCGCCGAGTGAGAACAGCTCGTCGAGGCCGGGGACGACGGTCAGCTCCTCGGCTTCGATCTCGTCGACGCCGGCCCAGTCGAGGACCGCCACGAGGTAGTCACGGATCTCCGACCAGTGCTGCTCCATCCGCGCGCGGGGGTCCATCTGCCGTGCCACCAGGCGAGGCGCCACCTCGGTGGGCCGGTCGGTCAGCTCGACGCCGAGCGAGTCCCCGAGCGAGTGGGCGGTGTCGGTCGAGATCAGCGCGGTGCGGTGCCCGAGCTCGGCGCAGCGGACCGCGGTCGCGGCCGCGACGGTGGTCTTCCCCACCCCGCCCTTGCCGGTGACCACGATCGTCCTCACGGCCGCTCCGGGAACTCGCCGTGACGAGCGCCCCACCAGCCGGAGAGGCCGAGGCCCCACACCCAGCAGAGGGTGGAGAACGCCAGCGGCGAGAACGGACGGACCGACGCGGCGACGATCCCGACCACCACCTGGGCGAACACCGAGCCGAGCAGCAGCAACCGGACCCTCGTGGGCGCCGAGCCGGCGAGCAGGAACCATCCGCCGATGCCCAGGAGGTGGGTGCGGCTCCGCTGGGCGCCGGCCCAGATCGCTGCGAGGAACGCGACGCAACCGAGCACGAAGAGCGCCAGCGAGACGATGGTGGCGGCGACGAGGCCGGTGGTCAGCCGGTCGGCATCGAAGTCCGCCACGCCCCAGGCGCACGCTGCGGCGAGGGCGAGCGTGCCCGCCCACGACGCCACGACGAGGCCCTTCCCGGCGAGCGGCGCGTCGACGCGGTCCTGCTCTGCCGCCTTCCGGGCCGCTCGCGCCGCCCGCTGGCGCGCCTCGACCTCGGCGCGGGCCTCGGCGGCGGTCTGCCGTCGTGGAGCCTCGCTCATCCGGAGACCGGGACCGCGTCGATCGCCGCGTGCAGCTGCGCGGCGAGGTGGTCGTAGGAGAACTGCTCGACGCAGCGGCGCCGCGCCGCCTCCCCCATCTTCCGGCGCAGCTCGCCGTCCTCCACCAGCTGCGCGATGCGGTCGGCGACCGCCACGACGTCGGTCGGGTCGTCGACCACGAACCCGGTCTCGCCGTGCTCCACCGCCTCGTGGCTGCCACCGCTGCGACCAGCGACCTGGGGGACGCCGGTCGCCGCAGCCTCCAAGAAGACGATGCCGAACCCCTCCTGCTCGAGGCCGCCCCAACGGCTCCGGCAGAGCATCGCGAACACGTCGCCGCACCCGTAGACGAGCGGGAGGTCCTCATCCGAGACCCGGCCGAGGAAGCGCACCGGGGCTCCGAGCCGCTCGGCGAGCTCGCGGAGCCGGCCCTCGTCCCGTCCACCACCGGCGATCGCCAGGGTCACGTCGACGCCCTCGTCGGCCAGCGCTGCCACCGCCTTGATCGTGACGTCCATCCCCTTGCGGGGCACGAGGCGGCTCACGCTGACGACCAGCGGGCGGTCGATCGGCAGGTCGAAGCGGGCACGCACCTCCCGGACCTGCTCGTCGGTGAGGGGGCGGAAGCGGTCGACGTCCACGCCCGGGGGGACCACGACCGAGCGCAGGGTCCGGCCTGCAGCACGCTCTGCTTCGGCCAGGGGGTAGCCACCGGCGGCCACCACGAGGTCGGTCCGTCGCAGCACCTCGCCCAACACCCGGCCGGCGAGCGGCAGGCGTCCGGGGACGGTGACCTCCGCGCCGTGGAGGACCAGGCCGGTGGGACGGCCGATGAAGGGGACCAGCGCGCCCAGCGGCAGGGCCGGGTCCACGAGCACGATCTCCGCGCGGTGGTCGGCCGCCACCCGGCGGATCCGGTGGAGGAGCCCCGGGTGCGGGAGCAGCACGGGCTCGCGGGTCCGCTCGATGCGGTACGGCTGGGCGGCGTCCCACTCGTCCGCACCCGCGTACGGGCTGGTGAGGACCGCGACCTCGTCCGCGGGCAGCCGGCGCCACAGCTCCCAGAGGTACGACTGGATCCCGCCCACCTTCGGTGGGAAGTCGTTGGTGACGAGCAGGTGCCTCAGCGTGGCGTCCTTCCTGGGACCGGGGACCGGCTGCCATCTTCGCCGGGGAGGCCCGCCGCCGTCACCTCGACGAGCGGCGCCGGCGGCCGGTCGATGCCCAGCCGGTGGGCGGCCCAGCGGGCGTGCTCGGCCACGACGGGATCCGGGTGGTCGAGGTGTGCCTCGACTGCTGCTCGGGTGGCGTCGTCGTCGGCCGCTCCCACGTTGCCGACCACCACCAGGAGGTTGCGGCGGACCACGGCAGGATCCCGGCCCGCCACGTACCAGCGGCCCACAGCTTCGAGGAGCGCCTCGTCGTCGAGGCCCAGCCAGTCGACCGCGTCGATCCACGGACGGTGCCGCTCGCCGGCGTCCGGCACCTGCCCCGTTGCCCGTCGGGTGGGTGGGCACACCTCCTGGCAGTCGTCGCACCCGTAGATGCGGTCGCCCACGGCGGCACGGAGGTCCTCGGGGATCGAGCCCCGGGCCTGGAGCACCCAGGAGAGGCATCGACGAGCGTCGACCACCCCAGGGGCGACGATCGCGCCGGTCGGGCAGGCGTCGAGGCAGCGTCGGCACGGGCCGCACTCCTCGGGGACCGGAGAGCGGCGACGAGGGAGGTCGGCAGTGGTGACCACGGCACCGAGCACCACCCAGCTGCCGCCGCCGTCCCGGAGCAGGAGGTTGCTGTTCTTCCCGTAGAACCCGAGCCCTGCCCTGAACGCCGCCTCGCGGTCGACCAGCGCGTTGTCGTCGGACACCACCACCGCTCGGTGCCCCAGCCGGCGGAGCTCGTCGGCCACGGCCCCGAGCGCCTCCCGGAGGCGGGCGTTCGTGTCGCGTGTGGCGTAGCGGGCCACCCGGGCCGAGCGGGTCGGGTCGGGCGCCGGCACCCGGTCGGCACCGGTGGCGTAGCGCCACGCCCCGACCACCATGCTGCGTGCCCCGGGGAGGATCCGGGCCGGCTCCGTCGATCGGGACGGGTTCCGGTAGGTGAACTGCATCGAGCCCGCCACCCCGTCCGCGCGGCGCTCCTCGAGCGCCGAACGGGACGCGGTCCAGGTGCCCAGCTTGGTCACGCCCACCGCGGCCAGGCCGGCGTCGAGGCCGATGGCCTCGAGGTGCTCGGTGAGGTGGAGGGGTTCCATCTGGGTGGCGCGCTTCCGTGGGGTGCAGCGGGGCCGCGGCTAGCGGCCGGAGATCAGCGACAGCAGCTCGGTCGATCCGACGACGTTGGCGGAGCGTTCCTCCGCTCCGGCGCGGACCCTGCGGTCGTTCGACACCACGATGACATGGCGCTCGGGTGCCACGGCGTCGACCAGCTCCAGGATGCGGTCGTCGGCCTCCACGCCCTCCGGGGTGAACTGCACCCTGACCCTCCCCGCCCCGTGCGCCACGGGGGCGCCACCGGATGCGATGCCGTCGAAGACGACGTGGATCTCTGCGCCGGTCCGCGCCGCCAGGCCGCCCAGCGCATCCACCAGCCGTTGCCGCTGGAGCGGTCCGGGCAGGTCGGGCCAGCCGAGCATCGACACGTTCCACCCGTCGACGAGCACGATCGCGTCGGGCACGGCCAGGAGCTGGAGCGCTGCCTCGGGAGTGCCTTCGAGGATGCCCTGCTGGAGGCGGAACCTCCGCCGCCGAGGCCGTGTCGCACCTCGCTCGCCGCCCCGCTGCCCCTCGGTCCGCTGTCCCCCGGACCGATGCGCCTCCTGCTGGCGGGCCTCGCCGCCGGCGAGTGCGGCGACCTCCTTCGCCAGGGCGTCGAGGCGGTCGGCGAGGGGACGGAGCGCCTCGGCCGGCACGCCCTCGACCGGCGGGGCGCTCTCCGGTGCAGACCTCGCTTCGCCTCCCGTGCCCGCCGCCAGCGCCTCGACCTCCGCCTCGAGGGCGCGCACACGCTCCAGCCGGTCGACCGATCGGGCCTCGGTGTCCTTCAGCTCGCGCACGGCGCGGTGGCGGGCCTCGTCGGCGGCGGCCGCCTTCTCCTGCCAGCGGGCCCGCTCGTCGCGGAGCGCAGCCAGGTCCACCTCGTGCGCGTCGACGGTCCGCCGGAGCCGGTCCAGCTCCCGCTGCGCCTCGGCCAGACGCTCGGATCGCTCGCTGAGCTGCTCCTCGAGCGACGCCACCCGCTCGCGGAGCTCGACGTCGGTGCGCTCGGCTCGCGCTTCGGCGTGCACCGCTGCGGCCGCGCCCACCTCGCCGTCGAAGACCTCCTGCCAGCCGTCGCCGCGGACCAGCCAGGCCCGCTGGCCCTCGGTGAGCGCCGGGTCGTCAGCGCACGCCTCGGCCACCCGGGCTCGGAAGCCCTCATCGGCATCCGTCGCTGCGACCGCCGCCGTGAGCGCAGCCGCCGGCAGTCGGGCGAACCGCAGGTAGGGGTGCAGCGCCTTCGGCGGGATCGGGGCCTTGGGATCGGCCCCGTCACGTCGTGCGACGGCGATCGCCAGCTCGGCGATCGGTTCGAGCAGCTCGGCCCGTGCCGCGTCGAGATCCGCCCGCTCCGGCTCGGGGCCCGGACGAGCGCTCTGGGTCACTCGGGTGGTGGCGCGTCGACGGCCCCGGCTGCAGCCACGTCCTGCGCCTCTCCGGCGGGGACCTCGACCACCGACTCGCCCGTCCCGCACCAGCGGCAGCGGACGTCGTCGATCTGCTCGGCGAGCACCTCCGTCTCCTCGATCTGGAGGTCGCCGCCCACCGTGTAGTGGTGGAACGAGCGCGTCGTGCGGGTCGCTGTGACGTCGAAGCGCGTGAGGTTGCCGCACGCCGCGCATCGGTACCGGGGAGCAGCCATGGTGCGATGGTAGCGGCGTCCCGGGGACCGGATCCTTGACGCACGAACACCTGTTCGCCAGGATTCCGCCGTGCAGCTCAGCTTCGAGGACCTGGGGACCCCGCTCGACTCGGTCACCTTCTGCGTCCTCGACCTCGAGACCACCGGCGGCTCGGCCGAGGATGACCGGATCACCGAGATCGGCGTGGTGAAGGTGCGAGCCGGCGAGGTGCTGGGGACGTTCCAGACCTTGGTCGACCCGGGGCGCGCGGTGCCGCCGCACATCGTCGTGCTCACCGGCATCACCGACGCCATGGTGATGAGGGCGCCCCGCATCGAGTCGGTGCTCCCCACGCTCCTCGAGTTCCTCGGCGACGCGGTGATCGTCGGCCACAACATCCGCTTCGACATGTCGTTCATCCAGGCGGCGCTGCGGCGCGACGAGCGACCGCAGCTGGCCAACGCCACGATCGACACGGTCGGCCTCGCCCGACGCCTGGTGCGCGACGAGGTGCCGAACTGCAAGCTCGGCACCCTCGCCGAGCGGCTCCGCCTCCCCCACCAGCCGTCGCACCGGGCGCTCGACGACGCGTGGGCGACCACCGACCTCCTCCACCTCCTCATCGAGCGTGCGGGGCGGCTGGGGGTGCGAGGCCTCGACGACCTGCGGGCGCTGCCCACGCTCGCCGGACACGCCCAGGCCTCGAAGCTGCGCCTCACCGAACGCCTCCCCCGCGCACCCGGCGTGTACCTCTTCCGCGACGGTGGCGGCCGTGTGCTCTACGTGGGCAAGGCCACCAACCTGCGGGCGCGGGTCCGCTCCTACTTCTCGAGCGACGACCGGCGGAAGGTCGGAGCACTGCTGCGGGAGACCGAGCGGATCGACCACAAGCGCTGCGGTAGCGAGCTGGAGGCGCGGGTGCTGGAGATCCGGCTCATCCACCACCTGCGGCCCCGCTACAACCGCGAGGCCAACCGCTGGGAGCGGCAGGTGTTCGTGAAGCTCTCGCTCCGCGAGCGGTACCCCCGCCTCACGGTGGCGCGGGTGGTGAAGGACGACGGCGCCCTCTACCTGGGTCCGGTTGCGTCGAGGGCGGTGGCCACGGCGGCGATCGAGGCGGTGCAGACCGTGGTGCCGCTCCGTCGCTGCAGCTCGCGGCCTGGCCGGGGGCGGCGGACCGGCCCGTGCATCCCCGCACAACTGGGCGTGTCGCAGTGCCCGTGCACGGGAGAGGTCGACCCCGCCACCTACGCCACGCTCGTCGAGCACGTGGTGGAGGGACTCACCCTCCGGCCCGAGCTCCTCTTCGAGCCGCTCGCCGATCGGATGACCCGGCTGGCCGCCGAGGAGCGCTACGAGGAGGCTGCGGCGACCCGCGACCGCCTGGCGGCGCTCTCGTCGGTGATCGCCCGGCAGCGGGCGTTCGACCGGCTCCGCTCGGCCGAGCGGCTGGTGGTGCGGCACCGCGACGGCGTGGCGGTGGAGGTGCGGCGTGGCCGG